>CAZMIG010000046.1:0-1721 GCA_964566285.1 uncultured Mariniplasma sp. | reverse complement strand
ACCCATTTGAAAGGTGTGTTTCCTAAAAACCACAACCTATTTTAAAGAGCCTTTTTTTAGATACTGTGTCCCACTTCAGGTACGATGCAAATGAACTTAAATACGGTTTGCCCTTTATTCTGAAATTGATGAAGTGTATGTCCGGGAATGTAAGCGTAAGAACCAGATGATAGTAAATTTATTTTGCCATCAACCATCACTTCCCCGTTTCCTTCTAAGATGTAATTAATGTGTGGCCAAGGATGCTAATGCTTTGGAGTAAATCCTCCAGGTTCAAGCTCGAATACCCTCATTACATATCCGTCCCAACCTTCTTCTGGAGAAACCAGCACTTTGAAAGATACTCCTTTGGTTAAAGGATTTGAAATGATTTTGTTTTTTAAATCTTTAGTATTTCCAATAATCATCTAATTTTAATCTCCTATGATGTTTATAGACGGCTGCATAACAGTATACTCGTCTTCTTGATAAAACTCAATCATGTATTCCCCAACTGATAAATCAAAGAATCCTTCTGAGTTTATTACATACAAATTATCATCCGTATCATAAACAAAAGTTTCTACATCA
Organism: uncultured Mariniplasma sp.; assembly: GCA_964566285.1. Lineage (GTDB taxonomy): Bacteria > Bacillota_I > Bacilli_A > Acholeplasmatales > Acholeplasmataceae > Peloplasma. The sequence continues at coordinate 1,151 of CAZMIG010000046.1, read as the reverse complement.
TTTGAAAATTTAATGATTACTCCTGGATCAAGGTTATACGTGCCTTCTTCTGAAACACTAAATGAAAGATATCCATGTTGTTGTGAGTCATCTAAAATAAAGGCACTAGTTAATGTTTGAATATCTGTTGGATTGTCTTCGTTTGAAGATACACTTTCAAAAGGAAAGAATTCATAAGTAATTAAATATTCTGTAAGTAAACTTGATTTCAATTCAATTTGCAATAATTCATCAGCGTTTACCAAAATTGCACACAATCCTGATTGAAAAATGCTGCAACCTAAAGTTTCTGAACTAAACCAATATTCAGCATCTTGATTGGTACCTACAATATTGAATTCAATATATCCGTCAACATCCGAAGAAGCAAATTCATAATATGCAACATCATCACTGCTTTCCAAACGATTGGTTAACTCACCTGATGCCAAAGTGATATTCTTAACATCAACAACATCTTTTAATCTTAATCTTTCAACATTGACATCATAGTAAGCTAGATCATAGGTGGTTGCTACATTAAAGTAAAGTGTTGTTTCATGATCCACGTACAAAATATCGTTTGGTTCATATACATTATTCTCATCATCTGTTATCACTGCATTCGAATCATAAAAGTGACGATTGCTTATTTTATATATACCTTTAATAACATGTACTGCAAAAATATTTTCTCCACTTGTAAGAAGCAACTTTGCCTTTTGATTGCTACTATATATATAGGTAACATCTTCCATTTCTTTCGGCAAAACAAGGCGATAACTCAAATAAGAAAGATCCATATTATGCAATGGAGTTTTAATGTCTATTTTTGAAAAATATTTAACATTAGCTTTATGTTCTTTGTCTTTTATTTCAACATTATCGAACCCAAAAGATATTTCAAAACTTTCATTTTTTCTATCAAACAAAAATGATACTGACACTTCTTGATCTGGTTCGAAGGTTTGATTCAATTCAGCAAATAAGAATGAAAATTCGTTTGAGTTAATTAAATTCGAAACCAAAATATCTATCGTAAACTTTAAATTTCCAGCTCTTCGGACATTTTGGTATGTGTACATATCAAATGAACGTTCAACTATCAATCCATTATTCTGTAAAATTTCTGTAAATTCCTGCTCGTTATCTAATCGAACACCTTGAAATAT
>CAZMIG010000045.1:0-2832 GCA_964566285.1 uncultured Mariniplasma sp. | reverse complement strand
ACGTTTCATAGCCATGACTATGCAACCGACAGTCCAAACTAATGGGTCACCGTGAGAAGTATAAAAACAACAAAAAGTCAAGCATTTTCCACCTTTTGTGCTCTTAGTTTAGACGTTAACTGCATATTATAAATACAATTATTTTTTAGACTTTTATGTCTACTTACATTATCCCATAGCCATTTTAATTAGTCAACTCTACAAATGCTTTCTAGATACGATTGTGCTTTGAGCACAAAATGAATCATGTAGATACAACAATATTTCGCAGAATCGGTATTCAAGTGCAAATAATTACTATATTAAAAAACAGCTAAATAGAATTCATGCATTTTAATAAATTACTCTTATTATGGCAAATTACATGGGACGCACGCAATTGTATTGATCTCAATGAATCTTTAGTGAAACATCATTCAGTGAATCATGTTTCACTATGAATTTATATAATGATGAATACAGGAAAGCATTGATTGTGTGGATATAATCATGTTTTTTTATTTTATTCCATTAAAAAATAATATTAATTCTTCTAAGATTGTGTTTATGTCGCTGCCAGTCCAATTATCGCTTCTTGAAAAATTACCAATAAATATATCTGACTTTAGGAGTCCAGTCATAGAATTAATATACTGGTCCAGAGACTGCGCTTGGCCAGTATTAACAAAATACAGGTGAATTAACTCCACCACTTTTTGTTTTGAGTATGTTTGATTCTTAATTAGATAATAAATATCAAATAAGTCTTTCATTCTTGTAGATAATGCACCAAACTTAATAAAAGAACTTGTCTTTTCAACAATCATCTGTTCAACAGGATTCGCAAGCAATTCAATACCTTTATCTGAGTAAGTGATGTCAAAAATTAATTTATCTTGCTCAATAAGATACTGGGTATGCACACCTATGTCTAATTTCAAAGTAAGTGTATTCTTAAACAAATCTGAAAATAGTAGAATTAATCTTTTACCTTCATATGCTTCATGTTTTAAGGATGTAATCTTATCTACAATTACTTCGAATTTAATTCCTAAGCCAACATCAATTGCACCTATACGATTAAATACTACAATTAAATTTTGATCCGATATACTGAGTTTCTTCAAATCAACATCTAAATCCTCAGTACTTCTCCTTTGCTCTTTTGTCAGTTGATACATGATAGTACCACCTTTTAATAAAACGGAATCTCGATATTTTGAACAAGATAGTTTCATCATGAATATTTCTTGACAAGCTTTTACTTTAGCTCGATTCAATTTGAAACCATCTTCTCGTATAGAATCAACAATATCTTTCAATTTCATTTATTGGGCTCCCTTACATTATAGAATTTTGGATTATATTAACTATTTTTTTATAAGATTTGAATTGCTTGGCATAAGTCATTAATTTATTGAAATTTAGGTTGTCTTTTTTGTCTCGAAACTTTCGTAGAACATGATGATATTCTTCAAAAGGTATTTTGGATTCATAACGGATTAATTCGATTAGAGTTCGTTCTAAATTATAGACTCTAATAATATTTCCATCTTGATTATATTCTTCTATTCCAATTGAATGATATTTACCAGACATAAAAATTTGTTTGATATCGTTATCCTTTATTGGATATGCATTTCTTGGTGTAGCAATATAAGTAAAATCAGGAACATAATCTGTAACACCATGATAATGAAAAGCTGAATGTAGAGTTAAAACAGCATCCTGTCTCTTGATGAAAACCTCTGGAGTATCCATACTCAATTCTTTATCAGAATACAACCCCGACTTCACTTTCAAAATCTCATTTCTTAGAATTGCTTTCTTTAATTGATAATCATTTTTATATTTTTTAATCACTTCATCATAAGTATAGAACATTTTATCACCTCGCATATATATTACAGTAATTCTATGCATTTGTCAATATGTTGCATAGATATACTTTAATAATGAATGATAAAAAAGACTCCATAACAATAATACCTGTCATCGGAGTCTTTTACTTGTTTATTTTCTTCTTTCAATATAATCGATTTCTTGATCTGTCGGTGATTTTTTGTCTTCATAGCTGCGTTTATAGATTTTTGGAATTACTTGTAACCTTTGATTCATTTCCTCAATTTCAAATAATGAAAAATCAAAGTCATCGATACCTAACCAATCTCTATATTCTTGATATGCTTTGGATTTCTGACTGTTAAATGCTTTGATGATATCATTTAGTCTCCAAACGCCACCACAGTCTTCAATAATGCCAAATCCTTCTCCATCTATTACACTCGGTAATATATTTGAATCATCTGCATCAAATATATACTTGAGTTTAATATCAATAAACCAATCATCCCCGAAATCATACCATAATTCCATACATTCACCAATCATTGAAATGGCATGTTTTAATTTCTCTTTACACACATTATGAATAATGTCATTATCTTTATCAAAGATAAACTTTGGATCAATCATATCCAGCAATTCATATCTATATCTAATTGTATGTATTTCTGGATGCTCTTTCTTAAATAATTGCTCATCAAATTCATTACCTAGTTTCTTCCGATACTCTTCAACCAGCATTGCACCTTTGGACACATTAACTTTAAATAAGTGACTTGCCTGCATTTCGAATAAGACTAATGCAATGTATGCAAATTCTGCGACTGACATTTTTTGACTCACTTGAAGTGTTCGCCATATTTTTGGTTTGGAATCACGAAGTTCTAAATAAAGCTCATATACTTTTTCCATAAAGAATTACCTCTTCCACAGATTTACGAAAATAAGACAAACGATTTCCTTTATAATAATTACTATACTTAACTAATAAATCTTTATCTAATTTCA
>CAZMIG010000044.1:0-3074 GCA_964566285.1 uncultured Mariniplasma sp. | reverse complement strand
ACGTAAACACCGCAAAGTATGTGGATAAACTTCGGGTCATCTTTTCGGCACCATTTTTTTAGTAATTAATAATTTAAGAATGATTATTGAAGTTCAATAGCTTTTTGATTTTGTAGTCATTCGAAATGAGTAATTTTTTAAACAGATTAAAAAAATGCAAATCATGAACTTCTATGGAAAAAAGGGATGATTTGAAATTATTTGTCATCCAAGGATATCGAGGACATTCATTTTATTAGTCAACATATCGAGTGTATGACACAAAGCAAGAAACTCTCACTTATCTTGTCCACTTTATTGAAATAGAACCAAATTTCAAAACAATATAAGAAATAACCATCAGAACCTTTTAAAAGGTATCCGTTGGCTTTTTTCTCTACACGATCAAATTTTATCCAATGTGGGAACATTTTGGGCCTTGAAAAATTAGATAAGGACAACCCGATCGTCTATTTATAAAAAACTATCTCACTCTTTTTATAAAGCTAACCCATAAAAACCCAAAATAAGAAGTGTCATTAATATTCTGCTAAGAAAGTAAACTGATAATACTATTAATGTGATGATTTGACTCTCCAATTTGTTTTTTATTAAGATAACCACAAATGTGATAATGCTGAAAATGAATGCAAAACCAAAAATTACATTTGACATGCTTTCAAGTGCTCGACTAAAAGAAAGAACATTAAACAAAATAAATGTTATTAAATTTGCAATAAGAATTTTAGAAAGCAATCTATGATTCATTTTTAATATTAATCCAGAAATAATCAACCATAGTATTGACAAAGCAACTGAGAAAACAAGGATGTTCAAATTAAAATTACTGTCTGCTACATCAAATATCAACCCAAAAGTGATTTCTATAACTGCTAAAATTAGAAATATTGCAAACCACTTTACATCTTTTACATTCAGTTCTAACTTCATTATCTTATTCCTTTCTTAACAACTAGGTATTATTACCATAAATGTACTATTAAATTGATTCTTGTCTTGTTCTTTTAGCCCGACAATCACATGGCAATTTCCAGAAACCATAAATTTCGCTGGATTTGATACTTCAAGATCAATATAGCCATTTAAATTCAAACTATTTAGTGATACCTTTTTCTTGTACTTTATATTTTTTGTTATTATTTTACCATATCAATGATTCATGCGTCTATATTAGAAAGGTGAAATGACAACCAGTGCTAATTAAATTTATAGTGAAGTTCTTGTTTAAGTATTCTATACTAGATATCCATTCAAAAGTCTCCGTTGAAATAATGCAAAAGTCTCCGTTGAAATAATGCAAAAGTCTCCATTTACACTTGCGTATTTACGGTCTACGTGCTAAAATAAAGTGGAAAGTGAGTGATATCATGAATACAACATACCTTGTTCGAAATATTGATAGTGAACTTGAGTCCTATCTAGAAGCTTTTGGTGCCATACTTATCACAGGACCAAAGTGGTGTGGTAAAACAACAAGCGCATCCATGAAAGCAAAAAGTATTTTGAAATTGCAAGACCCAGACAAATCCCAGGGTTATTTACTAACTGCACAGACAAAACCATCTTTGTTACTTGAGGGTGACAAACCACGATTAATTGATGAGTGGCAGATGGCACCTGTGTTATGGGATGCGATTAGAACATCTGTTGATGATTTGAGAACTGAAGGGTTATACATTTTAACAGGATCAACAGTTGTTGATGAGTCGAAAATCATGCATACAGGAACAGGTAGAATCGCTCGCTTGATGATGTACCCAATGAGCTTATTCGAGTCAAAAGAGTCAAATGGATCTATATCATTAAAACAATTATTTAACGATAAAAATTACAATATTGATGGATTAAAATCGAATTTAACCATTGAAAACTTGATTTATGCAACTTGCAGGGGTGGTTGGCCTTCTAGTTTAACTAAAAAAACAGAAACTGCCAAATTACTTGTAGCTAAGTCTTATCTTGATAATATTATTCAAACAGATATTTCAGCAGTTGATGGTAAGAAAAGGGAACCATTGAAAGTTCAATATTTACTTAGATCATATGCAAGAAATATAGGCACAATCTCATCGAATAAAACCATCATCGACGATGTTAATTCAAACACCAGCTTGTCTGAATCTGCATTTTATGAATATATTAATGCACTGAACAAGCTTTATGTGATTGAAGACATACCAGCATGGAATCCATCAATTCGCTCAAAAACCTCCATCAGAAGTTCGAATAAACGAATGTTTATTGACCCATCAATAGCTGCTGCTGCTCTAGGTGTTTCACCTCAAATGTTGTCGCAAGATTTTGAAACTTTTGGATTTATGTTTGAGAATTTATGTATAAGAGACTTAAAGGTTTATGCATCATCTCTTGGAGGGAATTTGTCGTATTATAGAGATCGAATGAATCTTGAAGTTGATGCTGTGCTACGTTTAAATGATGGAAGATTCGCATTGATAGAGTTTAAGTTGGGGACAAAGCAAATAGAAGAAGCAGCAAAACATCTTCTTGAAGTTGTTGATCTTATTCGAAAAGCAAATGAAACAAGAAGTTCTCACAAATTGAAAGAACCAGATTTGTTGATGATTATAACTGGTGGAGAAATCGCCTACACTAGGGAAGATGGAATTAAGATTGTACCTATAGGTTGTTTGAAACATTAACTTATTTCATCTACACTTTTCAATGGGAAAGCAGAAGCAGTAAATTCATTGTTAGTGGTATACAATAGTTAAAAATAGCACTTCTTGGTTAATAGCATTATAGATTTAAGAGAGAAGCTTTGATTATAGATTATACTGAATCTGAAAATACAACTGTAAATAGTAAATATTAAAAAACGGTTGCAGTAGAGAATATTTCCAACAAAATATGTTTCCCACGCATAATATTCTGCATTTTCACAACCAAAGACAGTAACTCCACACAGTTTGAATGGCAAAACGTGGGCAATACCAAAAAAATAAAACAGCTTCACAAAGCTCTCAAAGACCTATAATATATGTATAAAATTCGGATCGTCTTTTCGGCACCATTACACCTCTAGTAAAATTGTCTATATATCCCTTAATAGAGTT
>CAZMIG010000043.1:0-3211 GCA_964566285.1 uncultured Mariniplasma sp. | reverse complement strand
TCTTTTAGTATTTAGCAAGATTTTATGCTTGACTTCTAATAGTTAGTCTCCTACTGTAATAATTTTACAGTTTCATTATACCAAAGAAATATATAAAATTATAAATAAATGCTCTTTTTATTATAAATACGACCACTATTTATAAAAGAAATAAATTTATGACGTGTGGTATACTAAAAATGAAGGATTTCCATTTACTCATCATATTTTAAGAGATATTCTTGATTTCTATCTTATCATAAAGTGGTTGAATATCATGCATTTTAGTTTTATTTAAAATTTCACACATTTTTTAAGATTTAAAAATGATAAGATGTTAATCATTTTTGATATACTATATTATGAGGAGATGAGTTAAATGAACTATATTTATGAAAATAATAAAATATATGTCAATGATAGTGAAGGAAAAATGATTGTGAATGCAACTTTCCCATTCATTGATAAAGGAATAGTTGTCGTTGATCATACTTATGTTGACCCATCACTGAGGGGTCAAGGAATAGCAAGTCAATTGATGCATGAAGTATATAAGCATACAAAAAAAATGGGATATAAAATCGTAGCAACTTGTCCATACGCAGTGGTCTGGTTTAAGAAACACAAAGATTTAAATGATATCATTGATGAAGATTTGCAGTCACATTTAGCACCCGAATGTCAAATATAAGGGGAACAAAATAAATGAAAAAACCATTATTGATTTTGGTTTCAGGTGGATCGGCTTCTGGGAAAAGCACTGTTGTTCAAGAGATTCTTGACAGAGCTGGACTCGAAGATGTTTTAATTCTAAAGCATGACGATTATTATTTAGATCAAACCCATCTACCACTAGAAGAAAGATATAAAATGAATTATGATCATCCTAGTTCGTTGGATAATGAACTGCTCTTTAAGCATCTAAAAAAATTACTGAGTGGTCAACCAATTGAAAAACCAATCTATGATTTTGACTTGTATACAAGAAGTAGCAAGCTTGAACATGTTAAACCCAAACCAATAATTATTATTGAAGGGATTCTTATTTTAGAAAATGAGAAAATTAGGGGTTTATCTGACATGAATCTATTTGTCGAATTAGATGATGACACAAGATTTATTAGAAGATTACTTAGAGATATGAGAGAACGCGGAAGATCAATGGAAAGCGTCATTAGTCAATATGAGAAAACTGTTAAACCTATGTTTCATAAATATATAAAACCAACAAAACGATATGCAGATGTCATCATACCCAATGATCGAAAACATGATATAGCTGTTGATTTAATTGTTACTAAGATTAAGCAAATATTAGGAGAACGTTTATGATTTTAGTTGTTGCTGCAATGAATGAAGAAATCAAAGAAATTACAGATTACAAAGAAAATGATATTGATATTCTTTTAACTGGAGTTGGAAAAGTTAATGCTGCTATGGCATTATCTGAATATCTTTCAAGTCATAGCGTTGAAGCAATCTATAATTTGGGATTTTCTGGCGCAACTGAGCCCTTTGAAGTTGGTGATTTAGTCTTAGTTAACAGTGCAACTTATCATGATTTTGACTTGTCAATCTTTGGTTATGAAAAAGGACAGGTACCTGGATTTCCCGCTCATTTTACTTCAGATGATAAACTGATGAAGAATATTCAAAGTAAAATCCCACAAATAATGGGAAGTAAATTATATACTGGTGATTACTTTAAAACAGAACACACTGGTGAACCTTGCCTGCTCGATATGGAAGGAGCGGCTTTGTACCAAGTTGCTCATCAAAAAAACCTACCAATTGTAAGTATCAAAATAGTATCTGATGTCATGGGAATGGAAAACCATTTTCAATCCTATCGTAAATTTGAGGCTCAAAAAGGTGCTGATATGTTAAATATCGTTTTTAATAAATTATTCAAAGAGGTGGAATAATGAAAGGTTTACTTATTATGAGCCATGATGTTGAAGATGGTGAAGCATTAACAACAAGAGCCCTTTTAAAAAGAGCTGGATTAGATGTAACAACAATAACTTTTGAAAACACTTTAGATATTATTACTGCATTCGGACTACAAGTAAAAGTTGATGCGTTTGCAAAAGATGTTGATACTATTGACTATGATTTTTTAATCATTCCCGGTGGTAAATATGTAGCTAAAGTTGTTAATCAAGATATTCAAATTAAAGAATTAGCAAAGTTTTTTAATCAACATGATAAACTCATTGGAGCAATTTGTGCTGGTCCAAGATTTTTGGGTCAAGCAGGATTATTAAATGGAAAATCATTTACTGCATATCCTGGAAGTGAAAAGGATATTTCAAAAGGTATTTATTTACCTAGTTATAAAGCAATTCGAGATCATAATATAATAACTGCACGCGGGGCTGGGGCTGTTTATGATTTTGCATATGAAATTGTTAAATACTTATTAGGTGAAGAAAAAGCGCACAGTTTATTAAACAGTATTATGTTTTGATTGAAGAAATTAAGATTAACAATATGTAAAGAATAACAATCAATAAAGACAACAATAATCATCAGTCCGATGATTATTTTTGTATCAAGACTTATATAAATATTTATAGTATATCTTTCTCTTAATTACATAGATTTCAAGCAATCTTAAATCACTATGAAAGTAAGTATGAAACAATACATCAAATATGAAACAAAATTCTATGAAAAAACATTATAGTTTTACTAATATAATATTATGTTTTAATGATTGTTTATTTAAGAAAAATGATGATAAATAGATAAATTATATTTCATCATTGCTCATGCAATTCAAATCAAGTGAAAAGTAAATATGCTTCCAAAAATTAAATAATAGAAATTAGATTGGTAAAACACTATATTTGACATTAATCCCATATATTCGCCTTATATAGCGATATAAAGGTTATTTAGGAATCAACATATAAAATGATTATTGATAAAAATGCTATTAAGTTTGCAATCTATATCAATTTTCAATAAACTGAACATTTGCTGAAATCTAAGCAATGTAATGATTTTTAACAAGAATTTCAAACGATAAATGAATGGTTTGTATATATTAGAAAAATAAGCAATCTCAAATCGTAAAATCAAGAATGTAAACATCACGCAAAAAGAATAAAAAACCTAGCTTTTTGTCTTGACAATTTATAATAAATTGGTATAATTATATATGCGCTTGCACAATGGCCCGTTGGAGAAACGGTTAACTCACATGCCTTTCACGCATGCATTCATG
>CAZMIG010000042.1:0-3963 GCA_964566285.1 uncultured Mariniplasma sp. | reverse complement strand
AGAAAAAGATGTTAATAGACTTTTTTTTGTGTCTACTAACATCTTACTCTTTCACTCAGCCCTTTTTATTTACTCAAATGCAGTAACACTCACATCAGTGACAGGATATTCTACATCTCCATCTATTTGTAAGTAAGTGGGTTTATCAAAATGAAGTTTAACTTCCTTGCCTTTGTACACTTTTACAAATGATTTAAATATGAGATGCCAACCCAGATATGTTGTTGGAAAAATTAATATGAGTAACCATTTAGGAATATCTTTTAATACGACGAGTTGAATTTCTGCTTTTGCTCTATCAGCATGTGGAGCTACTTTCATACCTCCACCAAAATATTTTCCGTTCATCATAGATGCAAGCCATACTTTTTCTTCTCTCCAGGTAACACCATCAACGGTAATTTCGGCAGAAATTGGTTTAAATTTAGCAAAACCTTCAAATGCATGTCGAAAATAGTTTAATTTATTCTTCTTATATTTGGAATTATTGACTAAGTGTCCCACATAGCCATCAAGGCCACATCCTGCACCATTTAAGAAATATCTTGATTTTTCATGATAATGAACTTGAGGTAGTTTTTTAATATACTTTTTTATTGGAACTACTTTTTCTTTGGATTTTAAACTACGGATGAAATCATTGCCGGTTCCTGCTTGATACATGAAAAGATCTTGCTTGAAGTCAAAATCATAAAGTCTATTCGCAAGGTGATTAATCGTTCCATCACCACCGACAATGATAATACGATCATCTTCCTGACATCCTGCAGCAAATGCTTCAACGTCATCAATAGCAAGAATATTATAGCTTACAACTGCATTACCACCTTTTTTAAGATGGTCGACAACTTTTTGAATAAATTTTTCATTTTTTCCGTTTCTTGATAGCGGATTATAAATTAGGATATCCATTATTTCTCCTTAATCGAAAACAATCATTGCGTACTTTTTCTTACCTCTACGTGCAATTACATATTGATTAAATAAAGCATCTTCTTTCGAGACGATATATTCAAGATCAGTTATTTTTTGATTATTAAGGCTGATTGCTTCACTTTGAATAAATGTTCTCGCTTCACGTTTTGATGATGCTAAATTAGTTTCAACTAAAACGTCTAATATAGATTTTTCAGATTTAATATGAATTGCTTCGAGTGTTTTCGATAACATTTCACAACCATTAATACTTAAATTACTAAAGTCTCCAGAAAAAAGTGATTGTGTAACTTTAATTGCTTCATTAAGGGCTTCTTCGCCATGAATTAATTTCACTATTTCATAAGCAAGCGTTTTTTGAGCTTCTCTTAATTCAGGATTTTCTAAAGATGCTTTGATTAGTTTTTCAATTTTATCTTTATCTAATAAAGTTAACATCTTCAAATAATTTTCAACATCTTCATCAGATGCATTTAGAAAATATTGATAAATTTCATATGGTGTAGTCAAATCCGCATCAAGCCAAAGTGCTCCTGATTCACTCTTACCAAATTTTGAACCATCTGCTTTGAGTAAGAGGGGTGAGCTCATACCAACTGCTTGATTTTGATCTCCTTCAATCTTCCTAATCAATTCTAATCCTGATGTGATATTTCCCCATTGATCAGAACCACCAAATTGCAATTTACAATCTGTTGTTTGATAAAGATGAAGGAAATCAATGGCTTGAATTAACATGTATGAAAACTCAGTATAGGAAATACCAATTTCTAATCTTTTTTGGACAGTATCTTTAGCAATCATGTAATTAATGGAAAAATACTTTCCATAATCTCTTAAAAATGAAATCATATCAATTTGTCCAATCCAGTCGTAATTATTGACAAATATGGATTGATTTGGATCGATAAACTGACTTAGTTGAGTTTTTATTTTTTCAGCATTTAACAAAGATTCTTCAAGCGTCAATAGTTTTCTTTCACTTGTTTGTCTTGGATCTCCTATCAATCCAGTTGCTCCACCGATTAAAACAATAGGTGTATGACCATATTTTTCAAGCAACATCATTCTGACAATTTGCACTAAATGTCCAACAGTTAAAGATTCTCCTGTGGGATCAAATCCACAATAGAATTTAATTTTACTATCGTTTAACAAGTGTATTGCTCTTTCTTCATTACTTACATCTTTTATGAGTCCACGCCATAATAATTCATCATATAATTTCATTATTTCTTCCTCCGGTATTTAATTAAAAATCGCCCTTAGAAACTCTAAGGACGAAATAATCCGCGGTACCACCTTAGTTCTAGTATTACTAGCACTTAAAAATCAGATGATCTACATAATTGTATTTCGAGCTTTGTTTTCTCTCCACTTTCCACCATCATGAAGTCTCTGTTTTAGGTATTCAATCCTCTACTTATTTTATATCTTCGATCGATTTAGTTAGTTGATTGTCTTTTAACAATATAATGAGGTAGGATAATGCGAATATTATCCACATCCTTAGAACTCATTAACTTTGTTAATAATCGCATTGAAACAGCACCAATATCATATACTGGAATATCAATAGATGTTAACGTTGGTCTTGATAAAAGTGCATATTTTGTATTTTGGAAACCAGCCACTGCTAAATCTTTAGGAACACTTCGGCCATTATCACGAGCAATATTCATAAATGATACTGCAATAGAATCTCTAACACCAATTGCTCCATCAATCTTTTTATCACTAAAGAAAGTTGAAAAATGTTGACGATTAATATTCGTGTCACCACTGGTTCTAAATATCTTAGGTTCCAAACCTACTTCTTCCATTGCTCTAGTATAGCCTGCTTCTTTTTTATCATTGACAGAATAACGGCGAGCAGTACTTAATAAATAAACATTTTTGCGATGATCTGAAAGCATTACTTGTGTGATTTCATAGCCAGCCTTTTCATAATCTATCGATACTGTAGGCACATCAGTATCATCAGATACAACATTAGCAAAAACGAATGGAATGCTATTACTATTAAACATTTTTTTAATATCGTCAACCCGATCTTCTGATAGTTCATCATTTAAATAAAGAACACCATCTACCTGTTCAGCTACGATATCGTGTAATGTATCCATGATATCCATATCTTCACGAATTGAGAATAATTTAATTGAGTATTTATAGTTCTGAGCAATATCACTAATACCACCTAGCATTTCAGCTACCGAGGCACGTGTAATATCAGAAATAACAACCCCAACAGTTGTTGTTTTTCTACTAGCAAGTCCTCTTGCTATAACATTGGGACGATAACCCAACTCTTTTATTACTTTTAAAACACGTTGTCTTGTCTCTTCTTTTACCTTTTCAGGATTATTAAGTACACGAGATACTGTAGCCAATGAAACCCCTGCAGCACCTGCGACATCGTAAATTGTTGCATTACTCATAAAACCACCTCAAAATCTTGTTATTATGCAATTATTATATCATTTCATGTAAAGGCTTTCAAGTAAAAGATGAAAATATTTTCATTCGCTTACAAAAAAAATAAAGAGGCGATTGCCTCTTTACCAAACTTATCGTTTTTCTTTGATTCTTGATGCTTTTGCTGACAATGTACGAATGTAATTTAACTTCGCACGTCTGACCTTACCTCTACGTGCAACATCAATATGATCAATTGATGGTGAATGCACTGGGAAAGTACGTTCTACACCGATGCCATAAGACACCTTACGAACTGTAAATGTTTCAGAAACTCCTCCGCCTTGTCTTTTAATGACTAAACCTTCGAATAACTGAAGTCGTTCGCGATTTCCTTCTTTAATCTTGACATATACCTTAATGGTATCTCCAGAACTGAAAACAGGAACTTCTTTAATGTAAGAACTGGTGATCGCTTCAATCAGCGCTTGCCCTTTTAATCTTGACATGTTCGACTCACTCTCTTTCTTCCAATGTTCATGTTCTTTGACAGCGGACCATTGTGCTAATTTGTTACGGCTTTATTATTATAACAAAGTTATATTAAAC
>CAZMIG010000041.1:0-4601 GCA_964566285.1 uncultured Mariniplasma sp. | reverse complement strand
ACCACAATCCTTTTTAAAGCCTATACAACACCACAACCTATTTTAAATACCTAAACAAAAAAGCATATGACATATGCTTTTTTTATTTTTATATCATCAAATTTGCGAGCTAATTAAATAATCTTACCATTTTCTAGGATCGTCGTTGATTTTATCCAAAAATGCCATATCTTCTTGATTAATTTCAAAGTCGACATTTGAATTTTCAATGATTCTTGATTCGTGTGTTGATTTTGGAAGTGGAACAGTTCCTTTTTCAATACAGTAACGAATACTGATTTGTGCAGGAGTCACTTTATATTTTTTAGCCATTTCTATAACATCATTATTTTTTAATAAATGTCCAATAGCTAATGGTGAATAAGCTTCTATTAATATATTCTTTGCTTTACAATATTCATCAGTTTCTTGTTCATTATGTCCAATAAAATAACCAATTTGATTTACCGAAGGAACAACTTCACAATGCTTAAGAATATTATCAATATCCTTCGTTGAAAAATTAGAAACTCCAATAGCTCTAGCTCTACCTTCTTTATAAACCTTTTCTAATGCTTTATATGCTAATACATTACCTTCACTGTAATCCTTACCAATTTCATTCCATGGCCATGGTGCATGAATAATATAGAGGTCTATATATTCTAAACCTAAAGTTTTCATTGATTTTTCAAAACCTTCTAAAGCACCTTCGTATGTTTTAATGTGAGATTCCAATTTCGTTGTAATAAAAATTTCTTCTCTTGGAACTCCTGAATCCTTAATGGCTTTACCGACACTTTCTTCATTTCTGTAAGCAGCAGCTGTATCAATGTGACGATATCCGTTTTTTAATGCGAGCAAGACAGATTGGTAAGCTACATCTCCATCTGGAACCTGCCATGTTCCAAAACCAATTTTTGGAATTTTTACACCATTACTTAATGTATAAGTTTGTATTAATGTTTTCATATTTACGTACACCTCTTTCCCTATAATTATAACATTTCTTCTCTTGCTTATGGTAAATAAGGCTCTAAATAAAAAAAATGCCGAAGCATTTATTTTATTCTAATAATTTTATATTGCATATATGCACCATATAAAGCAATAAGCATTAATATACTGCCTGCAGCAAGATTTATTATTTGCAAAAGATCCATATTATCATTATAAATTGAAGATAAAATCAATTGAAGAATATATACGATAAAGTAACCGTATAATAAATATCTCACAACTTTCATTTCTTTTTGTGTGACAATAGAAATTCTTGTATCAGGTTTGCGATATATTCTAAAACCAACAACACCAAGCCCAACTAAGACGGCAATAAGTACATAACCAATCCATGGTATGAGATCACTTAAATAGAAAGTGATAATCATATTTGCTCCAATGACGAAAAAGACAATAAATAAGATAAGTTGAACGACTAGACTTTTACGATAAACATTCATTTTTAAATCTCCTTTTGTATTTGTTTTTTGTTTTTTAATGATATACTAATATTGAAATGAGGTATATATATGAAAAAGGCTGTGTATCCGGGAACATTTGATCCTCTAACAATTGGACATTTAGATATTATCAAACGTGCAGCAAGAGTTGTAGATGAGCTTCATGTGGTCGTTGCTGATAATTATAAGAAGAAACCAACATTTACAACTGAAGAACGAATTGAAATGATTCAAAGAGTAACTACTGATATTAAAAACATCATTATCACATCAACAAGTGATTTAGTTGTTAGATATGCACATCGCAATGGCATTGATGTTATGATTAGGGGCTTAAGAAATATCCAAGACTATGAAAATGAGTATGCGCTTTATCAATTCAATCGTAATATAAATCATAATATTGAAACAATCATTTTATTTCCTTCTTCAAGAAACCACTTTGTTTCCTCTTCAGCAATCAAAGAACTCATTGTTCACCATGCTGACATTTCACCATATGTTCCAAAAGAAATAATTAAGGATGTTCAAGAAAAGATACGTCCTAAATCAGATGAATAGATTTAAAAAAATCGTAAAGCTGATCTTCCTTAATATGAGGAGCAACATGATTGGCTTTTTCTTTTAGATCAATAAATCTTGAATTACTCATTGCAATTCCTATATCCGCCATTTTTATCATGTCGATATCATTAGCTCCATCTCCAACACATATCAATTGATAATCTTTTTCATGTTCGATTGCTTTTTTTATACCAAAAGCTTTGTTCATGCTTGGATAAATAAAATCTGCACCACCCTGGTGCCAAGGATAAACTTTGAATTTAGGCATTTTTTTAGCAATTTCTAATAATTTTTTTTCTTCATCAGCAAATAGCCAAAGTTCATAGACTTTATTTTTCAAATAAAAGTATTCATCAACTCTTGGATTAATACCTCTAAGTACTTTCATACCACTACCGACACGTTCATCGAAATAGTTGACAGCTTCATCATTGATACCAACCATGCCCACATTAAAATCGTTAATTTTAGCAATTTCAAGAACTTCTTCAATATCCTCTTTTTTGATGGGTAAATCAAAAATAATTTCTTCATTCATATAAACAACTGAACCATTAACTAAAACTTTATATTTAAACAGATTTAAAATATCTTGAATAATATCAAGCTTTTTCAATCCTCTCCCTGTAGCTAAACCTAAAATTACATTGTCTTTTTCAAAGAGTTCAATTAAAAGTTTTTTTGTCTGAAGTGGAATCATGCATAATGAATTATTGTATATTGTGTTATCCACATCAAAAAAGATAATAGTTTTCATTCGGTACCTCAAAAATATTATAGCATATTAAGTATTCTACTACCATTTTTACGAAATATATTATACAATAGATGTGTAATATTCGCTGCTGGAGGATTTTAATATGAAAAACCCATTACTCAGAACCGGTGAACTCGGCATTTTTGCCTTGGGGGGTCTCGGTGAAGTTGGGAAAAATATGTACATCTATGATATCAACGATAAAATATATATCGTAGATACTGGAATACTGTTTCCCGACGAACATTTATTAGGTATTGACTACGTCATCCCTGATTTCACATACTTAGTTGAAAATGAAGATCGCATTGTCGGTCTTTTCGTGACACATGCACATGAAGACCATATTGGTGGAATCCCTTATTTACTTAAAAAAGTAAAAATTCCAAAGATTTATGCTGCTGGAATTGCAGTTGATATGATTGAATATAAACTTGGTGAACATTCTGATATTAAATCGCCAAAAATTGAAGAATACAAAAGCCATTACAAATATACTTTTGGCAAAGTAGAAATTTCATTTATTAGACTAAATCACTCGATACCCGATATGTTTGGTATCGTGTTTAGAACTGAACAAGGAATCTTGTTCCATACTGGTGATTTCAAAGTTGATTTCACACCTGTTGGTCCTGCTGCAGAATACGATAAACTCGCTGCAATCGGTAGTGAAGGTGTGCTTTGCCTGCTTTCTGATTCGACGAATTCAGAAAGAGATGAGCTTACACCATCTGAAAGTAAAATTGGAAAATCAATCAATGAGTTATTTTCAAGAGTAGACGGTAGAATTATTATTGCAACTTTTGCATCTAATATGTATCGTATCCAACAAATTATCGAAGCCTCAGTTCTCAATGGTAGAAAAGTAGCTGTTTTTGGTAGAAGTATGGAAAGAGCAATTGAAATTGGTATGCAGACAGGCTATATCAAAGCTCCTAAGGATACTATAGTGAGTGGAGAGCAAGTTAACCGGCTAAAGGTTAATGAAATAACTCTATTGGTCACTGGCTCTCAAGGAGAGCCATTAGCTGCCTTATCAAGAATAGCAAATGGCAATCATAGACAAATAAAAGCTATCGCTGGCGATACTGTTATTTTCTCATCTTCTCCTATTCCTGGTAATCAGGAAGGCGTTAATCGAACAATCAATAAGTTATTCCGTTTAGATGTTGAAGTAATTACTAACGGTCCATTAGCTGATACACATACTTCTGGACATGCAAGTCAAAACGATTTAAAACTTATGCTAAGTTTAATTAAACCTAAGTTCTTTATTCCAATGCATGGTGAACATCGCATGCTTAAGCATCATAGACAACTAGCAATAGATTGTGGTGTGAGACCTGAAAATATTCTAGTCATGGATAATGGAAATGTTGCTGCTTTAACAAATAATTCTCTTAGAATGGCAGGTACTGTAACATTTGGTGAAGTCTATATTGATGGTACTGGTATTGGTGATATTGGAAGTATGGTGATTAAGGAAAGAAAGTTATTAAGTGAAGAAGGTTTATTTTCAGTTATTCTTTCAATCAATTCACTCACTAAAAAACTAGTGAATGAACCTACAATCATTTCTCGAGGTTTCATTTATATGAAAGGTAATGAAGAAATTACATCATTACTATCAAATGAAGTGAAAAAAATAGTTCAAATTGAACTTAATAGAAAATTGTATAACGAACCAAATATGAAACAAGCTGTGATTGATCATCTAAATCAAAAGATTTATGACATGACACAAAGAAGACCGCTTGTAATTCCTGTTGTGGTTGATCTTAAAAATTAAAAGGCTCTTTAAAATAGGTTGTGGTTTTTAGGAAACACACCTTTCAAATGGG
>CAZMIG010000040.1:0-5325 GCA_964566285.1 uncultured Mariniplasma sp. | reverse complement strand
GGTCTTTTAGTATTTAGCAAGATTTTATGCTTGACTTCTAATAGTTAGTCTCCTAGGCATAACGTGACATAAATAAATCAAATAATTGTTGATTCTCTCTTAAGATTTCTAATGTTATGTTTGCATGGTTTTTAGTATATCCATTACCAATAATCATCGTAATATCTTTTCCAATACCTTCAGCACCTAATGCTGCTTTTGTAAATGATGTTGCCATAGAAAAGAAATATACTGTTCCCAATTCTTTAGTACATAAGATTGAAGTCATTTCTGTATTTTCGGTATTAACGACATTAATTGTTAAATCTGCTAGATTCCCACGTGTCGCTTTATCTAACTTTTCATAAACTTCAATACTATTCGTTGCACTTTCTACGATGATATCATCAAACAAATGGTATGAATGTAAATTTTCAACTTGACCTTGTTTACGAACAAGACCAATAACCCGTCCCTTGGGTCCTACCTGCTTTTTAGCTTCATAAGCACATAGTATACCACTCTTACCATTTGCACCAATAATAAATACTGTCATATCTTTTTTAGCAAGTTTTCTAACTTGTGCTGGTGCTCCAGCAACATCTAAAGCTGCTAAAACAAACTTTTCATCTAAATCATCAGGAATAACAGCATAGATACCGGAATCAAATAATACTGCCTGTCCTTTAATCTTTACTTGTTCATTCGTGATGTTAATCGAGATAATTTCATCAATATGGAGCGGTGTGAGCGAAAGAGAAACGAGTGTAGCAAGTTTCACACCAGGTATTAAATCTTTACTAGAGAAATCTTTTCCAACTTCTTTAACGGTACCAATAAGCATACCCCCACTTTTTGTTACTGGGTTTTGCATCTTACCTTGAGTTTTAACAATACCTAAAATCATTTCTTTCATTCTTTCTGGATCATGATCACACGCTTCTTTGATTTGATGAAACGATGCTGAATCAATATTAAGTGTATCAACTTCAATTAAGCATTCATTTGCATAGCAAATAGGTGTTGAATCAATCTTAAATGCAGCTTGTGGCAAAATGCCTTGGGGTTCAATTACACGGTGAGTTCCGTATTTACAAAGTTTTTTCATAGTCCTTCTCCTGTATTTTTAATATTTTTCTTGCTTCATTTGGTGATGCAATCTCACGATTATATTTCTTTGCTAATGCGACGACCTTTTTTACAAGATCTTGATTCCCTTCGGCTAAGACACCTTTTGCAATGTAGATATTATCTTCTAAACCTACACGAACATGTCCGCCATATTCGATGGAGAGCTCAGCTAAAGGAAACTCGTATCTGCCAATACCAGCAACGCTATAGCTGCACTCTTCCGGAATACTTTCTCTTAAAAAATGAAAATCTCTTGATTCACCTGTCATTCCTCCATTAACACCTAAGACAAAACTAAAGTGCATGGGTTTATGAATAAAACCTTTTTTATGCAATCTTAAAACCATATCAACATGACCTTTTTCAAAACACTCCAATTCAGGAAGTATTTGCTTTTCATGCATAATTTTTGCAAAATACTTGATATCATTTTCAGTATTAATGAAAATATCATCACCACCAAAGTTAAGTGTTCCACAGTCTAATGTAGCCATTTCAATTGGAAGTTCTGTAGGTTGAAGTCTTTCATCTTTCGACATGCCAACAGCACCCCCAGTCGAAGGCTGAATAATGACGTCAGGGCATCTTTTCCTGATTGCCTTAATAACTTCCTCATATCTCTTTTTATCTTGTGTAGGAGTACCATCATCGCTTCTTACGTGAAGATGAATGATTGAAGCACCCGCTTTATATGCACCATATGCCTGTTCGACAGTTTCTTCTATGGTATATGGTACATATGGATTATCTTGTTTTGTCACTTCTGCACCAGATATTGCGCAAGTAATGATTAGCTTATCCATTTTTTACTCTCATTTTATCCTTAGGAACAATGCATGTTCCAATTGCTTCTGTTGTCAATATCTTATCTTTTAAGACATCGGCAGCACTAGGATTAATATCAGGTCTAGCAGCAATCACTTTATAACATACAAAATGCATTTTTCTTGATGTTGCTCCAACTTCAATAATCTCACCTGTGACTTCAACAAAATCGCCTGCATATAAAGGTGCTAAAAAATCTACTTTTTCATATGCTCTAAATAAACCTTCATCACCATCATGAAGAATTAATAGTTCAGTTGCTACATCACCAAATAAAGCAAGAATTCTTGCTCCATCAACCAAATTACCACCATAATGGGCATCGTGTTGCCCAAGTCTTAATCTATGAGTTACTTTTTGCATCTTATACCTCCATTAGCTTCACTTCATCATAGATGAGTGTCGCTTCTGTATTTTTAATAATATCTTCAATTGATACTTCGGGATGTCTTTCAATTAAATGTAATCCATCCGGTTTCACTTCAATGACCGCCATTTCAGTTACAATCATGTCAACGACTCCAAATGCAGTCAGTGGCAATTTACATCTTTTCTTAATTTTTGGTTTTCCCTTATTTGTATGGGTCGTAGCAACGATTACTCTTTTAGCTCCCGTTACTAAATCCATTGAACCTCCCATACCTGGAACAAGTTTTCCAGGGATAATCCATGAGGCTAAAGATCCTTGTTCATCAACTTCAAGTGTTCCTAAGACTGTTAAATCTAGGTGACCTCCTCTAATAATCATAAATGAAAATGCAGTATCGAAATATGAGCCATTTTCCTTAATTGTAGCATATTGTCCACTTGGATTTGTTAGGTTTAGATCAATTTCATCTTCTTTTGCTAAAGGTCCTAATCCAATAATTCCATTTTCACTTTGAAGATAGACTTCACAATCTTTAGAAATATAGTTAGCTACCAATGAAGGAACACCAATACCTAAATTTACTAAATCGCCATCTTTCAATTCTTTTGCAACACGTTTTGCGATGATTTCTTTAATATTATCCATTGAATTGACCTCCAACAAGATATTTAATAAATGTATGTGGTGTAATCACTGTTTCAGGATCTATTTTTTCAACTTTTTTATCTACATAAGCAATTACTATATCAGCAGCAGTCGCAATAATAGGATTAAAATTTCTAGCTGTTTTTGCATAAGTAAGATTTCCTAATTGATCTGATTGATGCGCTTGAACCAAAGCCAAATCGGCACCAAATGCTTCTTCTAATAAATAATCTCTACCAGATAAGTTAATGACTTGTTTGCCCTCTTCAATTGATGTTTTAACACCCACGGGTGTTAAAATACCACCTAATCCAGCACCATATGCTCTCATCTGCTCAATCAAGGTTCCTTGAGGAATTAATATAACTTCAAGAGCTCCTTCACTCATTTGTTTTCCTGCGTATGGATTAGTTCCAATATGTGATGCGATTAGTTTTTTAACTTGATTATTAGCAATCAATTTACCGATACCCTTATCAGGATATCCTGCATCATTACAAATAATCGTTAAATCGTTTTTCCCTGATTCAAGTACCCAATCAATGAGTGTTTCAGGAGTACCACAGGTTAAAAACCCTCCTACCATAATCGATTGTCCATCCTTGATTAACGTTAGAAATTTTTTCTTATCAATCCATTTATTCATGTGTCTTTTCCTTTCTTGGTAAAAGTACTGCTTCACCAGTTAGCAAGCACTCATCCTTGTCATTAAAGATTTCTGTTGTAAAAATAACTCTATTTTTATCTAAAATAATTTCTTTAATTGTAACAACAACATTTAATAACATATCGGGATAGACAGGTTTTAAGAACTTTAGTGTTTGAGAAGCATAAATGGTTCCTAATCCCGGATATTCCATTCCAAATATTTTACTAAAGAGTGAACCAACAAACATACCGTGTACGATTGGTTTTTTAAAGATTGTTGTTTTAGTATATGCTTCATTAAAATGTGCATCATTCATATCCCAACTTAGTTCACCAAATTTTTTAACATCGTCAAATGTGATAATTCTTTGATAAGATCTTTTATCACCAATTTTCATACTTTTGATCATTTTATTCCACCTTTCCAAATAAAAATAAAGAGAACTGTTTAACAACAGCTCTCCATTATCGCTATAATGGCAATAATTGAAGTGTACCTTCAATTATCAAGTCTAAAGATTTGGACTTCAGTAGACTTTCGGCAATTTATTCCTTCTTTGTACCGTTTGAATGTCCATCTTCTAAAAACACGGTTCAAATACCCAATAAATTGCACCTCTGTATGACTCTATATCCATTATAAACGAAAGATGAAAGCGCTGTCAATGACTTTCGGAACGATAATCAAAAAAAATTGATAATATCAGTTATTTCTATGATTAAATCATATTACAAGTAATTTTTTTATTTTATATTAACCGGTGTATAATAAGGTTGATAAAATCATAGGAGGAAATTTAAGATGAAAGATTTGATAAGAGCTTTAGATGATTTACCATGGATTTTGAAAGTACTTTTTGCATTGCCGGTTTTTGATGGCATCGTTTGGGGTGGTTATCGTTTATTAAAAGGTATTGAAGAAAATGATATTGCTTTAATATTAGCAGGTATCATTTGGATATTTGCCGGTCTTGCTATTTTATGGATTGTTGATTTGTTTACAGTGGTTATGTTCAACAAAATTAGCGTCTTAGCTTCATAATTATTTGAATAAATGTACGAAAACGTATATAATTTAATCAATGAATAACGAAAAAATTCCAGATTAGAAAGAGGATCAACATGAATAATAACAATCGAATCAAGGAAGTAATGGAAAAAGCAATCACTCAGGCAAAAAAAACAATGAATGAAAATGTTGGCGGACCTTTCGGTGCTGCAATTATTGATCCAAACGGAAAAATTCTTTCTGTAACATCAAATTCAGTCTTAAAGGATCATGATCCAACAGCTCATGCTGAAGTTAATGCAATTAGACAAGCTTGTGATGTATTAGGTACTCATGATTTAACCGGATGTACATTAGTCACAACAGCTTATCCATGTCCTATGTGTTTAAGTGCCACAATTTGGGCCAACATCAAACATGTTGTATATGGTTGTCGCCCATCAGATGCGGATGATATTGGATTTAGAGACGATTTCATCTATCGCTTCTTAAAAGATGAACATCCAGATAAACAAGTCTTAACCTTAGATGAAAAACATAGAGATGAATGTTTACTTTTATTTAAAGAATATAAAGAAAAAGAAAAGACACTTTACTGAAGAAAAAAAGAACCTACTCGATTAAACTATACCCTATAAAACGGACACTCTAAAAAAAGAGACTTTGGACCTGTCAAGATTAAATGGACATAAAGTTAAGTTAATTTTGTGTATGTAAT
>CAZMIG010000039.1:0-5929 GCA_964566285.1 uncultured Mariniplasma sp. | reverse complement strand
TAAGCATCTTGTGTCCAACACGTACGATACCTTCTATGAGTTCTTCTGGCAATTTCGGAAGGTTTGTCAGTCCTTCAGCAACTGATATTTCATTTGATAAATCATCATCTTCATCATCTGACCATGTATTGTGGTTCGTTTTTAATTTGTTCATATTTAATACCTCTATTCTAACTTTTTTAAAGAGTCTTTCTACTCTCTCACTAGTTAAATGGCGAGGTATGTTCCAATTTGCCGGAAATATCTAATGCTTTCTAGAAATTCAAAAAAACGACTCAACTCAATTATGAGTTAAATCGCTTTAATTGCTGACTGAGATTCCAATTTACTTTATGTCAAAACTACTTTAGCAAAGTTTTTTCCAAAATCATTTATATATATTATACAATCATTACCCTTCAATTCCACATTGCTATTATTTGTTTTATACCTATTAAATATATCTTGAACTTCTCTTTTACCTTTTATTATTTCTAGATAGGATCCACCAGCACTTCTATCGAACATTAAAGTCAAGACACCGAAGTTTTGAAGTCTTATCAGTGTTTCAGAAATTTCAAAAATTGAAATCCCAATGAATTCGTCTTCTATAATCCATTCTGGTAATGCATCTGAATAAAACTGATTTGTTCCAATGAGTGTTACGTTAATCTTCCCTGCTTTTATATAATTGCCTTTATACCTCTCGTACAAACACTTTAATATAGTAGCATCAGTTGAATTCATTTTACTGACAATTGATACATACGATGGATGTACACTAGCTGATTTTCTATTATCTATACTATTTACGAGTAGGTTTAAAAACATTTCTCTAATTTTGTCTTCATCCAAGTTGTATTTTAATGACTCTAACAGTGGCCCAACTACATTTATATCAGGATCACCCCTAAACTCCTCGGGTATAGCATCCATTCGATTTTTATATTCCTCTTCAAATTTTTGCGCTTTTAATTTATATTTAATGATCCATGTTTTGGGTTTATACATAAGCACATGATTTACTAAACCAAAAAGTGTAGCTATTATCCCACCAGTTTCTTGAACTGCTGGTTTTAATCCGTCTTCATATATTTCAGGTATCAATTTTGCGGTTTCTTCAACCATTTTGTCAGTAAATTTGTTCATGATTCACTATCCCTTCGTCAATATAATAAATTTATTAGTTTTTCAAAAACAAAACAGCACTAAACTTTATTTCCTTAGTTTTTTATAGAGCTCTTTTGCCATCGCATCCATAACTTTTTCATAGAAAGCTTTGTCCGTAAATAATTTTTCAAACGAATCATGATTCTCATTAAATAATCTAAGTGCTATATCCTTAAATTTATCAGGGAACAAACTTTTTATGAACATTTCCGGATTGTTATCTTTTGCATATTGAGCGTATTTCTTAACTTCAGGATCATTCATAAACATCTCGAAAATACCTGAAATAATAACTTTATCAATATCTGTAAACTGTCCCATATATTGCTCGTTTACTTTATCAATAATGCTTTGCAACGTGTCTTTAGATTTTGGCTTTCTTTTAGCATCAATTGTTTGTTCCGGTTTTAAATCAGAAGATGTTTTTTCTAATTCGATACTACCTTTATAAGTTTCTTTCAGTTTAGCAAACTCTAGCGTAATCTTATCATCAATACTGATTTTTTCTGAAGTGTCTTTTGGTAATAAATTTGTTAGATATGAAATAAACATAAATTCTTTAAATAGCTCTTTATCGTTAATTCTAACTATTTGAGTTATATAGGAATATGCATGATTAAATTTTCTTAATAAATCTCTATATTCATATTTTTGTTTCTCAGATAATTCCAAATATTGATTAATGACTGGTTTTAAGATGCTCGTTACACGTCCGAGTGCTCTATCGTCTTGTTTCTTTCCAGCTTCAATCTTTATTTTGGCGAATATATCAACATCTTGATCATTGTATAACATATATGAATGAATTTTTGTTCTTAAGTCATAAACTCGATTATAATCAGTTTGTCCATCAAGATAAGTCGTTTCATAGAAAGGTTGAAATGACTTTTTCATATCTTCATGTGTATTGACAAAATCCATTACAAAAGTGTCTACTTTACCAGGATATATACGATTCAATCTTGATAGTGTTTGAACTGCGTTAACTCCATGAAGTTTTTTATCAACATACATGGAATGAAGTAAAGGTTCATCAAACCCAGTTTGATATTTATTTGCAACAACTAAAATATTGAATTCGTCACTACGAAATGCCTTTCTTAATTTTTTATCTGAATTTATATAATGTCCATCACTATCAATATTCATTTCAGCTTCTTTGTAAGATTTACCTTCTAGTTTCACTTCGCCTGAAAATGCGACCAAAGCTCCAACATGAGCTGTCAATTCAGGATTTGCATTAATATATTCTTGAATAGCTTTATAATATCGAACCGCATTCGGTCTAGAATCTGCAATAACCATAGCTTTTGCTTTACCATCAATTCTGAACTGTCCGTTGTTTAAAAAGTTATCCATGATAAGTTCTGTTTTTTTATGAATTGTGAAGCCATGCTCTTTATAATATCTAACAAGTACTCGTTTTGCTTGTCCTTCAATGACTTCGGGATTATCTCTAGTTGTCCTAATTATCTTAAATTGATCTTGTAATGTCGTGTAGTATTTAAGTACATCTAAAATAAACACTTCTTCTATCGCCTGTCTCATTGAGTACACATGGAAAGGTTCATGTTTATTGCTTGATGGATTAAGTCTTCCAAAAAGCTCAATTGTTTTATTCTTTGGAGTAGCAGTGAATGCAAAAAAGGATTGATTACTATGTTGTCCTTGCGCTAGTACTTCAGCAACAAGTTCATCAGTATCATCAACTTCATCTTCTTCAATACCTTCCAATTCAGCATACTCTTGAATGGCTATTTTTTTATCTATGAGTGCTCTTCTTAATGTTTTCGCACTCGATCCAGTTTGACCTTGATGTGCTTCATCTACAATGATGGCAAATTTTCTGCCTTCCATTTCATCGAAATCCTTATAAGCAAATAAGAATTTTTGAATAGTACAAATAATGATGCGTTTTTTATCATTAATTGCTTCTGTAAGACCTCTAGAACGCTTTTTGTCATCTATGGCTTCAACTAAACCCGCTTTATGTTCGAATCCGTTAATTGTATCTTGTAATTGGGAATCAAGGACAACACGATCAGTAACAATGATTATAGAGTTAAATATTGGTTTATCATTTGTATCGTGAACTGAAGCTAGGCGATATGCAATCCAGGCAATTGAGTTTGATTTACCAGATCCTGCACTATGCTCTATTAAATATTTTTGTCCAACACCATTTTCTTTAACATCCATCAATACTTTCTTAACAACATCAAATTGATGATATCTTGGAAAAATAACTATTTTAGAATCCTTTGGATTAGATATAAAGCGATGTAGGATATCAATTATCGAGTCCTTTGATAGAACATTTTCCCAAAGATATGAAGTTGTATAACCTTCTTGATTTTGAGGATTACCTGAACCCCCACTTACGCCTGCACCGTTAGATCCTTGATTAAAAGGTAAAAAGCTTGTTTGTGCTCCCTTTAATTCTGTTGTCATCCATGTTTCATATAGATCTACTGCGAAGTAAACTAAAATTCGAT
The DNA here is from genome assembly GCA_964566285.1 of uncultured Mariniplasma sp. Taxonomy (GTDB): domain Bacteria; phylum Bacillota_I; class Bacilli_A; order Acholeplasmatales; family Acholeplasmataceae; genus Peloplasma. Next base: position 2,285 of record CAZMIG010000039.1, on the reverse strand, counting down.
GATTAAATCTAAAAATAAATTCTTTTGGATCACGATGATTTCGCCATTGATACATTGCGTTCTTATAATCTTGACCTTTTAGCTGATTTTTTAACTCAATAGCAACAAAAGGAATACCATTTATTGATAAAACCATGTCTATGGTATTGTTATTGAAAGGTGAATAAGAAAATTGTCTGGTGACACCCAGTATATTATTTTCATATCGTTCAACTAATAAAGGATTCAATTCTGTTTCTGGCTTAAAGAAACAAACAAAAAGATCAATCCCCATGTCTTTAATACCATTTCTTAACACATGAAGAAATCCATGATGGTTAATAGAGTCTTCCAATCTACGATATAATTTATTAGGTGCATCTTCACCATAATACTTTTCATATCTTTCCCAAGACTTACTTTGTGTTTTTTTAATAAATTCTACAAGTATATCTAAATAAATCCCTTTTGATACATCATATCCTTGCATGGATAACTTTCTGTACTTGTTATTTATATAATGGGATTCGATATCTTCTTCAAATCTTTTTTCATTATCTTGCATAGTTTTACTCCTTTACCACATTTCTTTTAATTCTAAATAAAACGATGGAAATAATCGTTATGACAAATATACCTAAAATACTCCATGAAATTATGATGATGTTTTCTTGAAAAAACATGATTACTGCACTTAGAGCAAAACCTAATAGTGTTGATACGACAAAATATACAAATTTCATTACATCTGAATCAAAGAAACCAAGTGCATTAAAAATAATTCCAACTAATGCATAAGATAAAACAAATGTAAGTGATTTAATTCCAATCTCTGCAAATGGCGATAATCCAAAATCGGTTAAACTTAATTGAAATAACCATAGTATGAATTTCATGAACTCACCCGTTAATTCTAACAGGGCGGAAAAAACACCCGTAGCTATTAGAATTAATAGCAATATTGCACCAAGAATTGATTTTATATCTCTCATTTTATGAAACTGCCTTCTTACCAGTTACGTATTCATATATTAGAGATTTTTTGTAATCATTGAGATGATTTATTTTTGTTTGCTTTAAATCTAGTAGCGAATTAATTGCTAAAATCTTTTTATCTAATAAATGAACAATTCTTTTTTGTTCATCATATTTTGGTAAATTAATATAAATATTTTTTAAATGTGATGAATTGAATCTATAAACTTTTAGCCCTGTACAATACTTCTTTATGTATTTGGAAAATTCTACAGTGCAAAAATATAGAAACTTTCCATATATGATTTCTTCATTAGGTTTTAAGATAAATTGCTCACCACCTAAAAGTCCCAATTCTTCTCGATCATAGAAACATGCATGACCTAAATCTTCAACTGTTTCAGATGTAGATATCAAGATTACATCACCTTTATTAACAATTTGATCTTCTTTGTAAAATTTACTATCAACATAGAAATTATAAGTTTCATCCACTATTTCAGTTTTATAAGTTTTGCCATATTGCAAACCTATAAAATCACCTTCACTTAATAATTCATCTTTCCTAAATCCCGTATTACCACGTACAATTTTCGAAAGGTAATTGAGTGGAACAGCATTATTGTCTAATGAGCCTTTATGTTCTTGTAAATCAAAAACATATTTATCAAAAAAAGATGTAATTAATGATTGCTTATAATCTTTCATTTTTTCTATTTGTTGTTGTTGATTTTGTATTAATTGATCTATACTAAGTGACTTTTCTTTTAACTCTTTATATATTTCAATTTGCTCATGTAACGGTGGAATAGGAATTTCAATATTTGCCATTTCTTGCCATCTTGTCGTCCATAAATCAGCTACAATACCATGTCCCCATCGATAGAACTCCTCTGCAAAGCCATAATTATCTAGCAAGAAACTAATATAATTCATATCAACTAAGTTTTTATACGGGAAAATAATAGTATTAATTAATGATACCGAACCATCATATGGTGATACTCCACATGATTGTTTTCTATCTGAACGCGAATTAATAACAAAGTCTCCAGACAACACAAGTTTTCTGTTTTCACTATCATTAGATTTAGCCACATTTTCTAGTTGAGGATAAATACCGCTTTTTGTTACTGATAAAGGTTCATAATCTTTATCACTTACTTTGATATTTCTATTCTTGAATAAGCTCTGAATCTTATAAACTTTCCAATTAAAAGGAATTTCACCAAACCATTCCACTTTATTCATTCCCAAACAACCCCTTCATTAATTGAGTTTCTTCCTCTTCAAGTAGTTTGATTTCATCAAATATGTCTGATAATGCTTTT
>CAZMIG010000038.1:0-6385 GCA_964566285.1 uncultured Mariniplasma sp. | reverse complement strand
CTGAATTAGGGTTCATATAGTTTTTAAAGTGTCTACAAACTCTTGACTACTTCATACAGCCCTTTGTTAATTGATGAATTCAAGGATATCTTTTGTTAGTTGATCTGGCACATCAACAAGTGGGGAATGACCACAGTTTTCATAAACAATTAATTTAGAATTTTTTTCTAGCGCCTTAATATTTTCTTTGACCATATATTCAGGAACCATAATATCTTTTGTTCCCCAAGTATGAAGAACAGGACATTTAACGCGATTAATATTTTGAGTACCTGCATTATAGAAATTGTGAATATCTGACATATTGAAATTTGCGAGCGCCCAATCTGCATCAACTAAATTCTTTTGTTTGAGTGACTCATCAATCCATAGTTTATTATCTGCTTCACTTGGTTTATTTACGGTGTAGATTGTTGCATCAAAGATGTAACTCATGATAGCAAAATTCTTTTCTTTTTGAGCATTCAATAGTGGAACAACTTGAATTAGATCTTTGCCTAGAGCATCTGCTGATTCGTAAGCTTGTCCAACGAGAGGTTGTCCATTTTCATTCTTCTTAAAAATTGGATACCCTCGATGAGTTGTTGAATTGATTAAAATTAATTTATCAACATCTTTCGGATAATTAGCTGCAAGCTCTAATGCAACTCCACCACCAAGTGACCAGCCAATGACATTCGCATTTGTGATTCCTTTAGCATCCATAAACATATGGATATCTGATGCTAAGTCGGTCAAACTGTTAATTCTTCTAAAATAGCTTGAATCTCCAAAGCCTCTCATATCAGGTGCTAAGACTTTAATGTTTTTAGGTAATCTATCTAACAGTGGTGTAAAATGTAAACTTGAAGAAAAATTACCATGAATCAAAATCAGGGTTTTGTCACCTTCACCCTGCTCAATGTAAAAAATGTTTTCACCATTCTTTAAGGTTAATTTTTTCTTTTCCATATTTTATACCTCTTTCTATACTTTATATTCAGTTTCAAGTGTATTAATAAAACCTAAAACTAATGATACAAATAACAAAGGTCTTTCATACATCGAAGCGTGACCGACACCAGGTAAGATAACGAGCTCAGAATTTTTAATATTATGATGTAAGTCAACTTGATTTGCAAAAGGTGTCAGTGCATCTTCATCAGCAGCTACGATTAATGTATGCGCAGTAATCTTATCTAAATCTTTTCTGACATCATAAGATTCTGCACTATTGGTCAATCTTTCCATTGCATCTAAAAATGCTGGTGTTGAGAAAATCGGAATTAATATTTTTTCTCTATTCTTCATCCAATCAAGTCGTGCTTCAAAATAACTTGGTGAATAGATCACAGGAATCGTTGCTTTATAGTATGTATAACCATCTCTAGTTTTTCCAATTGCATTCCATTGGTGTCCTATTTCAGCGAGCCATGGTGATGTATAAGGAGTTGTATTAAATAAGATAAGTCGATCAATCAAGTAAGGAAACTTAATTGCAAACATTGTTGCAACCTCTCCACCATAAGAAATACCAACAATATTTACTTCATGTAGCCCTAAATGTTTTACAAGCGTTTCTAAAACATCAACTTGTAAGTCTAGGGTATATGCGCTATTTTCTAATTTATCAGATTGCCCTTGATCGATAAAATCAACACAAATCAATTGATTTCTTTCTGTAAATGATTTTACAAAGGGCTCCCAGCTTTTCGTCGACATCATGATGCCATTTAAAATTAAGATGGGTTTACCTTCTCCTTGTACCTCATAGTATATATTTCTTCCTTTGTAACTTAGGTTTGACATATTAAGCACCTATATATCCCAATTTGATTGCTTCAGCTCTAAGTTCATCTCTAAATTTAGGATGAGCAATACTAATTAATAATTCAACACGTTCCATCACAGATGTTCCTCTTAAACAAACGCATCCATATTCTGTTACGATATAATCAACATCCGAACGAGATAATGTAACCGCAGCACCCGGTTTCAAGAAAGGAACAATTTTAGAAATCTCTTCTTTTTCCCCAGTTTCATGATTTCTAACAAAAGTTGTCGAGTAAAGTGTAATGAAGCTTTTTCCACCTTTAGAGTTTTGAGCTCCCACTGCTGTATCTACTTGTCCTCCGGTTCCTGAAAATTGCTTATAGCCAATAGATTCGGATGCACATTGACCTGTTAGATCAACTTCAATTGTCGTATTAATTGAAACTTGATTATCATTTAATCCAATGATATGTGGATCATTGACGTAATGTCCATTTAAAATTTGAACACTTGGGTTATTATCGATAAAGTCATAGAGTTCTTGTGTGCCTAAAGCAAAACAGCACACATGTTTGCCTACATGCGTATTTTTCTTTTTCCCAGTTGCAGCGCCAGATTTAATTAAATGCATAAAACCAGTTGTGAGCATTTCAGTATGAATACCTAAATCTTTTTTATGCAATAATTGTTGTGCGACTGCATTAGGAATACCACCAATGCCCAATTGTAAACATGACCCATCTTTAATTTGATCAGAAATATATTTTCCAATTTTAATATCTTTTTCATTAGGGATTGCATCAGGAAGTGTTGGTGCTGGATAATCTGCTTCGATTAAATAATCAACTTCACTCATATGAACTTCTAAATCTCCTAAAGTTCTAGGGAAATTAGAATTAATTTCCAAAATGACAATGTCAGCATGTTCGATTGCTTCTTTTTCATAAACATTTGATAATGATAAAGAAATGTATCCATGTTTATCAGGTTTAGTTGCTGCACCAACGAAGATATTTGGTTTAGCATGTTCAAAACGCTTACGACCAGCTAGATGTAAGTGATTAGGGATAAAGCTGATATTGCCGTTTTCTGAAGCTTTTCTTAATAAAGGTCCATAGAACCAGCTATCAACTGAAAATGATGATTTATAAATTGGATTCATAAAAAATTCAGCATTTTCAAATGGTAAACAGTTTGTTACACGCACACCTTTTAATTCGTTTGCACGTAAATGTAGATCTTTTAAAAATAGTCTAGGCTCAGATGCAGCCATACCAATAACAATAATATCGTTATTTTTTACGAGTTGGTTTGCTTCAAGCGCGGTAATCATTTTTGGTGTTTTCATTTTTGTAACCTCTTTTTTTGATTAGGATGAGGGGAGAGTTGTCTCTCCCCTACCTAAATTATATACTATTCTCTAATTTCTTCTAATGATTGTGTTTCAAAAACTTTAACAAAAGTTGCAGTTCTAAAATCAGTTTCAACAACATCAGTAGTTGCGGGGTTATCACCTATAACTACAGTATACTGAAGTAATGACATTGAAGCAATACCATGACGCATTCCATTACCAAAGTCTACTTGGCTTCCCATAGGAATATCAATTGGAGCTGATTCAAGTGCTTTAATTAATGTTTCCCAAGTTAATTCTCCTGTACCAACACGATTAAGACCTTCAATAAATACCATTGCTGCGATATAACCAGCAGTAGCAAATGCATTTGTATACATTGCTGTTATTTCTTCAGGTTCTAAGAAACTTGCATTCGTAATTGCTGTGATATAAGCACCAGCAGCTGCAGCACCTTCTTCAGAGGTAACATCAACCCATGCATTTGTAAAGATATCAAAATCATAATCAGTTAAAGGATTAACTGCTGTTGGATCAGCATTTACATATGATGTAAAGACTGGAACATTTAAGTCAATTGAATTCATTGTTTCAATAGCAGCTTTGAATGGTGCTTGATTACTTGCAATAATGATTGCAGCAACACCTTGCGTACGGAAATTTTCTAAAGCAGCTGTTAATTCAGCAGTACCTATCGCTGAGAAGGATGAATAGATGAAATTATCTTTCATACCTAATGTTCTTGATTCTGCATCAATACCGGCTTTAATTGAAATACCAGCATCATCAGCAGTGTATAAAACACCAATTTTCGAATTTGCAGGAAGTGCTTGATCTCCAGTTAATCCGTAAACAGCTTCTTTAATTGCACGTGCAGTCATAATTCTTCCATCAGTTAAATAAATAGGTTGAACTGGCATAACAGGATCAAGTGGAGCATATTCGCTATATAATACGTTAGCGCCTGTAGCTGCATAAACCATAGGAATGCCAACTTCGCGGATAAGACCTAATGTTGAATTAATTGTTGGAGTTCCAAAATGTCCAACTAATGCAAAGACTTTATCTTCTTGAATTAAAGCTCTTGTATTAATTAAACCTGTAGTACCATCGAATCCATCATCTTTATTGACATATACGATTTCACGTCCATTAACGCCGCCAGCTTCATTGAATTCTTCGAAAGCTGCACGCATACCATATGAGAATGGTAAACCTACAAAAGCCAAAGGTCCTGCAAGAACAGCAGTGTTACCAACTTTAATTGTAGTTTCAGTTACACCTTGTACGAGTATTGCACGAACTTGAGTTGGGAATGTTGTTTGAACACCACCAAAAGATACGACAACATCATAATCACCGACAACACCAGGTAAGAAACCTGATAATGTGTAATCTTCTGAAGTTAAATTAGCTTTTCTTCCTGTGCTATATGAAACTTCTACAACTAATCCAGTTACATCCAATTCATCACTTAAACTGAAAATCTGTTGAGTTGGTAAACTCAATACTTTTAAGCTTTGAGCGATTTCTGGAGCTTCTGGGTCAAATACAGCAACACCAAATGTAACAGTATTATCTTCATAAGTAACAGTGATTGTAACTAGACCAGCTGCAGTTGAACTGAAACCAGATAGCGTATAATCACTTGCTGTTAATGTTACATCAGTACCATCGGTATAGAATGCTTTGACAACCATACCTGTTGCATCAAAATTATCACCTACTGTATATTCGACTTTTGTAGGTGGTGTTACTGTAAGACGATCTAATGTGACCGCTTCTTCACCACATGCTACTAAAACGAATGAGGCAAGTAATACAACGATTAATGCTACAATTCTTTTCATAAAATTTCTCCTTTTTCTATTGCATTTAAGCAATTAATATTTTTATGTTTCTAAGAAACAATTAAAACCTAATGTTGTGAACCTAAATATGCATTGATAAGATGCTCGTCGTTGAGTAATTTTTCACCTGTACCCTCGGATATGATCTTTCCTAATTCCAAGACATAAGCATAATCAGCAATTTTCAATGTTTGAAAAGCATTTTGTTCAACAATTAATATTGTTCTACCCTCATCCTTAATGCGTTTCAGGATATTAAATATATCTCTAACAATAATTGGTGCAAGACCTAATGAAGGTTCATCAAGTAATAAGATCTTTGGATTACCCATTAAAGCTCTACCAATTGCTAACATTTGTTGCTCACCACCAGATAATGTGGATGCTTGTTGTTTTCTACGTTCTTTAAGTATTGGAAAGTATGTAAAGACATCTTCGAGTAAATAACTAATTAATTGTTTTCTATGTAATACTTTCTTTGTTCTGTTACCATCACTATCAAAAACAGATATCTCACCATGCTTGAGTGAATAAGCTCCAACGAGTAAATTTTCTTCAACAGTAAGTCCATTGAGTATCAAACGTCCCTCTGGAGATTGAATGATACCAAGACCAGCTATTTTATATGGATCAATATTGTTTATATTTTTCCCATTAAACTTAATAGAACCCGATTTGACTTTGACAACTCCTGAAATACTGCGAATAGTTGTTGTTTTTCCTGCACCATTTGCTCCAAGAATTGCAACAATTGAGCCTTCATTGACGTCCATGTTAATACCTTTGACAGCTCGAATAATTCCATAATCAATAATTAAATCTTTAATTTCTAAGATAGCCATTTTTTACTCACCCCCTAAATATGCTTCTTGCACGATAGGGTTAGCTTGAATTTCTTCAGTCGTTCCAATTGCAAGCTTTTTACCAAATGAAATAGCACATACTGTATCACATAATTCCATAACGAGACCCATGTCGTGTTCAACTAAGAAAATCGTGGAGTTATATTCTTTTTGAATCTTTCGAATTGTTTCAGCTAATTTCTTTGTTTCTTGGTCATTTAATCCAGCTGCAGGTTCATCGAGAATTATCAATCGTGGATTAGTCATCAATGTTCTTGCAAGTTCAACCAATTTTAAAGTACCATAAGGTAGGCCAATTGGATAGAAATCTTTATAAATCAATAGACCTAAATCCGTCAAAATATTGATTGCTTTAGCTCTTAAAATTTCTTCCTCACGTCTAAATCTCATTGTATGGACGAGATGTTCAAAAAATCCGGTTTTATATAATGTGTGACTTGCTATGAGTAGATTATCCAAAATAGATAACTCCCAAATTAATTCAACATTTTGGAAGGTACGGACAATGCCTTTGGAATGATATAATTAAGTAGACACTAAGTTAAGAGAATTTAGGAGGTCTAATA
>CAZMIG010000037.1:0-7539 GCA_964566285.1 uncultured Mariniplasma sp. | reverse complement strand
ATTTCAACTGAATATAGTGTTTTCCTTCTAATTCGATTCCACATATCTTTGAAAGCATCTGATATAAATATTTTTTTATTGATGCTCACTTTAACTTTAGCATTTGCATCTTTAATTTCAATTTCACGAGACAATTTCTTGATTGTAAAAATTATTTTATCTTGGAATGCTAAATATTCCTCTTGAATTCTAAATTTGTCATTTTGAACATCAGCAAAGAATTTTTCTTCAACTTTTCCATTTGATTTAAGATATCCGTTTTGCTTTAAATGAGCAAATATTTTTGCTGAGTCATCTTGTGATAAAGTTAACTCAACTCCATAAGCTGTGGTTAGTTCAATACCAGCAAAACTCACTTTCTCGATAACTCCAAATTTATAACCTGCATCAGATTCAAGTTCTTTTTGAAGACTACCCGCAAAATCTTTATACGATTCGTTTGCAACAACACTCAAGATATTAAATTTAGGTTCATTGACACGATCTCCATCTTGATTAACACAAATACGAAGTCCTCGTCCAATCTTTTGACGCTTTGTCATTGTATCTTTCGTTTCGACTAGTGTACATACCTGAAAGACATTTGGATTGTCCCATCCTTCTTTTAATGCTGAATGGGAGAATATAAATCTCAACGGTTCCTCTATGCTTAAAAGACGTTCTTTATCACGCATGATTTTCTCATAGGTAGACTCATCAGCAATTGAATCTCCTCTTGTATCTTTTACTCTTCCTTTATTATCAACTGAAAAATAGCCATCATGAACTTTTTCTGGATCAAATGACATCTTCCCACTATAGGTATCTCTTAGTCTTTTAAATCGTCCATTGATTAGTTTTGTAAACTCTTCTTCAAACCAAATAGCATATATACCTTTTTGTGCTTGATTAGCATCATACACACGATACTTATCAACTTGATCAATGAAAAACAAACTCAAAACTTTGATACCTTGTTTCAAATACGTTTCTTCTTTTTTTAGGTGAAGTTCTATTGTTTCTCTAATTTGTGCACGTTTGATTGCGTCTTGATTGATTTCACCAATCGCTTCACCTTTATTAACGGTAATACCATTTGCAAAATAGATATAGTCAACATCTTCAAAGGTTCCGATATCATCTAAGATATAGTTCATATCTTTGTAGTAATCTACACCACCAGATTTTTCCCATAGATCCTCGTTTATTTTGGTTGTAACTGTTCCTTTAGAAATAGATCCATCTTTATTGAGCGTGTTAATTTCTAGTTTTGCTGTGTACCCATTTTTATCATTAATAGATATTAGTTTCACATAAGGTTTTGCAGTAGTTTCATCGCTTTGTAGTGAAGAAACCTCAATATGTTTAACTAGGTTTTCTTGATATGCATCTACTGGAGTTAATCTATACATCAGATTAAACAATTCGCGATGAGTTGCTGAATATCTCAGTGTACAAAGTGGATTAAGTGATTTAATCGCATCTTTTGCTTTTGGAGTATTATCTACAGATTGAGGTTCATCAATAATAACAATTGGATTTGTACTAGCTATTAAATCAATTGGTTTATTACCACTTAATTTATCACTAGCACGGTGAATAATATTGGCTTTTGTTTCTTTCTCTGGATCACTAAAACTCTTTCTAAAGGCATCAATATTGATAATCATAACTTCAATATTCGAACTAGTAGCAAATGTTTGAATTTGCGTAAGTTTACTAGAATCATATACAAAATAATTATATATATCGTTGTCGTATCTAAGTTTAAAATGTTCTTCAGTGATTTGAAAACTTTTATATACTCCTTCTTTAATAGCAATACCAGGAACTACTATAATAAATTTGGTGAAGCCATACTTTTTATGTAATTCAAGTATCGTTTTTGTATAAACATAAGTTTTACCAGTTCCCGTTTCCATTTCGATTGTAAAATTACGTCCATTAATGTCTGTACTTTTTAGAATTCCATTATGTTCTTGGATTTTACGAACGTTTTCTAAAAGTTCTGTATTATCAAGATGTAGTTTATTGGCATATCCAAGTTCATAAGTAACACCGACTCCTTCAACTCTTGATTCAGTAAATTCAGTAAGTCCTCTTGATATGTCTATAGTGAAAAGGGAGTCTTTTACTTTAGACCCCTCAAATATATTTACAATAGATTCGACAGCATCTGTTTGATATTGCTGATCGATAAATTTAAGTTTCATCAATATTCCTCCTAGATGCTTTTAATTTCTTCTACTCCAAGTTTTTCTAATGTATATGTTGCATTAATCTTATCATTGTCATTTGCAAATCCTGATTCTTTGAAGATAACGTTATGTGGTTTAAGCTTTCCTATTTCTTTTACGTCATCTAACGTTATATTGTTATCTAAACATACGATTAGGTAACCTAAAGAAACGCTATACATCGTTTTTCCGTTAATCTTGATTTCTTGTACGGGTTTATCAAACACCCCGTATTTCAGCATAATTTCATATAATACATCAAGGTCTGATCTATCATCTTTTATTACTTCTGATTGAGTAAATATGGTTGTTTCGTCTAATTTAATTGTACCATCCCAAGGAATGATATTTGTTGATTCTAGTTTGAACACTTTGAACCCATTATCAAATGAATCTGGATCAACAACATTGTCAACTAATAATCCAGCTTTGTTCTTTTTATCAATAAGTTCTTGTTTAATTTGTTCGCCAGCTCTACGGATGCGCTCTTTGCCGATCTCACATATGTTTTTATATCCAGCTTTAAATGCTTCTGAGGATTCATCTGTTAATTCAGGAAGTTGAACCATTATAAACTTACGATTTCCTCCATCTTCAGCGTTTAATTGCATAACTGCGTGAGCTGTGGTTGATGAGCCAGCGAAGAAGTCAAGGATTACTGAATTGCTGTGTGTAGAAATCCGAAGCAATATAGACAAAAATTCAAGCGGTTTTGGATTATCAAATATTCCTTTATTACCAAACAATTCTTTAAGTTGAATTGATCCCTTTTTGTTCCCCTCGATATCAATCATCAAGTTAGAAACTTGCTTAGTCCTTCCCTCTAGATAGTATTTTACATAAGGCGTCCATTCGGAGCGCTGAACTCCATCAACTATAATAACTTCATTTTGTTTTGCTTGTTTCCAAACAATCATATTATCTTCTAGTAACTGAGAATATGTATTCGACCCAACCCTCCAACGACTTAGATAATTTGTTGGTCCGAAAGGATATACATCTTGTCCATCTGGTGCAGTAACGGGATAGAACATACTCGGTCTATCTTCTCTTGTATCTGCATTTCCGGTTTTTCTAAGTTGCAACATTGAATATTTCCCGCGAGAATCTTCATCATTGAATCTTTTCGCATCTTCATCAGATAAATCTAATCCCTTCAAAACAAATGACTCTCCTTTAGAGTAAAGAAGACAATAATCAAGTGAACTTCCCATCTTATTTGCATCTTGACCTGTAGTAGTTCCAGTGGCTCTCGAAATGCAACCTACAAAATTATTCTCTCCAAAAATTTCATTACATAAGCTTTGCAAATTTGAATGTTCATGATCATCGATGCTTATGAAGATGACGCCATCATCTGATAGTAGATTCTTAGCTAATATCAATCTTGAATACATCATATTTAGCCAATCAGTGTGATATCTGCCATTAGTTTCCGGATTAGCTCTGGTTGTTTGTTGAGTTTGTTCCTTATAATTCTTTATATTATCTTTGAAATCGTCTTTATAAACAAAATCTCCACCTGTGTTATAAGGAGGATCAATATATATCATTTTGATTTTTCCATAATAAGTCTTTTGAAGTTGTTTTAATACTTCAAAATTGTCTCCTTCAATATATAAGTTCTCTGTTGAATCCCAATTCTTGCTGTCTTCTTTTGAAGGGATTAATGTTCCCGTTGATGGAGATTGTGCAAGTTTAATCGTGCTGCTTTTTCCATTCCAAGTAAACTGGTACTTTTCGACTCTATCATCAATTTCATCACCTAAAACCACTCTAAGTTTATCAAAATCAATTTTTCCTTCAGTAACAACATTAGGAAAGAGTTCTTTAATCTTCTCAACGTTCATAGTTTCGAAGTTCAGGCTAGTACCTTCCATTTTATTCATATATAAGTTCCTCCTTTATTTGTGAGATATAATCTGCAATCTCAGTTTCTTTCAGTTTAATTTTCATGTGATAATCCATTTTTTCAGCCATCATGGAGGCTAGTTTGTACTTGTCATTAAGACCATTTAGAAAGGTAGTCTCATTTTCAACTTTCTTAATACTCATCTTTAAATCAAAACTTTTTGGAATTCTATCCGGATATTTTCCGATGATTTCTATTAATCTTTCAGAATAAATTATATCTGTAATTCTTTCATAAAATTCTTTTAGGTTTAAAGCTTGGATATGTTGAAAATCTAGCAATTTAACGAAAGAATAATGGTCCTCATCTGTGTCAAATAAGTTAGTTGAATAGAATGTTTCGATCACACTTTTTTCTTTAATACTTTTATTTACGCGCTTTAAAGCAACTGAAATCAAATTCTTATTTTCAAACAAATACAGAATTATAGTTGGATTTGGAAAAGCCATATGCAGTCTTTCATTAATAGTATTTAAATGTAAATCGGTCTTAAGAAATACTTGAAGTACATAAATAGCTTCATAAACACATTCTTCATCCACAAATGATTGAACTCTTAATGTATTAGAATCCAAAACTCCTACTAGATGAATTGAAGCAATCTCCGAATTTAAGATCTTTTTTTCCTGAGATGATAAATTTAATTGTTCAAAAATATCTTTCATTGATATTCTCTGTTTTGTTTTCCCAGCAGTTGGAATATGAAAAGACTCTAATATATCACTCATTTTACCACCATAAATGTTACAAGTTCAAAATCATCCAAACCAGTTACTTTATTATCAAGTATCGTAGATTTACCGAGTCTAAATAAGGATTTCACACCTTTCTCTTCTATATATCCTTTTATATCGAAGATTGCTTTTTCTAGTAAAGATGTATACTTATCCATTTTATTTCCATTTTTAGTCTCTTGATTAAAATCTTCAACCAAATGCTTAATCACTTCGTCTTTTCCATTAGATATCGCTTTATATAAATCAAGTATCTTCTTAGGGTTCGTGTTTTTTACTAAAACACTGCCATCATCTTTAACATATACTAAATGATATGGATACAATGAATTTTGACTCTTTTCGTTCTCAGTAAAATTCTTTTGCTTCAGACAAAAGATTACTCCAGGACTAGCTTCGGCTTTTAACTTTTCATTAATATCTGTAACTGCATAAATGCCTGTTGGATATGATTCTAGTAGTCCAGGATGTGATTTCAAGTATTTATCAAGTGTCATGATAAAATCATCTAATGTCAAATCTGTAATTGAGATTCCACCAGAGAGATCTTCCAAATCAACAACTTCTTCTTGCAATTGTTTTAATTGGTCTTTTCTATATTTTAAATTCTTACTTTCAGGATTAAGTAAATCATCTTCTCCGGTTGCTGATAAATCAACCATCATCATTCTATTTTTAACACGCGCTTCAAGATTGATGTACTCATCAAGCTCAATATTTGGCCAGAAATTGACTAACTGGATATCTTTGTTCTCAGAACCGATACGATCAATACGACCAAAACGTTGAATGATTCTCACCGGATTCCAATGGATATCGTAGTTGATTAAATAATCACAATCTTGCAAGTTTTGACCTTCACTAATACAGTCAGTAGCAATCAATACATCAATTTGATTTTTTACTTCTGTCTTATTTGATTTTGGTGAGAAATGCACCAATATTTCTTCAAACTCATTCCGAGCTTTTGGAACATTAGTTTTAGTAGCTTGTGATCCTGTAACAATACCAGAATACAACCCATATTTATCAAATAACCATTTTGATAAATTATCATAAAGGTAAACAGCAGTATCTGCAAACGCAGTAAATATAATTACTTTTTTATTTCCTGGATTGACAGGAGTTTTAAGTTTGCTAATTATCTGTTCTTTAAGTTTAAATAACTTAGCATCATCATCAATAGTAACTTTTAAAGCTACTTTAAGTAAATATTCAAGTGCTGCTTTATCTTCCATTAAATCTGCTTTTAAACGAATAATATCAACATCTTTTAGTTTAACTTTGACTTTTGTTCCAAGTTCAAGATCATCAACATCCTCATCATCTATTTCTTCATCGACATCAGTTTGATAATCTGTACCTATTTCTATTTTTGAAATCATAGCATCCATTTTATCTTTAATACGCTCGATGGTTAATTTAAATGAATGGACACTACTTTCTAGACGTTTTAAAATATTGACGCGCATTAAATTAACAAGATTTCGTTCACGGTCAGATTGTTTAAAACTTCCTTGTCCGCCTTTAACTATTTGTTCATATAATTTTTCATATTCATCCATTTTAGAAGGCATTACATATAAAAGGGGTGAATATATCGGTAAATTTAGTTTTGCTATGAGTCCATTTACTTCATTAAGTTCTGGAAACTGATTTTTAATATCTATATCTGCTTTCACAGTAATAGGAGTTAATCTATTAGGAAAATCACCAATGTCCTTGGTGTCATAATATTTTTGTATGTGTTTTCTGCTTCTCGCGATTGTTACCGTATTTAAAAGATTAAAAAAACTGTAATCCAACATTGGAAGTAAGTTTTCTGTTGTTTGATCCTTTTTGGGGAGCTTAGACCATTCACCAAAACGATATTGAGCGACTCTTAAAGTGTTCTCTATACTCTCAATATTCAAATCATCTTTAAATGCATCATCTTTATCCTCTGTGATAAACATGATTTGATTCTTTAAGTCTGCTAATCTATTGTTAACAGGGGTTGCTGATAGCATTAAGACTTTTGTCTTGATACCACTTTTAATGATTTCTTCCATCAATTTTTGATATCTTGTAATTTTACCTTTTAGAGCTGGGTTATTTCTAAAATTATGAGATTCATCAATTACAACTAAATCATAATTTCCCCAATTGACTTTAGATAAATTAATGTCACCGGAATATCCATTATCTCTTGATAAATCAGTATGGTTTAATACATCATAATTAAAACGATCTTCTACTAAAGGGTTTGTTGCTGTATTTTGTTTAAATCCAACCCAGTTTCCTCTAAGTTTTTTAGGAGCAAGAACTAAAACTCTAGCGTTTCTTAGCTCGTAATATTTCATAACCGCAAGTGCTTCAAATGTTTTTCCTAGTCCAACTGAATCTGCGATGATACAGCCATTATATAACTCTAACTTTTTGATAGCTCCTACTGCGGCATCTTGTTGAAAGTTATACAACATTTGCCATACTTTTGTATTGTGAATTCCGGTTTTTTCTTTTATCTTAGCCATATCATCCATATTAATTAGTTTTTCATTAAAAAGATGATAAAGCGTGACAAAATACACCAATTCTGGTGCATTTTCTTTATATAAGTTCGTGATATGTTCGAGCAATGTAGTTTTGACATCAACAACTAATTTTGGGTTACTCCAAATTGAATTGAAATATTCTT
>CAZMIG010000036.1:0-8651 GCA_964566285.1 uncultured Mariniplasma sp. | reverse complement strand
AGAAAAAGATGTTAATAGACTTTTTTTTGTGTCTACTAACATCTTACTCTTTCAAATCATCGGCCTTTTCTTTTTAAGCTAAAATCAGAATTCCTGCAATGAGTCCTGCCAACCCAAAAACAATGATTAAAATGTTATATCCTGTTTTACCCATCATTTTAATAAAAAGCTTTGATTTTGCATTGTTATAAAGAAATGGGAATTGAAACAGAAAAGCAGCAAGGACAAACACACCATAAGCAAGTAAAATAATACCTAAAATTTGCATAATATTTCCTCCTATATATTAACTCTTTTTGTATAGAGCTTAAAGAACAATAAAGCAATTAAACCATTAACAATAAAACCAAG
Source organism: uncultured Mariniplasma sp. (assembly GCA_964566285.1). GTDB lineage: Bacteria > Bacillota_I > Bacilli_A > Acholeplasmatales > Acholeplasmataceae > Peloplasma. The sequence goes on along the minus strand of CAZMIG010000036.1, from coordinate 8,300 downwards.
AATAAAATATATAAACGTAGAATCTATGAAAAATGCATTAGGTAACAATTGCATCGTGACAATACGGACTGACCAGAAGCCAGGTAAGAATCCAAGGAGTAATTCTGTCCAATTAAAGATGAATAATGCTGCAATAGGTGCCATGAGGATAAGACCGGATAATTTCATGTAAACAAAACCTTCAACCTTATTTGTTGCAAATGAATTAATAAGAAGTGCTAAGATAGGACCTTGCATCGGTGAAAGAATAATAATGTATAGCAAATCTATAAGATTAGAAGTAGCTATCATTCCTGAGGTGATTATAATTAATGAAGTTGTGATTAATCCGAAAATATAACTAATTGCTAGTTTGATTAAAACATAGTCTTTAACATGAATTGGTGTGATTTTTAAGGAAAATAATACCTTATCATCCTGATCATCTAAAAGCGTAAATCCAGTGACAGCGCCATATAAGAAACTATTCATCATGATAAAGAATACAGTAAATAGATTTGCAACCATTTCATTGTTTTGATCCCTTAGATAAGGGATTAAAAAGAATGCAACGATAGCCATGACAAAGGAAAAGATAACAAAGAATATATACATCTTGTCTCGTGAAATGTTTTTTAATTCATGAATTAATACACGTTTAAACATGTCTCACACCCCACTTTGCTTAACTGCATACTCTTTGAATTTTGGAAGAATATACAGGAAATAACCTAAAATACCAATCGTGATTAAAAATGCAAGACTCAAGTAAAATTTGAGTGTAATTTCAGCACCAAAACCAACTTCGATTAATTTTATTGACGCTTGGGTTGGAAATATAAGTAAGATATATTCCCAGATTTCTCCTTTGAATACAACATCAAAAAAATTCAATATACTTGGAAGTGAGAATAAAAGTACATAAGTTATTACTCCCATAAGCATTGAAGTGAAGTCTTTAGAATGAAATGAGAAGACAAAACCTAAAAGACTATGGAAGAATATAGCAACGAATAAAGCGAGAAATGTAAGTAACCAGTTAACTTCTACATCTCTAATGAAATAAAAGGCTAAAATGATTAAGAATGAAGAAAACATTAAATGAATTGTATTTGCTATTGCTTTTGATAAAATCAAATCACGATGTGATACAGGTGTTACTAACATTGTTGAAAATGTTGATTCAGTCTTTTCAAAAAACATAATAGCACCAATAAAAATAATCGACATCATTGTTGCATCAATGACAATGACAAATGGAAGAAATTGTGATAGTAATCCTGAATCATTGATGAAAAATAAGAGTGCACCCCACACAATAGCAACGACAAAGCTTATTGTTGTTACATTGTATTTATTAAATCGATTGAGTTCTCCTCCTATTAACGTCAAAAGATGATTACGCTTCATGATTAAGTCCTACACCGGTAACATGGATAAATATTTCTTCTAAAGTGGTTTCACCACTATGAAGTGTTTCAATATCCTTGGTTTTAAGAAGTTCAAGGAATTTTTCGTTTAGTCCAATCTTATCCATCGGAAATTCTTTAGTAACCGTCTTTCCTTTTTCCTTATATTCCAGTTTCATCGTTCTTTTACCATATTTCAGCTTGAGATTTCTAGGACTATCAGTTTCGATAATCTGACCATCAACAACAAAAGCAACTCGATCACATAGCTGATCAACATCACTCATGATGTGACTGGTAAGAAAAACTGTCCCTCCAGTTTTTTTAAACTCACGAATCATGTCTTTGAGAATCATTGCATTTGTTGGGTCTAGACCATTTGTAGGTTCATCTAAGAAAAGCATTTCAGGATCATTAAGCATTGCACGTACAAAATTCAAACGAATTTTCATCCCTTTTGAATACTCACCTACCATTTTGTCTCGGTCTTCCCAGAGACCAACACGTTTCATCAATTCCTCAATATTAGCATTCTTTTCATAAAGCTTTAAGAAGAAGTTGATGTTTTCCATTGCTGTCATCTTAGAAAAGTGGATTGGCATTTCGAAACTCACTCCAATTTTTTCAAAGAAACTTTCATCAAGTTCGGCAATGTTTGTACCATCATACATAATTGCTCCAGAATATTTGTCTAATAATTTAATGAGTAATTTTTGAGTTGTACTTTTTCCTGCACCACTTGGCCCTAACAAGCCAAAAATTTCTCCTTTGTCAATCTCAAAGGATAATCCTTTGATCGTTTCTTCCTTATTCTTAGGATACGTAAATCTTAAATCTTTAACAGCAAACATATTATTCTATTCCTTTCTGAAAGATTTCTACAAACTGGCGTATCTTTATTTCTATTAAACTGAGGTCAATTTCATCTTTTAAAATTTCCTCAAAAGCAATCTTATTTAACAACTCAAGCATAATACTTGCTAAAAGTTCGGGGTCAATCGTTTTTCTAATCCTACCTAAATTTTGGTCTTTTTTAATAAATTCACTAAATAATTGTATACTTTGTAACATCCCTTTAGAGGTCATATTATTTTTTATAAAGTGATCTGAAAGCATGACCTTCTTACCAGCTAAAACAAGATCAGAATTACCTATTGCAAATTCAAAGCCTTTCATGTATAGTTGATAAAACCGCTCTATAAAAGGTATATCGTAGTCTAACTGGAATAAATTGCCATAAAATTCAATTTTCTTTTGAGCGATGTGTTGATAAAAATAGTTATATAAATCTTCTTTATCGCAAAAATACTGATAAAAGCTTCCTCTAGAAATTTCAGAAGCTCTAACGATATTCGCAATATTGAGATGCTCAAAAGTATGAATACCCATTTCATGAATGGATGCACTCATAATTTTTTCTTGTTTTTCTTTTGGAAGATTATAAAAGGTTTGACTTGGCATATTCACCCCATATGACACTGTTGTCACATCTGTATTTTACACTAAAATATAAGAGAAGTCAATATAAAAAGAAGAGAGCATATCGCTCTCTAATGTAGGTGCTTATAATATTTTTATAAAACTTTATTCTTCGTGATGATGTCCTTCGTGTTTTCCCTCGTGGTGCCCTTGACAATCTTCATGCTTTTTTCTACGTGTAACTAATACTTTGTATAACTGATCTTCAATCTTAAAGATTTCTACATTTTGGATATCTTTCAATTGGTTAACATAAGTTACCATTTCGCTTTTGTCTGTGAAGAGTTTAACTTCACTTTCAACACGCATATGCACATGTTTTTTGATTATTCTTTCAGGTCCGAATGGAGGTCTATTGTGCATTTTTCTAAATGGATCGCGAAATTTTTGTTCAAATTCTTCTTCGAATTCTTCTTCAATATCATCTTTGATATTGTCTGTTTCAATAATTATTTTTCTTGGCATTTGCCCACTCTCTCTCACACCTACACAATCATCATAATCTCATTTTATGAGTGTGTCAAGCCTTTTTAATCTTTTTAATCTTACATTTCCCGTGTTGGATTTCCTTAATAACCCAATAGATACCAATCAGAATCAATAATAAAGATATAATCTTGTATGGATAACCTGCGAAAGGTAGAGCAATTACCGAAAATGCAATTCCGATACTTGCAAAAAAAGCAATCACACATGATGTACAACCGTAAGTCAAAATTCCAAATAAAACAGATAGTGCTCCAAAAGTAGAACCCTTACCTTCTCTACCTTTAAGTTCTACCATTGATGTAGATAAATTCATAAGTGCAGCACTCAGAAATGACATTAAAATATTTGTGAAAATATTTAAGATAACGAGAAATAAACCGAATTCCTCAAGCATTTCTGGATATGACATATTTAGACCATCAACGATTGTATAAATAACCATAAATAAGATGAAGAATATAGCACCTTGAATCATATATTTTTTTGTGAATTGTAATAGATAAGCAGCTTGTAACATTGATCTCTCCTATAAGTGAATTTATGATGCTATTTAAAGTATATCATAGAGTGTACAAAGTACAAATCAAGATACAAAATAAGTTTATCAACCTTTTTTATTGACATTCATATCATATCTTATATAATATATGTGTTATGGTTTATTATTGTTTAACTTGCAGTTTACATTTACTAAACAATATCTTCATATATACACTTTTCGTTTAAAAAGAGTAAACATCTAGGAGGTGCACATGCTACCATTAATCGAACTAAAGGATGTTACAAAAGAATTTAATGGGCAAGTTGTTTTACGTGGCATTGACTTAACAATTGAACAAAATGAATTTGTCACACTATTAGGACCATCTGGATGTGGAAAGACAACAACACTAAGAATTATTGGTGGATTTGTTGATCCTAGTGCTGGTGAGGTCCTTTTTGATGGAAAAAGCATCCTTGATACCCCAGCACACAAAAGACCTACAAATACTGTTTTTCAACGGTATGCTTTATTTCCACATTTAGATGTTTTTGAAAATGTTGCTTTCGGTTTAAGAGTGAAAAATGATTCTTTATCAACACTTGAAAAAATTCGAGATCTTCAAGATAATTTTCAACAAAAAATTAAATCGGTTACTGATGTATCTGACAAAGCAGAACTAAAAAAAGCGTTAAGAAATCAGTTAAACTTACTGCGTGATCCAAATGGAGATAAAAAGAAGGAAATTTTAGAATTACAAAAGAAAATAAAAATATCAGATAATAAAAATGAAATAGATATAATGAATGAACAGATTCACAATTTAAAAGAACAATTAGTCACTAAAAAATCTAGAGAACAAGAAATAACCTCCAAGGTGTCGAAATACTTAAAAATGGTTGGACTTGAAGGTTATGAAAATAGACCAGTTCATAAATTATCAGGTGGACAGCAACAAAGAGTTGCTATCGCTCGCGCATTAATCAATGAACCAAAAGTTTTACTCTTAGATGAACCACTAGCAGCACTTGATCTCAAACTCAGACAAGAAATGCAATATGAACTCAAAGAAATTCAGCGTAACGCTGGAATTACTTTCTTGTATGTAACACATGACCAGGAAGAAGCTTTAACGATGTCTGATAAGATTGTTGTTATGAATCAAGGTGAAATCTTGCAAATTGGTACACCAGAAGATATCTATAACGAGCCAGCAAACACGTTTGTTGCCAATTTTATTGGAGAATCAAATATTATTGAAGGTATCATGAAAGATGATTTTCTCGTTCATTTTGATGGTGCTGATTATGAATGTGTTGATAAAGGTTTTGCAAGAAATGAAAATGTAGATATTGTGATCAGACCAGAGGATATTGATATTGTTCCTGAAGGTACAGGATTTATGACTGGCATCGTCAATAGTATTGCTTTTAAGGGTGTTCATTACGAAATAGATGTAAAAACAAAAAATAGAACTTTCACAATACATACAACTGATTATGCTGAAGAGGGATCTAAAGTTGATATTAAATTTGGTCCTGAAGATCTACATATTATGGAGAAATGGTAATGCAAGGTATTGAACAAAAGCGCTCAGTTGAAAAACGAAAGTTTGAGCATGCATTAGGTATTCCCTATTATATTGTTTTAATCGTTTTAGTTGTTATTCCAATCTTTCTAATGATCATCTCTTCATTCCAACTTGATCGTTCTTCAGGAATCTTTCCAATCAGTTTCACATTAACGCATTATATGGATTTCTTGAAGGCGACATCATTCGTCAGAGCGATGACATCGAGTTTATGGATAGCTACAGCGACAACAATTGTAACACTTATTATTGGATATCCATTAGCTTATATGATTACGAAGATGAAACAAAGAACGCAAATTACGATGTTACTTTTGATTAATGCACCGATGTGGATTAACATGTTATTACGTGTGAGAGCACTTGAACAAATTTTAAGATTGTTTTTCCCATATTTAATTGACAGTTTTCCAGGAGTAGTCCTAGGATTAGTCTATGTTTATTTACCATTTATGGTTTTACCTATCTATGCAGTTATTTCAAAGATAGATCCGAGTTTACTAGAATCCGCAGCTGATTTAGGAGCGAATAGGTTTAAAGCAATCATGAAAGTTATTGTTCCATTATCTCTTTCAGGAGTATTAGCAGGAATATTGATGGTGTTCTTGCCTTCAGCAACAACCATTATTATCCCTCAATATTTGGCACCAAGTCAAAATATATATATGATTGGAACACTAATTGAAAAGAGTATTGTCAATAATGGCAGAATTAGTTATGCATCTGCAATTGCAATCATCTTGTCACTCATTATACTAGGTATCGTTTATTATGTGAAAAAACTTGATCGATATAAGGGGGTGAATCGGAATGAAAAAGAAGCCTTCTAATCCTTCGAAAGTAATTTTTCTAATCTTAGTAATGATTTTCATTTATGCACCGATTATCTCTATTGCTATTTTCTCATTTAATGAAGCAAATTCATTAACGAGATGGTCAGGATTCACCTTTCAACGTTATGTAGAATTATTTACTGATCGAGAGTTATTTAATTACACCAATCCTCGTGAAAGTATTGTCTTTATGACAATCTGGATTGCTGTTGTATCAACGTTTGTATCAACGATATTAGGAACGCTTGCTGCGATTGCACTTACACAAACCAAAAAAGTCATAAGAGATCTAACAATGAGTGTGAATAATATTCCGATTGTGAGTCCCGAAATCATCACTGGTGTGTCTTTATTGGTCTTATTTGGAGCTTTACAGATTGCACCAAGTTATAACACAATGCTTTTAGCACATATCGCATTTAGTACACCATATGTATTGATTACGGTATATCCGAAAGTAAAAAGCTTGGATCCGAATATTGCAGATGCAGCCTATGATTTAGGTGCATCACCATTTAAAGCACTAATCAAAGTAATTTTACCTCAGATTAAAGTTGCGATTATTGCAGGAGCTGCCTTAGCATTTACCATGTCATTTGATGATTTTATTATTAGTTACTTTGTAGCTGGATCAAGCGGAGATAAAAATATTTCAATATATCTTTATACGAACCGTTTAAGTCCAAAACCGATCATTAATGCCTTATCCACCATAATTTTAGTATTCATTGGTGGCAAAATAACATATGATTATTTCAAAACTGGAAATAAACTGGAGGAAATAGAATGAAAAAAGTAATATTATTACTGGTAGTTTTAACGTTTTCTGTTTTACTTGTTTCATGTGATTCAACACCAACACTAAAACTTTATAATTGGGGTGAGTACATTGATGATGATCTCATTGCCCAATTTGAGGAAGCTTCTGGATATAAAGTGAAGCAAATTGCTTTTGATTCCAATGAAGTTGCCATTACACAAATTAAAGCTGGTAACCAGTATGATTTGGTTGTTCCGAGTGATTATGCAATTGAGCAATTAGCTAGTGATGATTTGATTATGCCAATTGATTGGTCAGAAATTACGACATTTGATCCAAATACTGACTTAGCAGATGGTTTATCTAGTATTCTTGATGAAGTAAAGAATGCAGCAAACGGGTTTGATATATTAGAATATTCTGTACCTTATTTTTGGGGTAATGTAGGTATATTATATAATGCAACTACAGTTGATATCGCAGATTTAGATGGATGGGATTCATTAACTAATAGTGATTACAATATTGCATTTTATAATAGTTCAAGAGATGCATTTATGCCAGCACTTAAAGCTACTGGAGCATTAACGATCAATGATCCAACAAATACGGAATTTGATGTTGCTGTTTCCTGGTTAAATGATGCTTTAACTCAAGAAACTGATGTGATAACAGATGAGATTTTTGATGCGATGCTTCAACCATCAAGATATGATATGGCAATCAGCTATTCAGGTGATGCAAACTATCTGATGAGTGAAAATGATGAACTTGATTTTTATGTCCCTGAAGAAGGAACCAATGTTTGGGTTGATGGGTTCGTTTTACCTAATGGTGCGAATGAAGAACTTGCCTATGCATTTATCAACTTCATGTTAACTTATGATAGTGCATTACAAAATACAGAATGGGTTGGATATTCAACACCAAGAAAAGATGTATTTGATGATGTATTAGCTCCAGGTGGCTCATTTGAAGATTATAGTGCGTCATATGATGTAAGAATCAATGCAAATGATGAAGTATATCGATATAACTTAGATTTAAAAACACAAATGGATACCAAATGGCAAGAAATTCTTGCAAACAAAGGTTATGAGGATGAAGGTTTAGGTCTAGGTGCATATATAGCAATAGGTATTATTATTGTTCTTGTAGTATCATCAACTACTTATAGTGTGATTAAAAAGAGAAAAAAAGTATAAAGAAAAGAAAAGGGGCACTTGAAGTAGTCAAGAGTTTGTAGACATTTTAAAAACTATATGAACCCTAATTCAGT
>CAZMIG010000035.1:0-9631 GCA_964566285.1 uncultured Mariniplasma sp. | reverse complement strand
TCTGTAAAATTTCTGTAAATTCCTGCTCGTTATCTAATCGAACACCTTGAAATATATCATTATTAAAAGTGTCTTTCGTACGGACATACAATCCATAAAAGTCATCCATTTGTTTTACTTCTTCTGTTACGTGATAATTGTTTAGTTGATTAGTCGTTGTGAAATAAAAATATTCTTCTTCATAATCAACAATACTGGTATCAATTTTTACTAGCGATTCAATAAACACTCCAGATGAGTCATAGAAATCAAATTGAGCTCGATTATAAATGACATGCTGCGTGTTTTCATCATATTTATCTTCAAATGATTGTAGTGAACGATTAAAGGAATTAGCTGCAATACTGTTACCATTACAACCAACTAAAAAAATGCTTAATACAACAAGTAGTACAAGTTTAAGTTTTCTCATCTTCGATTCCTCCAATCCTTACTCATGGAAATCGGTATCTATGGTTGATAACAATATTATTTCTGTTTTAACTGGTTAAAATCACATAGATTTATAATAGATAGTATTAGATATTTCCCCTACTATAATTATATCATAATAATATACAACTTACTACTGTAAGTTATTGCTTGATTTGTGCATTTCGACCCTCTAAAGGGAGTTTTTCTCGATCTATACACTTATGAAGAAACTCATTGTTTGGATGATTAATATTATGATTTTCATGAAAAATACAATAAAAAAAACGCACACTTGTGCGTTTGAATTAATTCTAGTTCTAATTACTTATTTACTTGTATAAAGTGTGTTTGTCATCGCTATAATTTGAGGATTACCTAGGTATTCATCAAATGTACCTTCATATGAATATGCCCCAATATCACCAATTTCAATGATTTTGTTACAAACTGATTGTAATAGATTGTGATCATGAGATGCAACTATTATAGCGCCCTTATAATCTTCTAATCCATTATTAACTGATTGAATTGATTCTAAATCTAGGTGATTTGTTGGTGAATCTATAATGAGAGTATTTCCTTGAGATAACATGAGTTTAGAAAACATGCATCGCATTTTTTCGCCACCAGATAAATATTTGACTTGCTTTAAAGGTTGATCTCCACTAAATAGCATTCTTCCTAGAAAACCTCTGATATATGATTCAACTGGATCTTTTGAGTACTGTCTTAACCAATCAATTAGATTATCCTCATTATTATCAAAATAAGCTTCATTGTCTCCAGGAAAGTATGCCTTAGATACCGTCTGTCCCCATTTAATGGTACCTGAATCAGGTTCCATTTCTCCAGCAAGAATTTTTAGGAGTGCTGTTTTTGCTAAATCGTTTTTTCCAAGGAGAGCAACTTTATCTCCTCTGTTCATATTAAAAGATATATTTTCAAATAATTTTCTGCCATCTAAAGAGACGCTGATGTTATCTACTTCTAAAACATCTTTTCCAAGTTGTTTTTCAATTTCAAAACCTATAAATGGATATTTTCTTGTCGATGGAATAATTTCATCAAGTTGAATTTTCTCTAAAGATTTTTTTCTTGAAGTCGCTTGAGCAGATTTAGATAAATTCGCACTAAATCTTGCAATAAAGCTCTTTAGTTCGGCAATACGTTCTTCTTTTTTCTTATTTTTATCAGCCATTAATCTTTGCACAAGTTGTGAGGATTCCATCCAAAAATCGTAATTACCAGCATACATCTTTGCTTGATAATAATCAATGTCTACCATATATGTACAGACATTATTTAGAAAATGACGGTCATGAGAAACTGTAATAACTGTATTATCGTAGTTAATTAAAAAATTCTCTAACCAAGAAATCGCTTCAAAATCTAGGTGATTGGTTGGTTCATCTAAAAGTAGTATATCTGGATTACCAAATAACGCTTGTGCTAGTAAGACTTTGACTTTGTTCTTTGGAAGAATATCGCTCATTTTTGATCGAAAATCTTTCATTGGAACTTTTAATCCATTTAAAAGTTTTTCTGCAGCGTATTCAGCATCCCAACCATCAAGTTCAGCAAATGCAACTTCCAAGTGAGCTAGTTCATAACCTTCTTTTTCTGTGATTTGTTCTTTTTGATAGAGAACTTCTTTTGCTTCCATGATTTCAAAAAGCTCTTTATGTCCCATAATGACTGTTTGGATAACAGTATAAGTATCATATTCATTTTGATTTTGATGAAGGTATGCTAGACGTTTGTTCTTCTCGATGATCACTTCACCAGAAGTTGATCTCTTTTCTCCTGATAGTAATTTCAAGAAAGTTGATTTGCCAGCACCATTAGCACCAATAACGCCATAGCAATTGCCTGGCATGAATTTTAAATTAACATCTGAAAATATTTTTTTATCTGGAAATATTAAACTAAGATTTGATACAGTAATCATTTTTTAAGCTCCTTTGCAAACAAAAAGGCCTTGCATAAATATGATCTATTCCGGCCGTATTTGCTATGTAATATTACACTAAACAATCATTTTTGTCAAGCGAATATACAGTATATAGATGTATCTATTTTCTATAATAGGCATTATAACTATCTTTTTATATATTTTAATATTTTTGTAATTCTTTCAGTGAAAATTTTTGACACTTCATTAAATGCATTGATTTGTAATTCTTGCATCAAATAGTGATGTTTATCTTGATTTTTAAATTTACTGATTTTGTTCATTTGCAAGCTTCCTTCTTTCATCCTATCTTATATATTGCACCTCAATTTTACTCTTCTACAGTAATTTGTAAATAGATATTTAAATGAATACGTTTTCCTAATCTATTAATATTGATTTCGACCTAATACGCTGCTATAAAACAAAATAAATCAGCTTAGAATATAATGTCACATCTGAATTAATACGGTGTATACTATAATTAGGTAAGTAGGAGGTATTCTTATGAAAAATAACCTTATATACTACATTATGACATACATCATGTTTTTATATCCGCCATTCGTTTTCTTTATGATTATGATTAATTTTGACGACATGACTGACTCGAATCAATCAATTGTTGGTTTGAGCACTAATATCATATTTGTTCTCATAACAACTGGTGTTCTATATTTATTAGCTATGAAAGATCGTATTCCGAAGATTGAAAAAGATGAAAAGAATCATTTTATTTTTGGATATATTGGTAATTTAGTAATGTTTTTGTATACATACCAATATGTTATGAATATTGAACGCTTGGTTTCTGTATTCAGCTTGGTTCTACTCTTAGTATTAGCTTATAAATATCTCGTTTCAAAGAAAATCACATTTAAAGAAATTTTTATATTTAGCATTGGTTTTGGAGTAATTGATTATATCATTATTATAACGACAGGAAATACACTATTTAGCGGAAACTCTTCTTTTACACATACACAATCAATCATCTTCCAAATCTTGTTTATCCTAGCACTATTATTTAGTATTGGGTTTTATGGAATTAAACTTTATAAAAACCATGCATGGAATGTTTTGAGATATGTCATGGTTTTATTTATATTACTATTTTTACTTGTCACCTACATTGATGATAGTCAAGAACAAGTCTTTGCAACTTTCTTAATTCTAGCAATCTTCACATGGTTGATTGATATTATTCTGAGATTGATTCATAAAGAATTCAAGGTCATTGATTTGGTTTTTTATGCTAGAATTATTTTATTAACTGTTATCATCGTCTTTGTTCATGAACTGGAAATCTATCGACTTCCAGAATTTCAAATTGGTCAAATGGGGTTGTTGATCGGTATTTTCTACACAACTGCTTTTTCAGACGTATTAATGAACTTGACTCCAGTAAAAGAAAAAGTAATTGATCTGAATTTGAGTATTGAAGATTATCTGAAAACCATTAATAAATTAATCTTATCCAGATACAAGGATATATTGGTCATTTCTAATCAACTTGATTTACCACATAAAATCAATAACCTAGGAAGAAATATTATCGTCAAATCCAATATAGATGATGCTCAAAATCTAGATCTAAATGCCATTTCATTGATCATTTTATATTCAGACAATGTAGAAGATGTAGATTTAGTTATGAGTCAATTTCCGCACCTTAAAGTATGTATGCTTAGTAAAAAATTAATGACTGGTAGTCAACTTAAAACATGCTTCACAGATTTTACATATTATATTTACACAGTGTAATTTCGACATAAATTAACAAAAAGAATTCACTAAACAGATAATTAATATCTTAGTTAGGAATTCTTTTTTATTTTATGTATTAACTGTAGTTAATTAATTGCTTTTTTTAACGAAAAATAGTGTTTTTAAACTAAATTATAACTTTATGATAAGTTAAATACTTATACTTTTAGAACGCCTCTAAATCCTCTTACAGAATAGTATGAAGAAGCCCCATTGTGATATGTGAAGACTGTATCGTAACGATGGTCACAGAAAATTGCACCACCCAGTTTTCTTATGTTATCTGGTGTTTTCACCCAACTTGAGGTTTTTAGATCAAAACTGTCAAGAACTTGTAGCTTTCTATATTCTTCTTTAGATAATAATTCAATTCCCATATTATTGGCCATATTAACCGCACTGTCTATTGGTTTATTTTCTTTTCGTGAATCAAGTGCTTCATTGTCATAACAAGTACTTCTTCTTCCTATTGGACTTTCTTTTGAACAGTCATAAAACAGAAATTCATTCGTTAGAGAATCAATTCCGACAACATCGGGTTCTCCACCAGTTCGTTCCATTTCAAATAATGACCAAAGTTTTTCTGGGTTCTCAATGAGTTTATTATAAACCTGATTCCATTCGATAGCTTGATGTCGAATTTGGTTTGTTTCAAATCTCGTTTTTAATGTCTGAAGTAATTCATTATTTTGTTCTTTTAATAATTTTATATTCATCAATTTCTTACCTCCATGGGTATTGATATTCCTATTGTATAATAATGATGGAAAGATTCCAAAAGATACGAATAGTTATTATTTTTAATCACATTAAAAATACTCTAATAGATGGTACTATGAATAGATAAAAAAAGGATTGATTGAGTCAATCCTATAATTTTTTCATCATATAAATATGCGATTTTGATTTAAAATACTCTTGCTGTTGTTCATTAAATTCAACTTGTTTCACCATTTCAAATCCTAATTTTTTGTAAAGTGTATAAGCTCTTTTATTTGTATCTAAAACTTCTAAAGTTATTTTCTTCAGTTTTAGTTTTTTAGCCATTTTTTCTACTTCATCAAGCAGTTTAGATCCTATACCCATACTACGATATTTACTAGAAACAACAATACCATGAATATGCATTTCATCATCATCTACTTCATGTTCAAAAAACATTCCCATGTCTCTCACTTTTAGCAGTCTAGATAAACCATACCTTAGAATTAGTCTTAGGACAGACAAACTTTCTCCTTTACTTTCTTTCTTACCTTTAAAATCAAGATGTGCAACTCCAGCAATATGTTTGTCGATTTCAGCAACCAAAATTCCTTCATTGATTCTTTTTGGAATTGTTCCTGTATCATCAATTATATTTTTGTTTATTTCAAAACCCTTTTTTGTATAAGGTTTCATTTTCAAATTCCAAAGTTCCATCGTTATTTCAAGCATTTCTACATAATCTTTTTCATTATATACTCTAACAAACAATTCCATTAATACCACTCCTAATTACAAATATTATTCTTATACTAAAAATGCTTTTATCACTACTAAGTTTATCGTTTTTTTGATGGAAAAGTAGTGTATATCACTCTTTGGTTATACTTAGTTTACTGTGTTACAAATGAATTAATTCTTTTTAGTAACTTATTGTATACTGTTTTTATTCTGTCTTCAGTTATATAATTCATTACTTCATCAATGTAGAACCATTTCACACCAGAATTTTCATCTTCTTTTACAGTTAATTTCTCATTCTCATCTGCAATCAATAAATATGTTGCATTCAAATGTAAATGATCTCCTACAAATTTACCATTTTTAATATGGTTTTCTACATATATAACATCTATACCAAGAACTTCATTACTGTAAGGAGTAATATTAGCAACTCCAGTTTCTTCTATTGCTTCTCTGACAGCTACTTCTAGTAAGTCAGTATTACCATCATTGTGTCCACCTACCCAGCCCCATGAATTGTAAATATTATGATGAATAAATAATACTTTATCCATCTTTTTGTTTACCACTATAGCCGAGGAAGTTACATGAGCAATTAAATTACTCCTTAATAGGCAATCATCATTTAAATTAATAAATTGTAGGATTGCTTTTTTGTCTTCAATTTCTTGTTCACATAACGGAATATAGTTTTCAAATTCTTTTTTATACATAATTAATACCTCTACTTTTCATCACTAAATTTACATATCAAGCATTTTTAAAATTGCGTCACCATTCATTTCCAAATATTTTCTCGATACAACCCGATAATGAGGTGAATATGTTTTCTGATATGTTTCAGAATGATGAATTGGTCGTATACCATCTAATAAATATGCATTAATCTCTGAAATAGCTACCTGTGATGGAATAAGAATGGCTTTTTGTTCGCATAATTCTTTAAGAATTTCAATTCCTTCTAAAAAGTTATCTGTTGCTTGATCTAAATCAAAAGAATCAAGCATTGAATCCCAAAATATTTGCTCCAATTGTTCTTGAGAAATATACTTTTGTCTGACTGCGCTAAGATATATGCGTAAATACCCACTACCAATATCTTCAATATAGGTAGTGGATTCGTGTTTAATCTTAACTAATTCCATTTCCATATAATTGTGTATTGTAACAAAATCGTGATTTTGATAAAGATGTTTTGGTCCAAAGCAACTTTGATATAGTAATTTTAAAAAATCAGATATTTGCATTTTTGGATACTTTTGATAATGCTCAATAAAAATATTTTTCATAAAACTACCACCTTTTAATTGATGCATATTCGTTTTAAAAAAATTATAACAATTCTTTCGAATATACAAATGTTTCTTCCATATGCAAGATAAGTTGTATGTAAAAATACAGTCTTTAATGATGGAGCTATACTCAATTCTCATCGAGTTTTTTTATTATTAATTTTTCTGACAACTTAAAACTCCATTTTTTGTATAGAAATCATATAGAACTTACTGTTAAACTCTCTATAAGTAAAGGTATCTTCATAATCATAAGTAAATTTATGTTTTGAACCCTCAATAGTTTCTTTAAGTAGTTTCACTCTAAGAGGACTCTTTTGCAAAATAATTACTAGTCTACCTTCAGGTTTAATTTGATTCAAAAACATATTGAGCATGTTAATTTCATGTTCGATGTCTTTTTTATAGAAATGAAACATCGAATCTAGCAAAACAACATCGTAATTATCAACATCACTTACACTATTAAAATCAGCAACAATCCCCTTAACTTCGAGATTATCTTTAGTTGAAATTTCATTAAGTTGCTTTATTCCAACAGAAGAAATATCAACACCAACAACATCAAAACCAAGTCGACCTATTGCAAGTGCATCTCTACCTTGTCCACAACCTATATCTAAAATAGTTAATTTTCTATCCAATTTTTTGAAGTACTTTATCAATTCTGGATAAGGATTACCAAAATAGTTTTCTTTTTTATAATACTTGTTATATTCAGACATATTATCATCTCCAAATTATCATTATTATACCATGTGATAGACATTTCATAGAAAATCAGAAACCCTATCTCCATGCTCTAAATTTTAGTATTGTATTTATAGATATCTGATTTATTATTATTTAATATAAAAAAATGAGATAGAAAATCTCAAATTCAATAATTAGAGTGGCGGAGGAAAGGGGATTTGAACCCCTGCGCCTTTTACAGCCTACAAGCTTTCCAAGCGTGCCTCTTCAGCCCCTTGAGTATTCCTCCTATTAATGGTGCACCCGACATGGATCGAACATGCGACCTTAACCTTCGGAGGGTTACGCTCTTATCCAACTGAGCTACGGGTGCAAATCACATCGCGATAATTATTTTACCATGCTTACATGAAAATGTCTATCGAATGATTTAAATTGCTAGAAACTTGAAAATTGAGTAAATTTAGAAATTTGATGCAAAAAGATATTAGACGGATATTGCTATAAAATGGTATAATTATTTTTAGAAGTAAACATCTGTCTTAAGTTTTAATTATACTCATAATCTAATACTTTATTTGGAGTTTATATATGCAAAATCCCATATTTAACCGATATGAAAGAAAATATGTTATTACGCAACAACAAAGAAAAGAGATGATTGAATTTTTAAAAGATTATCTTATTCTTGATTCCTATTCTGCAAATGGATTAGGTTATATTATTAATAATATTTACTATGATACACATGACTTCAGTATCATCAGAAATTCAATTTCAAAACCTAAATACAAAGAAAAGCTTCGATTAAGAAGTTACAGATCTGAAATAAAAGCTGATGATTATGTTTTTATAGAAATTAAGAAAAAATTTGAAGGTCGAATTAACAAAAGACGCATCGATCTGACCTACCAGCAAGCAATTGATTACCTTGAAAAAGGTATTAAACCCTCATTAAACAATAGACAGGCACTTCAAATCCTTGAGGAGATAGATTATTTCATTAAGGTTCATCATGCAAAGCCTGGTGCATTAATTAGATATAGACGATTAGCATTTATGGCTCCAAAACAAGATCTAAGAATTACTTTCGATGATCAAATGTTATTTAGAAACACAAATCTTGATCTGACAGTTGATGGAGGAAATCCAATCTTAGAGGACCCTAACTATTCACTAATGGAAGTTAAAAGTGAAGATAATTTTCCTTTCTGGTTAGCAAGAAAATTATCTGAATTTGAACTTTATAGTCAAAGCTTTTCGAAGTATGGAACTGCTTATAAACAATTATTAATAGGAGGAACAACAGATGACTACATCCTTTTTCATTATTGATATGGACGTTTTAACACTAACACACATTATTTACGTCTTGCTTACTTCTACGGTGTTAGGTGCTGTACTCAGTTCAGTATTTGTCTTTACACATAAAAAAACGGTCTATGACCATTCTTTTAGTATTACATTATTTATGTTGCCACTAGTTATTTCAATAATCATTATGCTAGTATCTAACAATCTCGCTAGAGCTTTCAGTTTAGCTGGCGTCTTTGCTTTAGTTAGATTTAGAACTGCACTTGCTGATTCAAGAGATATTGCTTATATTCTAAGTGCTGTTGGTATAGGTTTAGCATCAGCTTTGGGATATTTAGGATATGGATTAGTAATTACAGCCTTCATTTCAATCATTTTATTTATCCTATATTTCTTTAAAATAGATAAAGACCGTTCCAATCATGCTAAACTCAAAATTATCATTCCCGAAAATCTTAATTATGCAAATGCATTTGACGATATCTTTAAAGAACATTTGATGAGTCATCAATTACAAAAAGTTAAGACAACTGATTTTGGTACATTATTTGAATTAACATTCATTATAAAAATGAAAATTAATATTGATCAAAAGAAATTTTTAGATCAACTCAGAGTAAGAAATGGAAATTTAAGTATTACTTTAACTTCTGATTATGTTTCACTAACATCTGACGTTTAATAATTTGAAATGTCTATAAAAATAAAGGCTCTTTAAAATAGGTTGTGGTTTTTAGGAAACACACCTTTCAAA
>CAZMIG010000034.1:0-11372 GCA_964566285.1 uncultured Mariniplasma sp. | reverse complement strand
AAGGACTGAAAATCCTTGTGTCGGGAGTTCAATTCTCCCTGGAGCCACCACTAACTGATAGTAAAGCCATTAAGTGGCTTTTTTTATTTTTATTTATCATGTTTTACAAAACTTGTTTGTGACACAAGGACAAATTACAATTAACAATAAAATTCTTAATAGCAAATTTACTTGCTATTATTTTTTATGTTATAATTTTGTTATATATTATCCTAAATGTGATTGGAGCGTTTTATGAAGAAAATTTGTTTGTTTCTAATATTTGGTTTATTATTTGTATTAAACGGATGTGCTAAAGATCGAAGTTTATTTGAGGTAGTTTATAATTTGAGCATGAGTGATATATCTGAAGAGGACCTTATGTTAATTGATGAAGGAACGTATTCAAAATCATTTATTTTAACAAATATTAATGATGTAACAGATTGGATAGAAGAAAATGGTAATGAAGTATCTAATACACTTGTCGAGGATTTGAGTGATTATGAAGATAATTATTTCGAAGATAACCTTTTAGTTATTGTATATGTTACGTATAGGGCTTATAGTGCAGATTTTTGCATAAGAAATCAAGAATTAGATGACAACACCCTAAGTATAGAGGTTCAATATTATATTCCTTGGTATGCTTTTGGAGACGCATGGCCAGAAGTGTTCGCACTTGTAATTGAACAACCTAAAGGCGAAACAGGTGATATATCAGTTGAAGTTACTTATGTGGAGAGGTAACATTACATTTGATATGCATGAAACGACTGAAAATCCTTGTGCCACATGAAGATAGAGTTAAATTCACTTCACAATAACTATATTAAAGTTATATAATAAGACTAAACTTAGTTTGTAGGGAGCACTATATGCCGAATTTATCTCTTAATCTTTTTATTGTCTTTGTAATAATCATTGTCATAGCTGTTATATTAACAGGATTAAGAATTCTAATTCAACGTTTCTTTGATATCTTTATTGAAAAGAAACTGTTTTTTATATACTCGCTTTTCTACACAATTTTATTATTGGTGATTTTCGTATTGATATCCCAAAATATTTTTGGGGATATACGAGTCGCTTTATTTACAATTCTGTTCTTAATTCTTACTATAGCTATTGTTGAATATGTGCTAATTTATAAGCGTTATTTTGATTTTGAACCAGCAAATAAATATATTTTTTGCATTTGCGTTTCCTATTTTTTTGATTTTATGTTATTAGTTTTTGTTTCAAATTTACTGATTACTGTTTTGGCATTGCTTTTTATGTAAAAGATAAGTCTAAGTATGTGAGAAGATTGAAAATATTTATGTATGAGGTTTAACTTACAGTGGAACTAGAACTAACTGATAGCAAAACGATCAAGTGGTTTTTTATTTTGCATATATAAAAAAAGGTATTGAAGTGATATAATTTTATTGTAAAAGGAGATGTTGAAGATGTTTGAAAATTATTTTTTCACACTCGGAATTGTCAACAACTTGTTATTAATTTCAGTTTTTTTAAGTGTAAAGTTCTTTAAAGAATCATTGGTGAAAAACATTGGGTTTGTTTATTTATTACTTTCGATCCCTGCAATTTATGGTATTATTATTGCTTTACAGCAAAACAAACAATATCAATATAGCGTATTTTTAGGAATATTTTTAGCATTTGTAATACTAGAAGGAATTTACGATTTTATTTTGAAAGTGCCTTTTCGCAAGAATTGGAAGTTATTGGTACCATTTTTAATACTTTATTGGTCCATGAATTATGGGTTCATAGTCATGTCATGGAAAAATTCAGCTTTGCAAGGTGGAATTATTTTGGGACTATTTGTATTACAATTAAGTGCAAATTTACTTTCACATACTAAAAAAAGAATGATTGAGTAAAAATATTATTGAATTACATTAGTTTTAAACACTAGATAGTATAATAAAAAATAAAAGGAAATAGCCAGATGAAAAAAGCAATTAATAGATTTATTGATTGGTTCGAAGATAGGTTTAATATCATTATTGATATATTAGCTTTGATAGGCGGAGCTTTTTGCATTTTCCTAGCTATATTTTTGTTCGTTGTTATGTTGTTTTCCGAAGAATTGATACCAGAAACAATTAGTATTATATTTGTCCCGGGGGCAATCGGGTTTTTTGGGATAATTATACTATTTGCCTTACGCGTAACGCGGAATATTACTAAAAAATAGGTTCACAAATTCCATACTAAACATATGTAGAAATATTAATAAAGCCATCGAATGGCTTTTTATTTTAAGCATTTCTATAAACTTTGATCATTGGAATTATTATTTAATTGTTTCAAAGAAATAAGCGGTATTTTTCCCTATTATAAATAGAGGTGATACTTATGAAAATTAAAGCAATGTACATATTCAATGGCATATCTCAACTTAACTCATTTACCAGTTTTATTGAACACGAAAATTGGAAAATAGAAAAACAGCTATTAAAAGAAAGAGTTGAGCAATATAAAGAAAAAGAGTACTTTATTATGCTACAAACGCAATTTAACAAGCAAAAACTGTCGATTTGGGAATTAAAGCAAGAGGAAGTAATAACATGGATAGATACGCTTTTACTTATGCGAAGATTAATGATAGAGTTGTTTAAAAAAGGAATTAATACTGAAGAAATAAATATCATAATGGAATATCCGTTAGTCTATGGGAATCATATGAGATCAGATTACTTATTGATATTTGAAAGATTGGTGATTATTTTGGAATTTGGGATGTTTAATCAAGATGAGAAAAGAAGTGAAGAAAGATATACTAAAAAACTTCAAGAATCAATTAATTACCGACAGATTATTGGGAACTTAGTTGACTCTCAGGTCAAGGTTGTTAACTATGTCATGATTTACAAGCCAGAATATGATAGGAGTTCTATGACAATAATGAAAGATAATTTGAATTATAATTACGGAGAAATCGCACTACTGACTAATTTTATCTTTCTTAATATTAAGTTTCAGGAATCTCTTTCGGCAATTAAACAATTAGAACTAATAGAATTGAGCAAATAAAATCTTTTTTGTTTGTTTTTTTATAGTCATGTGTTATCATATAGTTAGTCTAATATGTTTGAAATTCAAACAATTTGAAGGAGAAGAGAAAATGAGTGAGAAAATCGGATTAGTTGTATGCGGGAATTCAGGAGTGGATTATTTAAAATTGGATTATCCTGTTAAGTTGATTAGATCAACTTTAAATCTTGGTGGAAAAGAATACGAAGACTATGTTGATATTCAAGCAAAAGAGTTTTACGATGTAGTTGTTAATAACCCTGATATTGATGTTTCAACTTCTCAAACCTCAACTGGAAAAATTGCTAGTATTTATGAGGAATTAAAAGAAGAAGGATATACTGATGTTATTGCGGTTGTGATTTCTTCTAAGTTAAGTGGAACATATCAAGGTGCTATTTTAGCGAAAGATATGGTGCACGATTTAAACGTATATGTTATTGATTCACGTACTGTTTCATATGGAGAAGCATATTTAATCATTGAAGCTATCAAGATGATAAAATCTGGACATAAAGCTATAGAAATAATCGATGCATTAGAAAAAATTAGAGATCACATTTACATTTACGTTCTTGTTGATACTCTAAAATACTTAGTTAAAAATGGTAGACTATCATCAACAAGTGGGTTTCTTGGGACTCTACTAAAAATTAAACCTTTGTTACATATTCAAAGGGATGGAAGTTTGGTTCCTTTTGAGAAAATAAGAACGACGAATAAAGCACAAGCTAGATTACTAGAAATAATTCAACACGATATTGAAGGAAAAAATGTTATTATGTTCATCGTTTACACAAATAATGAAGCAAAAGCTTACGAGGTAAAAGAACAACTATTAGCATTAAGACCTGATATGCAAATAGAGGTAGTGCCACTAACTCCCGTAGTTGGTGCACATGCTGGTCCAGGCACACTTGGTGTTGGATATATTGTAGTATAGGGAATGGGGTATGGGAAATGGTAGATCCAAAACGAGTAATTAATGAACTTTTGGTAGATGTATTTAATCACATTCTAAGTATTGAAAGTGAAGTTTTAAAAAAAAGAGGCGTTAAACTTTCAATGACAGAAGTGCATGTTTTGGAAGCAATTAGAAATTCAGAAATTCCAACTATGGGTAATGTAGCTCATAGATTACGTGTTACACTCGGTACCTTAACTACATCAGTTAATGTACTAGTTAAGAAAAATTATGTATTGAGATATAGAGACGAAAATGATCGTAGAAAAGTTCTACTGAAATTAGATGAATCAGCTAAAGAAGTATTACAAGTACACGATAAATTTCATGATGAAATGGTTGACTCGTTATTTAAAGACTTAGAATTAGAAAAAGATGAAGTTCTTATGAAATCTTTAGAAAACATTAGCCAGTATTTCAAACAAAGATATTAATTTCAATTATTGTAATATAGGCATCCTCCTCGGATGCCTATATTTTTTGTTAAAATCATAAAATAGTCTTTCATTTCTAGATTAATCAAGGTATAATATGAATGGCAAAATAAAGGGGGCTTAGTATGTCTGAATACGTATATGGTATAGATGTAGGAGGAACATACATTAAGTTTGGCCTTTTTTTGTTACCTAATGTAACCTTGGTTGATACATAAGAGATATATACTCCTCAAAATAAACATGAAACTAATATATTTAGTACGATTAGAGAGACGATAGATAAGGTCAATTTGATTAATCATATAGAAATGAATAATATCAATGGCGTAGGAATGGCAATTCCTTGCCCAGTTAAGAATGGATTTGTGGAAAAATGTACAAATTTAAATTGGAACCATATGCGAATTGATGGAGTACTAGAATCATATTTACCAAATCATATTCATGTTGCTGTATCAAATGATGCAACTATTGCAGCGCTTGGTGAAAGCCACAGTTTTAAAAAACCCTATAATAGTGTTGTGTTTTATACATTAGGTACTGGTGTAGGGGGAGGGATAATTATTGACGGGAAGATTCATGAGGGCCATGCTGGATTTGGTGGGGAAATTGGTCATATTCGTGTTTCGAATGAACCAATGGAATTATGTGGATGCGGATCAAGAGGTTGTTTGGAGCAAATATGTGGAACAGCAGCCATTTTTCGGTATACAAGAGAATTAGCAAGCATCGAAAAAACCAGCATTAATCTGAGTGATCTTACCGTTAAAAATATATTTGATGCAGCAAAATCTGGTGACAGCGTTGGTTTGAAGGTCGTTAATAGAGTTACTGAATATATTGCAATTAGTGCAAGCATTTTGGCAGTAGTGATTAACCCCGAAGTATTTATTATAGGAGGGGGGATTTCAAAAGCAGGAGATTTTTTATTGGAGTTAATCGTTCAACACTATCAAAAGCATGCAAGATTTTCAACTAATCAGATTCCATTCATATTAGCAAAATCTGGAAACAATGCTGGATTTATTGGAGCTGCGCATTTAATAAACAATAAACTACAACAATAGAGGAAAAGAAAATGCACAGAGAATACTCGCAATACACGGTTTTAAGAAATTACGTTTCAATGGGAAAGATTGTTACTTTTGACAATCAAAAAGAAGTACAAAAAGTGAAACATTCAGAGTTTGATGAACTATTTGATAAAATTAATAGTCACACAATTGATGAATATCTCCGTTATAGGGAAATGAAGACAATATTAGCTAACAGCTCAGATGAAATTTTCCAATTATTGGAGTTTGTTTTTTTTACATTCGATACCGAAAGTATTAATTTTAGATTTAGGGAGCTAGTTATTGATTATAAAATGAATTTTTCAGAAGCGATTGATGTTGCACTAGAAGAATTCTTCATAAGCGATCAAATGGTATTCCCGAAAAAATTCATTGAAAATCAAGATGTTATTGAAGAATATTTTAAGGAATTAAAAGAAAGATTAATAATTAGATACGAAATGGTTATGTTGGAAAGACTTATTGAGCATATCAAAGAGGATTTTATCCTTTTTGTAGAAGTGTTCAAAAAAGAATATTTAAATAATATCAAAAAGAATTTTCACGGAATGATATGTAAAAAGATTGAAAATATTGATCTAGCAAGAACACTTGCTCACGAGTTTGAAATACCTATTTCTATACATAACCACAATTATACTAATGATGATTTTGTAATTATTGATGGTATTAATAAGAAAATTATTGAAAATCCTCGAAGTGAAGAAATAAATGATTATAATTCTATTATTCAATCAAAAACATATTTTGTTGGAGAAGATCCTAGTTATCCGGAATCGAAAATTAAACTATATGCGCCAATGGTCGATACAAGGTTTGTGGATAGAATAGCGCATAGTTCCTGGTATTCAGGGGTAGCTCCTTACAAAACAGAGTATATGTATGTCACAAATGGTGTACAACTTACCTTTGAGCAGCAGTATGAAATATTCTTGAAGTTCATGAAAGATATTGGAAATAAAGAAATCTATATTAGGATACCAGATTTTAGACCAGAAAGACCAAATGATTTTTTTGGGAATGGATATACAGATATAGAAACACACATAGAATTCGAACCATTTTTTGATGATAATCTGAGAGCAATTGCACTCGCTTCAAAAGTATATAATCGTAAAGTTAATATTATAGTACCCATGATTAGAATGCCCAATGAAATAGAATATTGGAGAAGACAGGTAGATGGTGTTTTTTCGATCTGTGGAATCAATGACGTTAAGGTCGGAATTATGATTGAAACGGAATCAACATATGAATATTTTGAAGATTATACAACAATGGATTTTGTCGTGATAGGCCTCAACGATTTAATTGAAGAGATTTCTGATGATTATAATAGATTTAGTCATTTATCAAAAGAACAAATGTTAGACGTATTTTGGCCGAACCTAAGAGATTTACATCAATTTTTAAGAACGTTTAAAATGCAAACAAAACATATCATCGCTGGAAATATGCTTTCGAATCCACATATCGTAAGAAAACTAATTAAAGCTGGATTTACTGATTTTTCTATTCAACTAAGTCAAGTAAAAGTAATCGAACATGTGATAAAGGAATACATAGATACTAGAGGAACTTTTATAGGGGTAGCTGCACAGCGAATTGAAGACCGTATTCAAAGAGAATTAGATCGTGCTGATAAAGAAAAAGCAATAAGTGATAGAGAAAAAATCAAAGCGGAATTGAAGACATTGAAAAAGCAAGAAAAAGAACAAGCAGTAAGAGATGAACATAAAGATAAAAGAGAAGAAGTAATTAAAATGCTGTTATCAAAAAAAGATGATGAAAAAAAGGACAAATAATTCGATAAAAAGTGTATAAAAAGAGGCAAAAGCACCGAAAGGGTTGCTTTTGCTTTTTATTTAATATATAATAATACACGCTCGTGTGTAAACATGAGTAAGGCTGTGAAATGGAAGGTTGTTGACACACGGATAGCCGTTGTCTACGTGTTGAGTTTTTCCGTGGAGCAAGTCTATACAGGATTATAGGCGAAAGGAGCTATTAAAATGGCAAAAGATGTAATTAAGATTCGTTTAAAGGCATACGATCACAGATTACTTGATCAAGCTGCAAAAAAGATTGTTGACAGTGCACTTAGAACCGGAGCAACAGTTCAAGGTCCAATTCCTCTTCCAACTGAAAAGGAAATATTTACAGTCTTACGTTCACCACACGTAAATAAAGATTCACGTGAACAATTTGAACGCAGAACGCACAAAAGATTAATTCAAATCATTGATCCAAACCCAAAAACAATCAGTGCATTAATGGATATCGATCTACCATCAGGTATTGATATCGTATTGAAAAAGTAATTAAGTAGAGAAAGAGGTTAAAATATGGCCAAAGGAATCTTAGGTAGAAAACTAGGAATGACACAAATTTTCGATGAAAATGGTGTTCTAGTTCCAGTTACCGTTATAGACGTGGCTGACAATGTAGTTCTACAACAAAAGACTATCGAAACAGATGGTTATGTAGCAACTCAAGTTGGTTTTGAAACTAAACGGGACAAATTAAGTAACAAGCCTGAACAAGGGCACGTGAAAAAAGCTAATACAGCACCTAAGCGCTTCATTAGAGAAATCCGCTTTAAAGAAGAGCTTAACAATGAATTAGTGGATTTATCGGCTGGTGACCTTGTTACAAATGAATTATTTCAAATCGGCGAAGAAGTCGATGTCACAGGCACTTCAAAGGGTAAAGGCTTTGCCGGATCCATCAAGAGACACAATCAAAGTCGCGGACCAATGACTCACGGTTCGAGATATCACCGTAGACCAGGTTCTATGGGTGCAGTTAAAGGCAAGCTTAAAGGTAAAAACTTACCAGGGCAAATGGGTGCTGAACAAGTAACCATTCAAAACTTAAAAATTGCTGGTGTCGATTTAGAAAATCAACTACTATTAATTAGCGGAAGCGTTCCAGGACCTCAAAAAGGACTTGTAATTGTTAGATCTGCAGTTAAAAGTGGTAAGTAAGGAGAGTTAACATGCCAAACATTAACGTATTAGACCAAAAAGGCACAAAAGTTGCTGACCTCACCTTATCAGATTATGTATTTGGGATTGAGCCACATCAACAAGCATTATATGATGTTGTAAACGCTCAAAGAGCAGCAATGAGACATGGTACTCATGATGTAAAAAATCGTGGCGAAGTATCAGGTGGTGGAAGGAAACCGTGGCGTCAAAAAGGAACAGGTCGTGCTCGTCAGGGTTCAACACGTTCTCCACAATGGCGTAAAGGTGGTATTGTTTTCGGTCCAACACCAAGAAGCTACGCAGTTAAGATGAACCAAAAGGTTCGTCAATTAGCATTAAGATCTGCATTATCATATCATGCAGTAAACGGTCAATTAAAAGTTGTTGATTCATTGAACATTGAAGCTCCAAAAACTAAAATGTTCGTAGATATGTTAGCATCACTTGGTATTGAAGGAAAAACTTTAGTTGTTTCTGGTGCATTTACTGAAAACTTAGTATTAGCAGCAAGAAATATTCCAACTATTGCTTTCTCACAAGTTAGTCATGTTAGTGTATATGACATTCTAAATTGTAGAAACCTATTACTAACAAAAGATGCAGTTGAAGCATTAGAGGAGGTATTGGGCAATGACTAAATATTATGATATGATCAAAGGTCCAATCATTACTGAACAATCAACTAAACTAATTGAAGGTCAAAACAGATATACTTTTAAAGTTGATAAAAAAGCAAACAAAGTTGAAATCAAAAAAGCAATTGAAGCAATCTTCAATGTGAAGGTTTTAGCTGTGAACACAGTAAACGTGTTACCTAAATTCAGAAGAATGGGTAAACACGAAGGATACAAACCTGCTTACAAAAAAGCAATTGTTAAATTGGCTGAAGGTCAAAAGATAGACGCCTTCACCGTATAAGTGAAATATTAAAGGAGGTTTAACCAAATGGCGGTTAAAAAATACAAAGCGACGACTAATGGTCGCCGTAACATGAGTGTATTAACATTCGAAGAAATAACAACATCTACTCCTGAAAAATCACTACTTGAGCCATTTTCTCGCACCGGTGGAAGAAATAACCAAGGTAAGATCACCGTACGTCACATTGGTGGCGGTGCAAAAAGAAAATATCGTGTAATTGATTTTAAACGTAATAAAGACAATATCATTGGTAAGGTAGCTACAATTGAGTACGATCCTAACCGCACTGCAAATATTGCTTTAATTCACTATGTAGATGGTGAAAAGAGATACATCCTAGCTCCAAAAGGCTTGGAAGTAGGTAATGAAATTGTTTCAGGTAATCAAGTGGATATCAAAGTAGGTAATGCTTTACCTATTATGAATATTCCAGTTGGTACAACAATTCACAACATTGAACTTTCACCTGGTAGAGGTGGTCAAGTAGCAAGAAGTGCTGGAACTTCAGCACAGATTCTCGGTAGAGAAGATAAATATGTTCTTGTACGTTTACAATCAAGTGAAGTTAGAAAAATTCTAGGCACATGTCGCGCAACAATCGGTGTTGTAGGTAATGAGTCTTATGAATTAGTTAATATTGGTAAAGCAGGAAGAACACGTCACATGGGCATTCGCCCAACAGTTCGTGGATCTGTAATGAATCCAAATGACCATCCACATGGTGGTGGTGAAGGTAGAACAGCAATTGGTAGAAAATCACCAATGACCCCTTGGGGTAAGAAGGCTCGCGGAGTTAACACACGCGACAAGAAAAAAGCGTCAAGCGACTTAATCATTCGTCGTCGCACGAAGTAGGAGGAAAATTATGGCACGTTCAGTTAAAAAAGGACCATTTTGTGATGATCACTTATTAATTAAGGTTCAAAAACAAAATGCAGCAAACGAAAACAAAGTGATCCAAACTTGGTCACGTCGTTCAACGGTTTTCCCTGATTTCGTTGGACACACAGTTGCCGTTTATAACGGTAAATCACATGTACCCGTATATATTACTGAAGATATGGTTGGACACAAATTTGGCGAATTTGCACCAACCCGTACATATCATGGACATGGTAAAGATGATAAGAAAGCTAAAAAGAAGTAATTGGAGGAGATATGATGGAAACTAAAGCTATAGCTAAAACCGTTCGCATTGCTCCTAGAAAAGTAAGATTGGTTATCGATCTTATTCGCGGAAAAGACATAAAAGAAGCGCAAGCAATTTTAATGTTCACACCACGCGGAGCTTCACCAGTTATTTTGAAGGTATTGAACAGCGCTGTCGCTAACGCTGAACACAATAACAATGCAAATGTAGAAAACCTATTTGTTAAAGAGGTTTATGTCAATGAGGGAGTACGTCTTAAGAGACTTTTGCCTAGAGCAAAAGGTCAAGGTGATATTATCCAGAAGAGAACTAGCCACATTACTGTAATTGTGGCAGATAAAGAGTAGAGGTGAGATAACATGGGTCAAAAAGTTAATCCAATAGGAATGCGTCTTGGTATCATCCGCACTTGGGATTCAAAGTGGTATGCTGAAAAAACAGCAGTGCCTGCCTTAGTAAAAGAAGATGAACTAATTCGTAGATATCTTAATGATTTTTATAAAAAAGCCGCTGTTTCTCACATCGAAATCGAACGTGTTAAAGGTAAAGGCGGAAAAGATCGTGTTAAAGTTACCTTACACACTGCTAAGCCAGGTATCGTTATTGGACGTGATGCAGAAACAAAGAAAAAAGCAGTAGTTTATTTAGAAAAATTATCTAAAAAAGAAATCGTATTTAATGTTGTAGAAGTTAGACGTCCTGAAAGAGTAGCAACACTCGTTGCACAAAGCATTGCAGATCAACTTGAAAATCGTGCATCATTCAGACGTGTGCAAAAAATTGCTATGCAACGTGCACTTAAATCAGGAG
>CAZMIG010000033.1:0-12451 GCA_964566285.1 uncultured Mariniplasma sp. | reverse complement strand
ACACCACAATCCTTTTTAAAGCCTATACAACACCACAACCTATTTTAAATACCTTAAAAAAATAACACAACGAGCGTTGTGTTTTTTTTACTCTTCCAAATTGAGCTTTGTTTGCTGGTTAATTCTTAAAAAGAAAGTTTCAAGCCATTTTACAAGTTTTGAATCTTTTAAGATCCAATACGTGACTTCAGTTAAGGCAATACCTACAATTAAATCAATGATATAATGTTGTTTTAAAGTCTGAGTTGCTATAATTATTGATAATGACATGCTCCAAATAATAATTTTAGGAATGATAGGAGTATCCTTAATCATTCTTAGTGAGATCAGACATGCCCATGAGATGATTGTGTGTAGTGAGGGTAGTGCATTTCTAGGTCCTGCAGCATCATAGATTAACAAAACAAGTTTTTCAGAGAAATTTAAATCACTTCTAGGTGTCGAATAATTATGATTAAGAAATAATCCACTTGTTAATCTCCAAGATTCAACATCTGACTGAAAAAAGAAGTACCAGATTCCACAAATAATGAATAAAATCGAAAGGATTGAAACTGAGGTAAAAAAAGCCTTCTTAGAATGATAAGCGACATAAAAGAAAGTGCTAATCCAAAAAGGATAAGCTAAAACATAAGGATAAATTGTCCACTCTAAAAAAGGAACTTTAATATTTATACTATATAGTATATAACTGTAGTCCACACCAGGATTTCCAAATGTCTCTGCATACCATTGATTTCCAAAATAGGATATAAATAATAGAATTGAAATAAAAACAAAAGGTAACAAAGCATAGGATATGTTTTTTTTATCCATTACGACACCTCAACAATATAAATTATATCATATTCAAGTGCTGATGATGAATCGATTAATGATTTTTTTATCATAAATATTCGTCCAATAATCATGAAATCGAATTAATGATTCATTCTTTATTTAAATTTCAATTTGTGATACCATAACTATAGATGCTTATGACTAGTTTGTGTGGAGGCGTAATTATCAAACATTTAAAAGAAATCTTTAAAAATAAGGAGAATGACATGAAAGAAAATATCAAAATATCAAAAATGGTTTATAATGATTATTTAACATTTGGAGCATTAACTACAGGATTAATACTTCTAGCAATATTTATTTATAGTCTTTTTGCAACTACTGAACCCAATTTAACAATAACTTATATTTTTAGCGGTATTGCAGCTGTTATGTTAATATTTTCGGTCATTAGGTTATTTGTACTCAATCATTTAATTCATGTAGGTGTTGAAGTTAAAGCAACTATAACTGCTATCTATTTTTATCGAGGAAGAGGAAAAGTATCCTTTGAATTTAGTTATGAACAACAGATTTATAAATCTGGTTGGACAGTTGTTAGAAATGCCAAAACAAAAACTTTAAGAGATAAAAAAGATATTAATATATTAATTAATCCTAACAAACCTAAGCAAGCAATAATCCTTAATATATTCTAATTTTTACAAAAAAAAAGATAAGACAAAACTGTAATCATCGGTTTTGTCTTTTGATTTTTAAGCTTCATTTTTATATATTTTACAGATAACCAAAATCAACTATTAATTGTTGTAAGAGGTTATCATTTGATGGTATAATTGAATAAGCGTAAATACTTAAGTATTTCTTCTAAATATTTCATCATGGAGATGACATGAAAAAGACTATATATTTAATCATTTTCTTTTCTTTTTTACAGGGTATTATCCATAACCTAGGGCACCCCGTAACCCCAGCTTTTGTTTCGGGATTAGGAATTCCAAATTTCATGTTTGGGGTCTTTTTTGCTACAATGAGCTTTGGTTTAATGATTGGAGCACCGATTTGGG
Source organism: uncultured Mariniplasma sp. (assembly GCA_964566285.1). Taxonomy (GTDB): domain Bacteria; phylum Bacillota_I; class Bacilli_A; order Acholeplasmatales; family Acholeplasmataceae; genus Peloplasma. The sequence continues at coordinate 10,604 of CAZMIG010000033.1, read as the reverse complement.
GTGTTTTATCTGATCATGGCCATAAGAAAAAGTATATTATCATAGGGCTTCTCATCTATAGTCTTGGACAGTTTTTATTTGGATATAGTCATTACGCTGTTTTAATGGTTATCGTAAGATTTATTAGTGGATTTGGTGTGGTTGCAGCTGGCACACTATTAATTAGTCATGTCATTGAGATTTCTGATATGAAAGATCGAGCTAAACATTTAGCTTTTGTAGGTGCTGCAGTAACTTTAGGTGCAGCTTTAGGATATTACATTGGTGGATTTTTAGCGACTAACGAGACAATGAGAAGTTTTTTCGGTACAAGTGACCTAAGAAGAATTTTCTTAATTCAAGCGATAGCAAATACTTTTTATGCATTATTTATCGCATTTACACTTAAAGAAGAAGTTAGATTGACTTCATCACTCAGAAAACCATCTTTTATTGCTGGATTAAAAAACATATCTAAAATAGAACCAAGCTTACTCATTTTTTTGATCTCACTTACATTTATTACGATTGGTAGTACAAATTTAAGTAAATATATTGATGTGTATTTCAATGAACTAGGATATAATCCAGAACAATTAGGAACTTTTGTTATGGCTACGGGTTTTGTGTCACTTTTCACAAGTGTATTTCTTGTTCCGATTTTTGCTAGATTCAAGAAGTTACTTTCAATTATTGCATTAATACAAGTATTAAGTGCTGCGATTGTATTTTACGTTTTTAGAGCCAATCAGTTCTTATTGGTTGTTTATACCGTCTATATGCTTTATGTGGTCTTTAAGACCATTTATCAACCTTTAGAGCAAAATTACATCTCATTACAAGCTAAAGATGGTAAGTACGGAAGTGTTATGGGTTTAAGACAATCTTTTGTATCCATAGGAATGGTTATTGGTCCTTTATTGGGTGGAATATTTTATGAAATAAAACCACGATTACTATTTGATTTTAGTGGGATTGTCTTTTTAATTGGAGCATTCCTTCTTATTTGGGTGTATGTCTTACAGAAAAAAAGATCTAATGAAATCAATGAATCTTAAATATTGTTAGGATTGAGGAAAAAAGCATGAAAATGAATAGAGAAAAGATGCTTGGTGAATATGATGTTAAAAAATTACTTATAAAATTATCTATTCCAGCTATTATTGGTATGGCTGTTAATGCACTTTATAATTTTGTAGATACTTTATTTGTTGCTCAAGGAGCTGGCGAAATTGCAATTGGTGGCCTTGCTTTAGCGTTCCCCATTCAAATGATAGCAACTGCTGTTGGTTTAATGATTGGGATTGGTAGTGCGTCAGTATTTTCTAGAGCTTATGGCAGAAATGATAAAGTCAAAATGGCTCACTCTGTAAATACAGCGTTAAGAATTGATTTCATACTCGCTTTAGTCTTTGCACTGTTCGGGTATTTATTTATCGATGAACTTTTAGTTTTCTTCGGTGCTTCAGCATCAAATATTGGCTATGCCAAGGATTATTTGTCAGTTATATTAATTGGGTTAGTTCCTCTGTCATTATCGATGGTACTTAACAATTTAACAAGAGCTGAAGGCAGAGCAAATCTTGCAATGGTATCAATGATTGTTGGAACAGCACTAAATATCATTTTAGATCCTATCTTTATTTTTGATTTTGGATTTGGACTTGGCGTACAAGGTGCAGCCATTGCAACAATTATTTCTCAAAGTATTTCATTCATCTTCATCTTCATCTATTCTATTGCTCCTAAATCATCTTTGATGATAAATTTAAAGGAAATATTTTATATTGATTGGGATACCGTTAAAGAAATCATTGCTGTTGGTATGCCTACATTCTTAAGAAATGCAACTGGTGCTTTTTTGGCAATCATTATTTATCGCTTAATTAACAGGTATGCAGTAGGAGATCCAGCTATCTATATTTCAATATATGGAGTTATTAATCGCGTCATGATGTTTGTTTTCATGCCGGGTTTTGGTATTGTACAAGGCATGGTTCCTATCGTTGGTTTTAATTTTGGAGCGAAAAACTATCAAAGATTGAAAGATGTCATTATTTATGCAACTAAAATCATTATTGTCTATTTTTTCTTTGGATTTCTATTTATCCAAGTTTTAGCTACGGGTATATTTGGAATTTTTAGTGAGACGAATAACCAATTTTTCATCGAATATGGAAGTCAAGCTTTTAGAGTGATTGCATTTGGATTCTTACTTGTTGGATTTCAAATTATTGTGAGTGCTGTATTCCAAGCTTTTGGTTATCCTTTAAGAGCTTTAATTATCACATTATCAAGACAAATCATGTTTTTCATTCCTTTAGCCTTTCTATTTTCTCATTTTTGGGGAATAGAAGGCATTTGGTATGCCTTTGCAAGTGCAGATATTCTTTCAGGAATAATGAGTATTATATTATTGGTTGCTGAAATGAAATCAATCAATAAACTTGCTATTTATTCTTTATAGTTTTCACATCTTTTTTGAAATGTATTATTTTGTGTAATATTCATAATGTTGTGTTGCTATAAAAGCGCTTTCATGATACAATGATTTTGGATAATTACTTGTAGTTTTTTAAGTAATGAAATATTTGTTTTACTAGAATCTCATTTGAAAAATAGTGACTATAAAGGATGATGTAGATTTGATGCTGTACTTCCATATAAATAGTATATTAAAATCTAATTATCAACCGAATTAGCTCATCTTTTAGGAAAAGGAGTTATTTTTTATGTCTCTTAATAGCAAAAATCAAACGATTCGTGTACCAGAAATTTTTTTACCAGTAGCAAATATTAATTTTAACAAATGGTCTGTTGTAGCATGTGATCAATTTACGAGTCAACCATCTTATTGGAAGAAACTTCGTGAATATGTTGGTGATGATCCTTCAACATATCATTTGATTTTACCAGAAGTTTATCTAGAGGATAGGAAAGATTCAACGATTGAAAAAATTAATAATACTATGCATGAATATGTCCAAAAGAAAATTTTTAAATCAATAGGACCCTCCTTAATATTGGTTGAAAGAACTACAATTAAGAATAAACAAAGATTGGGACTAATTGTAACAGTTGATTTAGAACAATATGATTACCAATTGGGAACAAAACCGATGATTCGTACAACTGAAAAAACAATCATAGAACGTATTCCTCCTCGTGTTAAAATTAGAGAAAATGCACTTTTTGAATTATCACATGTAATGCTTCTAGTTGATGATCCCCAAGTTAAAATTATTGAGAATTTATATGCAAATAAAGAGAATTTACCTATCGTGTATGATTTTGAACTCAATATGCAAGGTGGATATATACGTGGTTATCAAATCAAAGATGCAGATCCCGTCATTAAGCAGTTTAATCAATTAATTAAAGATAAAGAAAATCCTATGCTATTTGTCGTTGGTGATGGTAATCATAGCCTTGCAACTGCAAAAGCTCATTGGGAAAACCTAAAGAAGTCTTTAAGCAAAAAGGAAATAGAAAATCATCCTGCTAGATTTGCTTTAGTTGAAGTAGTAAATATATATGATCAAGGTCTAATCTTTGAAGGAATCCATCGTATTTTAATTAATGTTGAAGATGATTTCTTAATCGGCTTATTTCATGCTGTAGATAAAGAAGAAGAGACTTGGATTTATAAGAATGATACTGAAAAGATACCTTTCTATATTCCTAAAAACGCACCTAAAGCATATGAGCAAATTCAAAATTACATTGATGAGTATATGACTAAACATAAAAAAGTAACTATTGATTATATTCATGGAGATGAAGAACTCATTGAGATATGCAAAAATCATCCTAAAAGCATTGGTATCAAAATGCCCTGTATTCAAAGAAATGAATTATTTCCATACATTCAAAAAGGTAATGTGCTCCCAAGAAAATCATTTTCTATGGGATGTGCAACCGCAAAAAGATATTATTTAGAAAGCCATTTTATTACAAATATTGATCCATTGAAAGGAGAAACAAAATGAAAAGAATATTCAATTTTTCCGCAGGACCTGCAATTTTACCTGAATCGGTCTTGAAGGAAGCAGCAAGTGAAATGCTCGATTATCAAAACACAGGTATGTCAGTCATGGAGATGAGCCATCGTTCTCAGGTTTTTAAGACAATCATTGAAGATGCTGAAAATGATTTGAGAACATTACTCAATATACCAGATAACTATAAAGTCCTATTTTTACAAGGAGGAGCTACAACGCAGTTTTCGATGATTCCTATGAATTTAATGAAGCATAAAAAAGCGGACTTCATTATTACCGGTAATTGGGCGAAAAAAGCTTTTAAAGAAGCTAGCAAATATGGTGAAGTGAAGAAGATTGCATCATCAGAAGATCTAAATTTCAGTTATATTCCCGATTTGAAAAACTTAGAAATAAGTCCAGATGCCGATTATGTTCATATTTGTGAAAATAATACAATCTTTGGAACGAAGTTTCATGAATTGCCTGATACAAAAGGTAAAGTGCTTGTCTCAGATGCTTCCTCATGTTTCCTTTCGGAACCTATGGATATTACAAAATATGGTTTGATCTTTGCTGGTGCACAAAAAAATGTAGGACCAGCGGGAACAGTGATTGTTATAATAAGAGAAGATTTAATCACAAAAGAACATTTATCTTATACGCCTGTTATGCTCAGATATGATGTTGCAGCAGAAAGTAAATCGATGTATAATACACCTCCAACTTATGGTATTTATCTATGTGGTAAAGTGTTTAAGTGGCTATTGAATTTAGGTGGTTTAGAAGTCATTAAACAGATGAATATTGACAAAGCAAATATTTTATATGATTATTTAGACCAATCTAAATTATTCTTTGGTTCTGTCGAAAAAGCTTCCAGATCACTCATGAATGTTACATTTAAGTCAACAAGTCCAGAATTAGATGATCTATTTATTAAAGAAGCAAAGGCCAATGATTTTGATAATATAAAAGGATATCGTACAGTAGGTGGAATGAGAGCATCAATTTATAATGCAATGCCAATTGAAGGTGTTAAAGCACTGGTTGCTTTCATGTCACAATTTGAAAAAGATCATTTAGAGTAGGTGTGATAATGATAAATATACATTGTTTAAATAATATTTCAAAGGCTGGGATAAATGCATTATCAAGCGATTATCAGCTTGTTGAATCACTGGATGATGCTGACGTTATTCTAGTTAGAAGTGCAAATATGCATGAATTGGATTTACCGCAAAGAGTAGTTGCAGTAGCAAGAGCTGGAGCTGGTGTAAATAATATTCCTTATATGGATTATGCACGTCGTGGAGTTGTCGTATTTAATACACCGGGAGCAAATGCAAATGCAGTTAAGGAACTCATAATTTCCGCATTATTGATGACTGCAAGAGATTTATATGGTGGTTTAAATTGGGTCAATGATAATAGAGATGATACAAATATTTATAAATCTGTAGAAAAATCAAAGAAACAATTTGCTGGTAGCGAAATATCAGGTAAAACAATTGGTATCATTGGACTAGGTGCAATTGGAATTAAACTTGCAAATGCTTGTTCAGCTTTGGGAATGAATGTTATTGGTTATGAAAGAAATCTTGAAGCCTTAAACAATTGCAAAAAGATTCTTCCACAAGATATGAAATTTACAGATACGGTCGATGAACTCTATCCGTTATGTGAATATATCAGTGTTAATGTGCCTTTTAATCCAGCTACAAAGAATATGATTAATGCAGATGCAATGAGCAAAATGAAAGACGGTGTTATTCTTTTAAACTTTGCGAGAGATGGCATTGTGAATGAAGACGATTTAGAAGTTGCAATCAACTCAAAGATTGTAAAAAAATATCTCACTGATTTTCCAACCCCTAAGATTGTCAATATGGAAAATGCTATTGCATTCCCTCATCTTGGAGCATCGACTGAAGAAGCTGAGGATAATTGTGCTTATATGGCTGCAATGCAAGTTCAAGATTACATAGAAAATGGAAATATTAAAAATTCTGTAAACTTTCCTAATTTAGATGCAGGAAAATGTAATTCAGCATCTAGAATCACAATTTTATATGAAGAGGTTGAACATATTTCACAACTTATGAAAAAAATCACTGAATGTGAACACAAACTTAATCATTTTATCCATGCCGAAAGAAATGGATTTGGTTATGCAATTATTGATTGTAACGAGAAAATGGATCAAATTTCTATTGATGCTATCAATAATTTAAAAGGTGTCATCTCAGTCCGTAAAATTAAATAATTAAAAACTGCAAAAAATCGCAGTTTTTTCTTTATCACCTTTAGTATAATAGTTCTGATATTGAAAGATTGAAATAGAAAAAGTATAATGTTTATATAAATAACATAATAATTTGGAGGAATAGTATGAACGATTTCATTATGATGACAGATTCATGTTCTGATTTAACAGCACATCAAGTCAAACAAATGCAAATAAAAGTTATTCCGCTTTCAGTGGAGATTAATGGGAATGTCTACAGACATTATCCTGACGAAAGAGAGTTGTCAATTAAAACTTTTTATGAACATTTAAGACAAAAGAAAATTGCGAAAACTTCTTTGGTTAATGTTGGTTCTTTTCTTAACTTTTTTGAACCATTACTTGCTGAAGGAAAAGATATTCTTTATATAGGCTTTTCTTCTGCGTTAAGTGGAACGCTTCAATCCTCACGAGTAGCTGCAGAAGAACTCAAGGAAAAATATCCCAACCAAAGAATTGTAATTATTGATTCTTTATCTGCATCAATGGGTCAGGGATTACTCATTTGGTATGCATATAATTTGAAAAATGAAGGAAAAAACATTGATGAAATTAAAACATGGATTGAAGATCATAGACTAAAATTGTGTCATTTATTTACTGTTGATGATTTGGGAACACTCAAACGTGGTGGACGTTTAAGCGATTCCCAAGCTTTTTTAGGAGCTTTGTTAAGAATTAAACCTATTTTATATGTTAGTGACGAAGGTAAACTTGTTCCACTTAAGAAAACTAGAGGAAGAGAATTTTCATTAGAAGCAATGGTTGCACTAATGAAAGAAAGAATTACCGATTTAAGTGATCAAACCATATTCATTTCGCATGGAGATTGTTTAAATGAAGCAGAAAAAGTGGGTCAGATGATTGAGGATAAATATCATGCTGGTTCAATTATCTATAATACTATCGGACCAATTATAGGTGCACATTCAGGTCCTGGTACTATCGCAGTTTTCTTTATGGGAAATCATAGATAAAAATGAAAAAAGAATAATTTTATTATCTCTTTTTAAATCACAAAGGAGCATATATGTTTGAAATTAAAGCAATAGATTCTAGCTTGAAACAAACATTTACTGACTATCTGGAAGGTATCAGTTTTAATCACTCACCACACTGGGCAACCTGTTATTGTCATTTTTATCATAATGATGAACCAATTGAATTATGGTTTCAAAGAACAGGTGAACAAAATAAAAAAGCTTCCCTTGATGCAATTGATCAAGGATTAATGAAAGGCTTTTTAGCTTTTGAAGGAAGTAAGTGTATTGGATGGTTAAATGCGAATGATGCTTCAAAATATATTAGACTCAAAAGTGATTTAGTACACTATATTAAAAATCGTAAAGTTGCAGTGACTATTTGTTTTGTAATTCATCCTTTACATCGTAATCAAGGTGTTGCAAGAAAGTTATTAATACATGCAGTAGAATATTATCAAAAATTGGGATATGATGAAATGATTGCCTTACCATCAATAGCAAAAATTAATTCAGACCTACATTATCACGGGAGTATTAATATGTATAAGGAACTTGGTTATCAAGTAATTGAATTAAAAGGTGATACACTGATTATGTATAAAAAATTATAAAAAAAGGCTTAATTAAGCCTTTTTATTTTACCAAGATGCAATTGAACCATCCGCTCTTTTTTCTGTGCCACCACGATAAACACCTGTTTTAGGATTTCTTAAAATAATTTGACCACGACCAAAATTTCCTAAGTTACGCTCTATTTTTACTTCGTGGCCTTTTCTAATTAAACCTTGTACGATGCTTTTTGACACACTAGGTTCAACTGAGATTTTGTTCGCTTCAATCCATTGCCAACGTGGAGCATCGAGTGCAGATTGAGGATTCATCTTAAAATCAATTAAATTCATGATGATTTGCATATGTCCTTGAGGCTGCATAAAGCCTCCCATCACACCAAATGGACCAATGGGATTCTTTCCATGCGTTATAAACCCGGGAATGATTGTATGATAAGGTCTTTTTCCAGGTTCAAGAAAATTATCTGATTTCTCATCAAGTGAAAAATTATGTCCACGATTATGTAGTGCAATTCCAGTATTAGGAACAACCAGTCCAGAGCCAAATCCCATATAGTTACTTTGGATCATCGATACCATATTTCCTTCACTATCAGCAGTAGCCAAATAGACTGTTCCACTTTGTTCGGGTTTACCATGTGTTCTAATTTCTGCTTTTTTTGAAATTAGTTTTGCACGCAATTTAGCATATGATTTAGATAGAAGATGTTCAATATCCATATTCATTGTTCTTGGTTCACCAATATAATTTAAACCATCAGCAAAAGCAAGTTTCATAGCTTCAATTTGCTTATGATACACTTCAATTTTTTCTCTTTCATTGAAGTTGAAATTTTCAATAATATTTAAAGCCATAAGTGCAATAACACCTTGACCATTAGGGGGTATTTCACAAATATTATATCCCTTATATGAAACAGAGATAGGGGTTACCCATTCAGGTTTGAATGATTCCAAATCACTCTTTCGAATAAAACCATCATTTTGTTTTGAAAAATGATCAATTTGATTAGCAATTTCGCCATGGTAAAATGTATCACCATATGTTTCAGCAATTTTGATTAAAGTTTCAGCATGATTTTTTAAGTGAAATATGCTTCCTTCTGATGGAGCTGTACCATTTAAAGTGAAAGTATCAAACCATGATTGATATACTTCATCTTTTAGGTTTTTTTGGTAATTATGGTTTACAGCATTCCAATAATATGCGACAGTCGGAGATACAGTAAAACCATTATTAGCATAATTGATTGCTGGTGTTAAAACTTCCTGAAATGATAATTTCCCAAAGGTTTTATGCATCTCAGCCCACCCTGCTACGGCTCCGGGGACAGTCACTGGAGTAAAACCAAATTTTGGAATTTCAGTGAATCCTTTATTTAGTAATGCAGTTTTAGTTAAAAGATTTGGTGCAGGGCCACTGCTGTTTAAACCATGTAATTTATTATTAGTCCAAATTAATGCAAAATTGTCTCCACCAATTCCATTAGATGTAGGCTCAACAACTGTTAAAGTAGATGCTACTGCAATCGCAGCATCAATGGCATTACCACCCTTTTTTAAAATATCGAGACCTGCTTGTGCTGCCAAAGGTTGAGAAGTAGCTACCATACCGTTTTTTGCATAAACAACTGTTCTTTTGGATGAATAGGGATAATTTGTTTTCATTTGAGCTCCTTTAAAAGATTTACAATCTTTATTTTACTCTATTTTATGTATAAAAGTAAAAAAAAAGAAAATCAAATAATCTAAATTTTCTTTTGATTATTTTTAAAATATCTAACAACACCAATAATTAATGCTAAAGCACAAGCAAATAAAAACAAGAAAATTTCTAGGATAACATAACCTAAATCATTCCATCCACCTGAATTTTGTGGAAAAAGGGTAGGAGGCTAGTAAAAAAATACTTATTTCAACTGGGATAGATAAAGGAAGCCTATAATATTTTTGTTGCTTGAAGAAATAATAGATTAAATAGGCAAGTCCTAAAAAGATTATAATCATGACGCTTAGTAAAATTGGGTTCATTTCAGACCTCCTTTGAAGATGATTGTAAACCTTTTGTTTTGAAAGTCAAATGAAAAGATGTAAAATAAGAATATGTTATAAATTTGTTTATAAATAGGGAGATTTCATGAAACAATTAAAATATGACTCACACTCAAGTGAAGTGCAATATTTAGTCAAGAAAGATCTGAAACTCAAAGAACTATTTTCTAAAATAGATGAAGTTATAGTTAATATATCTGATGATTATTTTGATTCACTTGTCGGAACAATTGTTGCACAGCAACTTTCTGGTAAAGTTGCCAGAGTAATTTATAAAAGAGTAAGTGATTTGTTTGATAATGAAATTACAGCAAATAAAGTGTTAAGTGCATCGGAAGAGAGCATGAGGAGTGTTGGTTTGTCTTATCAAAAAATAAAATATCTTAAATCTTTATCTGAATGTTATTTAAACCAGATAATTGATTTAAATCATTTAGATCTTATGACCAATGATGAGATTAGTGATATGTTAATCAAGATAAAAGGTATTGGTCCATGGAGCGCACAAATGTTTTTAATGTTTTCCTTGGGAAGAGAAGATGTATTCTCTACATTGGATTTGGGTTTAAGAAATGCAGTAAAGAAATTGTATCAAAATCAAGAATTAACGAATCAAGAGATTGACCTAATTAGCGAGAATTGGAAACCATATCGGTCAATTGTGGCACATTATTTATGGCATGTTTCAGACAAAATATAGGAGACTAACTATTAGAAGTCAAGCATAAAATCTTGCTAAATACTAAAAGAC
>CAZMIG010000032.1:0-12670 GCA_964566285.1 uncultured Mariniplasma sp. | reverse complement strand
GGTCTTTTAGTATTTAGCAAGATTTTATGCTTGACTTCTAATAGTTAGTCTCCTTATTAAAATCCGATGACAACATTTATATATGATGTCATCATTAAACATGTTTAAAAAGCATACTTGTTTGAATATTATTAAAAATCTAAATCTAAAAATTGCGAGTTAGTTGCAGCAACTACTCATATAGCTTCTAGCTCGCAATTTAGATTCGTATCGATGTATTACTTGTTTATATTAAGGTTGTATGTAACTTAATTCTGTACTAATAATAGAGAATGATCCAGTTGCTGGAGCAACATTTGGTTCAGCAAATATGATAATGCTCATAAATGAATCAGCACTAATAACAAATGTCACAGGGTCTGTATCTATAAATGTTACACTTTGTTCTAAAGCACCATCATCATTAGGTTTAATCATTAATGTTTGTCCAACAGTACCTTGAACTGTAATTGTAAGTGTATTTAAACCTATGGTCATTTCTAAATCAAATTCAACTTTCACCCATTCCCATTCATTGCCTGCAAGTTTAGCATAATCAATATCTGCAACACCATCTGTAACTACGATAGTATAAATTGCTACATTACCTGCAAACCATGCAGTTGTATGATTGACATAGCTTAAAGTTGTACTTAAAATATCAAACGAACCTGTAGCAGGTGCAACATTTGGTTCAGCAAAGATTAAGACATTTAAGAAATTATCTGCTGTAACGACAACTGTCACAGGATCTGTGTCCGTAAAAGTAATAGATTGTTCTAAAGCACCATTATCGTTTGGCTTAATCAAAATTGTATCGCCAACTGTTCCTTGAACAACCATAGTTAGTGTATTGAGTCCTACTGCAATATCTTGATCAAATTCAACTTTCATCCATTCCCATTCATTGCCTGCAAGTTTCGCATAATCTACCGAAGTAACACCCGCATCAGTTGTGATTGTATAAATAGTGTCTACATTTGCAAACCAATCGCCATTAGCATCAATCATCACTGTTGGATCAAAATCTGGTTCAACATATGAAACTGAAGTTCCAATGATTGAGAAAGATCCAGTTGCCGGAGCAACATTTGGTTCAGCAAATAAGATAATATTCATTAGTGAATCCGCCGTTATAACAAGTGTTACAGGATCTGTATCAACAAATGTTACACTTTGTTCTAAAGCACCATTATCATTAGGTTTAATCAATAATGTTTGTCCAACAGTTCCTTGAACAGTAATTGTTAATGTATTGAATCCTGTAGTCATAGCTGCATCAAATTCAACTTTAATCCATTCCCATTGTTGACCATCAACTTTAACATAATCAACATCAGCAACACCGTCAACAACTACGATTGTATAAACTGATTCTTTATCTGCAAACCATTCAGTTGTGTGATAAACATAACTTAGTGTTGTACTTACAATATCAAATGAACCTGTAGCAGGTGCAACATTTGGTTCAGCAAATAGAATAACATTTAAGATATTATCTGCTGTAACGACGACTGTCACGGGATCAGTATCAGCAAAAGTTATAGATTGTTCTAAAGCACCACTATCGTTTGGCTTAATCAAAATAGTTTGGCCAACTGTTCCTTGAACAACCATAGTAAGTGTATTTAATCCCATTGCCATATCTGAATCGAATTCGACTTTCATCCATTCCCATTCATTGCCAGCAAGTTTTGCATAATCTACTGAAGTAACACCATCAGCATTTGTAACTGTATAAATAGTATCCACATTGGCAAACCAATCACCATTCGCATCAATAACTACTGTAGGATCAAAATCTGATTCAACATATGAAACTGAAGTTCCAATGATTGAGAAAGATCCAGTTGCCGGAGCAACATTTGGTTCAGCAAATAAGATAATATTCATTAGTGAATCCGCCGTTATAACAAGTGTTACAGGATCTGTATCAACAAATGTTACACTTTGTTCTAAAGCACCATTATCATTAGGTTTAATCAATAATGTTTGTCCAACAGTTCCTTGAACAGTAATTGTTAATGTATTGAATCCTGTAGTCATAGCTGCATCAAATTCAACTTTAATCCATTCCCATTGTTGACCATCAACTTTAACATAATCAACATCAGTAACACCGTCAGTAACAACGATAGTATAAACTGATTCTTTATCTGCAAACCATTCAGTTGTGTGATAAACGTAGCTTAATGAAGCACTAAGGATGTCAAAAGATCCAGATGCAGGTGCAACATTTGGTTCAGCAAAGAAAATAATATTCGTGAAGCTATCTGCTGTAACTATGACTGTTACTGGGTTTGAATCTGCAAAAGTAATAGCTTGTTCTAAAGCACCACTATCATTTGGTTTGATTAAAATACTTTGTCCAGCAGTTCCTTGTACAACCATTGTCAATGTATTCAAACCAGCAACTTCAAGTGCATCAAAGTTTTGTCTAAAGAATGACCATCCTTGTTCTGTAATCTTAGTATAATCAACTGTGACTACACCATCATCTGTAGTAAATGCATAAGTGCCTGCATCATTTTCAACCCAATTTGAATTTATATCAATAACAAGTGTTGGATCCAAATCAGGAGCAACATATGTCAATACTGCACTGATTATTTCAAATGTGCCCGTTGCATTATCAACGCCGCCTTCAGCAAACATAATAATTTCAGTAAATGCAGTTGCAGTATAAGTAACTGTTGCTACATCGGTGCCAGAGAATGTAACCCATTGCTCAACACCATTTGCCTTAACTAATACTTGTTTACCGTCAGTACCTTTTAATTCAATAGTTAAAGTGTTCAATCCAGCAACTTCTTCAGTTGTGAATACACTCTTCATGAAGACCCAACCTTGAGCTACCTTAGTATAGGTTACCAATACTGTATCATCAACTGTATCTGTAAATGTATAAGTTCCTGCATCATTTTCAACCCAAGTACCTTGCAAGCTAAAATCTGATGACATAAACGTTGTACTATGAATCGTAAATTGACCAGCTCCGCTTCCACCAGGAGCTGCAAAAACAACTACTTTATTGATTGTTGCAAGTGCAGTAGGTGTCATTCCTGTTAAATCAACAACGATAGTCTGTCTAGTACCATCAAAAGTTACCGGTTGTTCAACGTTTCCATTTGGACCTTCAACCTTGAACAATGCAGTTTTATTTAAAGTACCTGTTACTTCAAATTCTACTTTAGCAAATGGAGTCATATCGCCTTCGATATGAGCAAGCATATTCGCCCAATCAGCTGTTTTATCATAATCAACAACTAAATCTGTTCCATCTACTGTTAAAGTATAATTCATATCTCCGCCATCATACCATTGTGTAATAGCAAATTCAGCATCTGTACCATTGTATATGTTATTAATGATAACAGGAGCTTCATATTCATAATCAGCTGTCATAAACGCTTGATGAATGACAAAATCACCAGTTCCAACTACTCCAGCATATCCAAAAGCAAATATAGCTGTAATTGCATTTTTTTCTGCAGCAGTCATGCCTGAGATGTCTATTACAACATCTTGTTCTTCAGCAGTTAAGAATACAAAAGCTTCATAGCCTGTAGCAGCTTTCAATAAGAATTTTTGTCCAACAGTACCGGTAACAACTGCAACGACGTAGTTGAAATCAGTGAAGTCGCCTTGAACTTGAGATTGCATTGTTGACCATTCTTGACCAGCCGCTTTATCAAATGATACGACTGTTGTAGAGCCAACGTATGAAATTGTATAAGTTTCTTCAGAAAAATTTTCCCATTTCATATTAAAATCGAAAGTTTCATCTGTTCCATTATATTCATTCACATTTGTAGGAATGTTGTTAAAATCTGTTTGGATGATAAAACCATCAGCAACTGCTACATCAAATTTCAATTGTGTAACTTGGATGTCACCAATAGAATCCTCTTTACCTGGAGCAGCAATGATGACTACTTTATCAACTTTAGCTAAGAAAGCTGAATCGGCAATTAAATTCCATTCATATGTTCCTTCAATACCAGTAACATTTAATCCAACTTCTTTTGCAGGTGTTGTGTCACTTGTTTCTAATTTGATAAGCATCGTTCCTGTGCCTTCAACTGTAATGACCAATTTCTTAAATATAGAAAGGTCTTCAGTAATGTCAGCACTGCTCATAAATGCATAAGGGAAAGCAGCTTTATCATATGAAAAGTCTAGTTCAGATGTTGTGTTTGTATTTAATGTGTAAACACCATCTCCACCATCTGTCCATCCGCCTAAAACGTTGAATTCAGTTACTTCTGGAATAATAACTTCTTCTTTTTTACATGCTGTTATCCCAAAAGCTAATCCAACCATTAACAATACTGTAAATAGTTTAAAAACTTTGTTCATTTTTCTCCTCCTAATTTTTTCTATTACTTAAATTCCAAACTTAGTTATAAGCTTATCGAAACGTTTCGAGTTTTGGCGAAAATATAATCCAGATCACATTTAATCCTATCTGTATCTCTTACGCATTTGTTTTTTTTGCAAGGACTAGATATTTTTGTCATGAAGCTGGATGCTTTTTTTCACATTTGTTCCATCGCTCGATAGAGGTATCGAAACGTTTCAAACATATTATAATGCAAACGCTTTCTTTTTGCAATAGATTTTGACTGAAAACATTATTTTTATATTTAAGATTATAAATAAATAGTTTTTCATAGAAAATAACATGGATTATAAAAAAAATAGAAATCATTAATTGATCTCTATTTTTATGTTTTTGTTAGAATTATTTTTTTAAATTATAGAACGTTTTTAATCCTAAATATTGAGCAGTTTCAGCAAGTTGATCTTCAATTCTGAGTAATTGATTGTATTTGGCAATACGATCTGTTCTTGAAGCAGAACCTGTCTTAATTTGTCCAGCATTAGTTGCTACAGCAATGTCAGCGATAATTGTATCTTCTGTTTCACCACTTCTATGTGAAATAACTGCTGTGTAACCAGCACGTTTAGCCATTTCGATTGCATCAAATGTTTCTGTCAATGTACCAATTTGGTTAACTTTAATTAAAATTGAATTTGCAATGCCAAGTTCAATACCCTTAGAAAGTTTTTCAGTGTTTGTGACAAATAAATCATCGCCCATTAACTGAATTTTATTACCGAGTTTCTTACTAAGATAAGCCCAACCTTCCCAATCATTTTCGTCAAGTCCGTCTTCAAGTGAAATGATTGGATATTTTTCAACTAGTTCTGCATAGAAATCTGACAATTCTTCGCTTGTGAATTCTTTTCCACCTTCACCAGCAAGAATATATTTCTTAGTTTCTTTATTGTAAAATTCAGAAGATGCAGTATCCATAGCTAAGTAAACATCTTTACCTGGAACATATCCAGCTTTTTTAATTGCTTCAATGATGACTTGAAGTGCTTCTTCGTTTGATCCTAAATTTGGAGCAAATCCGCCTTCATCGCCAACACTGGTATTATATCCTTTTGACTTAAGAACGCTCTTTAAGTTATGGAATACTTCCGCACCCATACGTAATCCTTCTTTAAACGTCTTAGCACCAACTGGCATGATCATAAACTCTTGGAAGTCAACATTATTATCAGCATGAGACCCACCGTTGATGATATTCATCATTGGAACTGGAAGTTGTTTCGTATTAAAACCACCAAGATATTGGTATAGTTCAACACCTAAAAAATCTGATGCAGCTCTTGCAACTGCCATGGAAACGCCTAAAATTGCGTTAGCACCTAATTTTGATTTGTTCTTTGTTCCATCAAGTTCAATCATTAATCTATCAATACCAACTTGATTGGTAACATCAATTCCTACTAATTCTGGAGCTAAAATTTCGTTCACATTGTGAACTGCTGTTAAAACCCCTTTACCTAAATAACGTTTTTTGTCTCCGTCTCTAAGTTCTACTGCTTCGTGTTCTCCTGTTGAGGCTCCCGATGGAACCATCGCACGTCCAAAAGCTCCGGATTCAGTGTAAACTTCAACTTCAACAGTTGGGTTTCCTCTTGAATCTAATACTTCGCGTGCGTAAATATCGCTAATAAATGGCATATTTTCACTCCTTTATTTAGTTTTTGCCTTGTTATGTACTACTATATATTATACACAAATAGCTTGTGTTTATAAAGTATTTAACTAATAAAAACGTTTACTTGATATATCTAATCACATAAATGTTCACAACCAAGAAAAAGACGACATCTAAAATGTTATCAAGTCCAAAAAATCCCGAATCAAAGACATTTAAAAAACTAAAATAGTTAATTGGATTTAATATGTATACAATTGGGACAATTTGTAATGCGTCAACTACATAGATAAATCCAAAATAATAAACTACATTAATTAAGTAATAAGTAAAAAAGACTGCGATGACTGAAATGACTGCAAAAATAATGTGATATTTTTGGTATGATCTTTTAATCCTTCTTGCCATAAAATAACCAAGAATAAAAAGCATCATCCATATAAAAGAAAATCCAAATACTTGATAAATGAAAAGGTGGAGCGCACCGATTAATAGCCCTCCAATAACTGACATGAAAAGTGCCTGTTTAATGACAGGTATTAAATCTCTTTTATCAATTGGTATTTTAAATTTTTCTATAAGACTCATAATTTACCTCATATCTATCTTAACATATTATAGTTCTAAATATTTCATCCTTGGTTTAAGAAGTAAGAAGACTAAACTGACTAAAATTCCTTTTACAATATTAAAGGGTGTATACAATACAAGGGTTGTCCAGAAAAATGATCCATATGTGAATGGTGAATCAGGAATAAAGCCAAAGACTGTAAAATGAACATCCCCACTAATTGAAATACTATAGGGTGGAATCGTGTAATAAAGCGGTGTAGCAACTAGAAAATTGATAGTAAACAATATGACTGTTAAAAATACTGTAATCATTACTGATGTTACAATCATTTCTTTTGGACTCACATGATTTCCATTGACACTAACTTCATATAATAATGGTTTATCATTAATTTTTAAAACTTTTCTTGAGACATTATAAGCTAAAATGATTGAAAATGAAGCAAACATAGCAAGCATTTCACCAATAATCTCATCTGGTGCAAATCCTCTAAAAAGTCTTCTTGCTATTGTTCTTATTAAAACAACCATAATGGTTTCTTTATTTCCTAAAACCAATAATGCAACCAAAATTGCTACTTCACTAAAATCAAGTTTCAGAAAACTGGCCATAGGCCATGGTATCTCAATTAAGGATAATACAATTGAAACCGCTGCTAATGAGACAACATATAACATTTTCTTTAATCGTAAGTAATTTGACATGGTTTACCTCCAAAGTAACAAAAAATCGCCAAATTACTTCGGCGACAAAAAGGCATGTCAAATTCGACATTACTTCTTCCATCCAGACTTTACTGTCGGTCCTTGAATTGCACAAGGTCTGCCTATTGGCTCGCGGACTTTTACCGCCGGTAGGGAATTACACCCTGCCCCGAAGTATGTTAATACATTATCATTTTAACATAATTTACATAATATACAATATACTGTGCTTGAAAACGTTTTTTTTTGCGTAGATTCCCCCATTACATTTATTTTAAAGTATAATATAGGTGAGAATCATTCGAAGGAGTCTATATAATGAATAAAAAATTTGCTGCATTAATTATTATGGATGGCTATGGTCTAGCACCTGCTAGTGATAGCAATTCTGTTTCACTTGCTAAAAAACCTTTTTTAGATCAACTTTTCAAAGATTACCCAAATAATACACTACATGCAAGTGGTGAGTATGTTGGATTACCCGACGGACAAATGGGAAATAGTGAAGTCGGTCACCTCAACTTGGGTGCGGGTCGTATCGTATATCAATCATTGACAAGAATAAACGTTGCGATAAAAGATGGTTCATTCTTCAAAAATAAAGCTTTTTTAGATGCAATAAAGCACGCTAAAAAGAACAATAGCAAACTTCATATTTTTGGTCTTGTTAGTGATGGTGGTGTTCACGCTTATCCTACACATATTATGGCTTTATATGACTTAGCAATCTCACAAGGGATCACTCCATATCTTCATGCATTTACGGATGGTAGAGATACACCTCAAGAATCTGGTTTAGGATTCTTAAAGAATTTAATTGATCACGGACTAAGAGTTGCTACCGTATCTGGTAGATATTATGCAATGGATCGTGATAATAACTGGGATCGCATTCAATTAGCTTTTGATAATATGGTTTTAGGGATAGGCAAGAAATATCCTAATGCCTTAGATGGTATGCAAGCATCATACGATGCTGGTATAACTGATGAATTCATTGTTCCATTTGTTGTAGATTCTGATGGACTAATCGGTGATCATGATTCGATTATATTCGCCAATTTTAGACCAGATAGAGCAATAAGAATTGCTACAGCTTTTTCAAATTCTAGCGAAGCAAACTCATATCATACCAAAGGTAAATCATATTTTGATCCAAAAAATACACCAAAAGACATCTTCTTTGTATCAATGATGCATTACAATAAAACAGTTAAAGGTCCGTTAGCTTATGAACTGCAAGTATTAAATAATCTTTATGGTGAAGTCGTTGCTGATGCAGGACTAAAACAATTAAGAATTGCTGAAACTGAAAAATACGCACATGTTACCTTCTTCTTTGATGGCGGACAAGAAAGAAAGCTCGAGGGAGCTACAAGAATTCTTGTTCAATCACCAAAAGTACCCACCTACGATCTCAAGCCTGAAATGAGTGCTTTTGAAGTGAAAGATAAGGCAGTAGAGGCTGTCAAATCAGGAAAATACGATACGATGATTCTAAATTTTGCAAATCCCGATATGGTTGGTCATACAGGTTCTATTGAAGCAGCAACAAAAGCTGTTGAAACTGTTGATCAATGTACAAAAGAAGTTGTTGAAGCAATTTTATCTATCGGTGGTGTTGCAATTGTTATTGCAGATCATGGAAATGCAGAAAAAATGAGAAGTGAAGATGGAAAACCTCATACCGCACACACAACAAACTTAGTTCCAGTTTTAATTACTAAAAAAGGAATTAAAGTTAACACAGGAGCGCTGTGCGATATTGCACCAACCCTTCTTGAATTATTGGATTTGAAACAACCAAAAGAAATGACAGGACATAGTCTTATCATTCATTAATTTAAAATATATAAAGGCTCTAAAATTAAGCTGGATACAATCTAGCATTAGAGCCTTTTTTTATTTGGTGAAATTATCATATATACATTTTCAATATTTGTTCTCCATCATTTAAGCCAGTATCTATAAACCCATAACCTATATAATACTTATATGGCTGTTCATCTTTCATTTCACATGAAGTATATAGTGCCTTAATACCATCACTTATACATTTTTCTTTAATCAAATCAAGAGCTTGACTCCCATATCCCTTATGTTGATAGTCTTTTGCTATCATTAATCTCCACAAATAATAAGCTGGGTTATCTTCTTTAGGAATATCATCATCCCATAATGCTAACATGATAAACCCAATAGGCTTTTTACCTAAGTAGATAGCTCTTGGCCACGCTTTTTTCTTGTTTACATATGCCTGAGCTAGAGACGCTACGTTTGGTGCAACGCATGTCTGTTGATATTCGGTGAGTGTTTTTGATAGATCTATGATTTCTTTAAAATTTTTGTTGGTTATTTTCTTTAAACGAATTATAGACATAATATTCTCCTTATAGTGCATTCATATTTTTTAAATAAAATTCAATAATACTTTGAGTCCCCAAATCAGCAAACCCCTGA
The DNA here is from genome assembly GCA_964566285.1 of uncultured Mariniplasma sp. Classification (GTDB taxonomy): domain Bacteria; phylum Bacillota_I; class Bacilli_A; order Acholeplasmatales; family Acholeplasmataceae; genus Peloplasma. The sequence continues at coordinate 2,936 of CAZMIG010000032.1, read as the reverse complement.
TTTGATAGCAATTGATATGCTTTAGTAACCTTTTCTACGATTTCTAACTTTAAATTGCCTTTTTCTTCAAGAACAAGTTTTAAATCCTTCAAATAGTGTTTGACATAAAATCCAGGTTGATAATCATGATTAATCATTTTAGGTCCATTATTTGCAGCTTGCCATGATCCAGCAGATCCACCAGTAATTACTGATAACATTTTATTTAAATCTAAATTTTTTTCTTTTGCATACGTAAGTGCTTCTGCTATACCGATAATATTTCCAGCGATTACAGTCTGATTAGCAAGTTTTGCATGCATACCAGATCCGGATGCCCCCATATATGTAATGGTTGTTCCCATTAATTTTAATAGTGGATAAACCTTATGATAAGCTGATTCATCACCACCAACCATAATAGAAAGAGTTCCTTTGATAGCACCTAAATCTCCACCTGTTACAGGTGCATCTAGCATCGATAAGCCTTTGAGTTTTGCCATATCATAAAGTTCAACTGCAAGACTTGGAGATGAAGTCGTCATATCACATAGTATTGTTCCTTTTCTTGCATATTCGATTACTGTATCATAAACCTCTATAACATCAGATGGATAACCAACAATGCTCATAATAACATCAACATCTTTTATACATTCAACAATGGAATTAAAAGCTATTGCTTTTGGTTCTAGTGCTTTTGCCTTCTCAAATGTTCTATTATAAACATGTACTTCATGACCTGCATCACAAAGGTGTAGCGCCATTGGTCTTCCCATGACCCCAATTCCAATAAATGCTATTTTCATGTTACTCTCCTTTATTTTGTATGTTCATTTAACCATTCGATTAAATTAGTAAATGCTTTCTCTCTATCTAAATCATTAAATATTTCATGATATGATTCTGGATAAACAATTAACTTCTTATCTTTGGATGGAACAAGATTATATAATCTTTCACTAAATTCAGTAGGAACAATCTTATCTGTTCCTCCATGTAAAATCAAAACTGGAGTATCAAATTTATCAATGTGGCGATTTAAAAATCTAACACCACCAACAAACATGTTCCCAGCAAGTGAAAAATAAAACTTTTTAAGATTGAGCGGATCAGCAACATAATCTTCTTCTACAGATTTGATTCGTGCTAACTGATCATCGGCAAAATTGGTCTTTTTAGGTAACCATCCGAGCCATCTAAATCCGATGAATCTCAAGGGTAGAACATCTTTAACAAAATTAGAAGGTGCTGCACTTGAAATAACACCATCGATATCATGATATTTTACCGCATACATATCAACAATAAGTCCACCCATACTGTGTCCTAAAATAAAGATTTTTTTAGGGTTTAATTTCTTTTCTTCAAGAACGAGCTCGTGCAAATCATCAATCGTTTGATGATATGATTTTAAAGCTCCTCTTTTTCCTTGACTTTGTCCATGTCCTCGAAGGTCATAGCGAATAACAGAATAACCAGCTTCATTAAGTTTTGAAGTGATTTCTTCGTATCTTCCCGAGTGTTCTGCAATACCATGTGTAATGATCACACTGGCTTTGGAATTTTCAACATCATTTCTTTTAACATGTAATAATACATCATTGATAAGCATTGTAACATCTCCTTTAACTTTATTATACTCGAAAATGAGAATCGAAAAAGATAAAAAATGATATAAATAAACCAAATCATTTTTTGTTATCTTTATGTTTTTTCTGATTTGAATAATTTTTTAGCAGATTCACAAAAAAAACACACACTATTTTGATTGCATTAAAATCTATTTTTATAAAATAAAGATTTTTCAACCATATTCATTTTATTTGTGAAAAACTATTGTATAATAAGTTTAGAAAGCGCTTTTATAGGAGACGATTATGAAAAAAACTGCATTGTATGAAAAACACCTGGAATTGAACGCAAAAATGATTGAGTACGCTGGCTTTGAAATGCCTGTATCATATGTAGGCATTACTGAAGAACATTTAGCTGTACGTACTCAAATGGGTATTTTTGATGTTTCTCACATGGGTGAATTTGTTGTTACTGGTGAACAGTCATTATCATTTGTCAATCATCTAGTAACAAATATTATTACCGAAGACCCATCCAAAGTGACCTATGCATTGATGTGTGACGAAAAAGGATTTGTTGTTGATGATTTACTCGTCTATGTAATCAAACCAACACGAATACTTCTTGTTGTTAATGCTGGAAATATGGAAAAGGATTTTGACTGGGTTGTTAAACAATCGAAAACATTTGATGTTGAGATTGCTAATAAATCTTATGATTTCAGTCAAATTGCTGTTCAAGGACCAAATGCTGTCAAACATATAAATCAAATTGTTGGTCAAGATGTTAGAGATCTAAAATTCATGACATTTACTGTAGTGCCTTATCAGGATTTGCATATCATCGTATCAAGAACAGGATACACCGGTGAAGATGGATTTGAGATTTATGCTAAAAACTATTTAATCTCTCAGTTATGGGATGATTCGGTCAAAGCAGGTGCGATTCCATGTGGCTTAGGCTCAAGAGATACATTAAGATTCGAAGCGAATCTTCCATTATATGGGCATGAAATCAGCGAGTCAATCAATCCTGTCGAAGCGGGTTTAAATTTCGCTATCAAACTTGATAAATCTTTCATTGGAAGAGATGCTTTAGTCCTTTATAAAGAACAACCTAAACGAAAGGTTGTTGGTATTGAATTATTAGAAAGAAATATCCCTCGTCACGGATATGAGGTCTATGCGAATGAAACATTGGTTGGACACATTACCACTGGATACCTTCTACCCAATGTAACAACACCTATTGCATGTGCTTTAGTAGATATCAGATATGCAAAAATAGGTACTGAACTTTTTGTTCAAATTAGAAAGAACAAAGTACCTGCAAAGGTTAGAAATAGAAAATTTTATATTAAAAATTATATTAAATAGGAG
>CAZMIG010000031.1:0-13095 GCA_964566285.1 uncultured Mariniplasma sp. | reverse complement strand
ATATTAGTCTAATCTGATTTACTCTGTAAAAAACGTGAACCTCTACGGGTCACCAATATAATCATGAAATGCAATGGGAAGGGCTTTTTTATAGATATCCATCTGTAGAACCTTAAATAACACGCTGATGTAGAAATATACATGAAAACATACAAGATAAATCAGTTGAAATTAACCTTGATTAACCACCCGTTGAGTGGTATAATAAAGTTGAGGTGAATAATTATGGATCTAATGTTAAAAGAAGCTAGAGCTGAATATGGCATCACTCAAAAGGAATTAAGTGAGATTACAGAGATACCACTGAGAACCATAGAAAATTGGGAAAGCGGTAAACGCACACCAAGTCCTTGGGTCGAAAAAATGGTTTATACTTATCTAAAAAAATACCCTAAAAATCAACATGGTATCATTACTGAAACAAAAGGTATCTATGAAGTTGAACAAATCAAAGATGCCTTATTGCCGTTAACCTTTAAATATGATATCAGTTTGATTATCTTATATGGTTCCTATAGCAAAGGAAAACAAGATCCAGAAAGTGATATTGATTTAGTTTTTGATGGGAACATTAGAGGTATAAAGTTTTTTGGTTTACTCGAGGATGTCACAAACGCACTTGTTAAACCTGTGGATTTAATCCACTTATCACAAATTATTAAAAACTCTAACACGTATGAAAATGTTATGAAGGGAATCACTCTTTATGAACGATAGAGATTTCAAATCGGTAACAAGAATCATTGTCCATATAGAAAATATTTTAGATTACATGGAAAAGATAAGAACATTTGAAGCATTCAATCATAATCAACTCGTCGTAGATGCTGTTGTATTTAACTTACCGCAAATAGGTGAGATATCTAAACATAGAGTTTCAGAAAATCTAAAAGAATCTAATAAACAGATCCCGTGGCACGAAATGTATGGTTTTAGAAACCGGATCGTTCATGATTATGATCAAATTCATATGAATGTCGTATATGATACTATAGTAGAAGATTTACCTAATCTTTTAACTCAATTAATCAGTTTAAAGGATGATGTTATAAGAATACGGGATAAGTGATAAATGGTTTGTATGATATATAGATATAAACTTTATTATCTACAAAACTCCGGATGATCACCAAAATAGTACGTGAATTTAAGATATTTACACCTTTACTTTCTAATAGTCACTGAAAAAACGTGAACCTCTACGGGTCACCAAAAACATCATAAAAAAAAGCTCATTTCGATTATGAAATGAGATTTTATTGTCTTTGTTAAACGATTAAGTAACTTGTATTTAATAAACAATCGGGACAAATACACGAGTTAGAAGTTCTTTGTCTAGTATATAGAGTCCTGCATCTTTAACTAATTTAACTTGTTCTATTAGCTTACTGAAATTATCTTCCTCCTCAACTTGTTCATCTACATACCATTGTAGGAGGCTTACACTTGCATAGTCTTTTACTTCATAAGCAATACTCATGATGTTATTAATTCGACTAGTAACACCTTTTTCATGAGCTAATGATACTTCAAGTACTTCTAAAATGGAAGAAAAGTCATTACGTGGGTCTTCGAATCCACGAATTTCTACACGCGCTCCCCGATCATTCATATATTTAATGAATTTTCGAGCATGTGCTAACTCTTCCTCATATTGAATACCAAACCAATTTACAAATCCATCAAGTCCGAGTGTACTAATATAGGATTGCATTGCTAAATATACATGTGCTGACAAAATTTCATAGTTTATTTGAGTGTTTATTGCATCTACTAATTTTTTATTCATTATACCAACTCCTCTTTGTTAATAGAATACTACCAATGGCAGTATTAAGCAAATTATATGGATTATTATAACTGCACATTTAAGCTCATCACACTTCAGAGATTGGCTTTTTTTTGTTGTTGAATCGCAGCGTGAACTTTCAGCAATTTTTATGGATTTTAATCTGCAAACAAATTTAAATCATAGAATTTAGATACACAATAGTAACAACTTCAAGTGTTTTTAAAAACGTATGCTTTATTGATTGCTAGTTATTTTATTTCGTCGTGTGACTGAGGTAGTGAAATGATTACTAGAATATCCACAAAAATATATTGACAACATTCTTTGACGAGAATATAATGAAGGCATAATTATCAAGGGGGAATACCATGGAAAAAAATCCTGTTCAAAAGAAAAACAAATCACTTCTTATTGTCTTTATTTTTGTTACAGTTGCATTATTTTTCGCCTTGGTGATTTTCATCACCAACGGTGGAATGAATACTTCACAAGGTATCATATTAACATTGGCTTTACTTATCATGATTATTATTGGGATCGTAAAAATTACCAAACTTCAATCGGTAATGAAATCGAGTCGAATGAACCAATCCTCAGTATCGACTTCTATTCCTCCAACAGCTTCTAACAACGAAAACAATATTGATGCGACAGTTTTATCCATTTCGCAGGGAAAACAGGTTGTCAGTAAAGCACCACCCAAATGGACTCAAAATATAGGAAATTGGCTTCAAAAATTTTCCAAACCAAAGCAGATCATAATTGTATCTGGCTCTTTTCTCATTATCATTGTCATTCTAGTCATCGCGATTTCATCACTAATTGGAGAACCAGACACAACGATAACAGGCACATGGGAACATGAAATAGGCAGTGTTCCAACCAATTTTACTTGGGTTACAAATGTCACCATGTGGAACGTGGATGATCAAGATAATGGATATTTATATATGGATGTATTGGAAGACGGTACGTTTTCAGTAACTTATAATGACGTACTTGTAAGCTATGGTACTTGGGAAGAACTCAGCAGTGGATATCATTTTGTGTTTAACGACCCTGATGCCATTTTAATGGGCGTATCAGACTTGTATGATCTAAAAGGTTCCAAATTATACATGAGCATTAATGTATATTGGACAAAAGAATAGACCAATATATATTTTTTAAATATTTAATTTTTTCTGAGATTACTAGAAAATCACTTCTCTTAGTGTAGTGGTTTTTTCTTTTTATCCCAATAAAATGGAAAAGATAAGTAAACAATACTGTAATTAAAGATAAAGTATATGATAGAAACGTTCTTTACAGCTATGGTTTTAAAGCAATCATATACAAGTCATTCATAACTTCTTGTAGATTAAACTAAAAATCTACATTTAAGCTCATTTCAAATAGAGATGGGCTTTTTCTTTACTTCGTTTTTAGATAAGTACACATTATAGTATAAAAATGTTACAATATCAACACAGTACAAAACGATGAAATATGAGGTAAGATATGGAACGCGAACAAATGTTTAGAAAATGGTTACAGAATTGGCAACCCAAAAATGCAAGTGTTAATTTTAATAAAAACTCATGGAAAGAAGCTACGTTATCTGCTTATACGAATGTATTGAAGAACATTGTAAATGATTTAGAGATTGATGACGAGCAAGTAAAAAAGAACTTATTCGAATATAATAATGCAAGAGAATATTTGATAGTTTACGGAAAAATAATAAATCATGATAAATTTAAAAGTTTAGAATATTTTCCAATAGCAAAAAAATCATTAAAAAGATATCTTGATTTCCTTTATAAAATGAAGTAATAAAATTTGGTTATTTTTGTTGATAATCCATACTTTATGAGTATGTAATTATATTGATTTGATAAGAATCTAAAAAAATAATATTTTATGGGATTTGAGTTAAATTCACCCATAATTGGGATTTTATCAGCAAATGACTGATATTTTGTCGATATATTCAAATTAAATTCACTAATAGTTTGGTTTTACGCGAAAATGGTGTATACTTATAAATGGTGAAAGTCAGTAATGACGACAGATCACATTTAAAAAAAGGAGTAATCGACATGACAGGAACAGTAAAATGGTTTAATTCAGACAAGGGATATGGATTTATCTCTACAGAAGAAGGCAAAGATGTATTCGTACATTTTAGCGCAATTCAAACTGAAGGATACAAATCACTTGAAGAAGGCGACAAAGTAGAATTTGACGTTACAAACACCGATCGCGGCGAAACAGCTGCAAACGTTGTTAAACTATAATTTTCAATGAGTCCACAAATTAAGGGTTTCTCTAGAAATAGAGATGCCCTTTTTTTCTATTCACATGTATAGGTGTTGAATTATTTTATCAATATTAAATAAATTGACATGTGATGATATACAATATAAACATATAAAAAGAATATCTTAGGAGGTGTTGTTATGAAAATTCAATGGTTGGGGCATTCTTGCTTCAAGATAAGTCAGGATGGTTATGATTTAGTTATCGATCCATATGGGCCACAAATGATACCGGGTACAAAACCTATTGATGAAAAAGCAAATCAGGTGATTTGTAGTCATGGACATGGGGATCATAGTTATACAAAAGCAATTCACATTATAAAAACAAAGATAAAGAATCCATTCATTATAGAGATGATTGCTTCATTTCATGATGATGTTCAAGGAGCTAAAAGAGGTCCTAGCAATATCAATATTATCAATTCAAATGGATTAAAAGTTATTCATTTTGGCGATCAAGGATGTATGTTGTCAGATGACCAAATAAAGAAGTTGGAAAACCCCGATGTCATTATGATTCCAGTTGGTGGATATTATACGATTGATGCAGTTCAGGCAAAAACTATTATCGATCTTCTTCAGCCTAAAGTCGTTTTACCGATGCATTTTAAATCTGGAAATTATGGTTTTCAAGTTTTGGGTAATCTGGAATCTTTTACAGATTTATTTGATAAAAATGATGTTGTGTATTATGATGGAGATTTGATTGAGATAAATCAGAATATGAAAAAACAAGTAGCAATTTTAAAATACAACGACAAATAATAGAAGAATAATAACTAATATAAGTATCATCGATTGATGATACTTTTTTTTGATATTTGATTTTTTAATCTCATTGGGTTTATAATATGAGTGTAATCATATGAGCACACTCATATTTAGGAGGATCACATGGCACGTATTAGTAAGGAAGAGCAAGAAATCGTTAGAAAAAGGATTATAGATACAAGTAGAGCGATGTTTGTTCAAGAAGGGTTTGATAAAACATCTACGAAGAGCATTGCTAAAAAAGTCGGTATAGCAGAGGGAACATTATTTAATTATTTTGAAGATAAAACCGAACTCTTTTTTGAAGCAATCTACACAGAGTTTATGGAAAATGAAGAAGGGCATAAAAGTGCTTTAATTGTTAGTGACAATATCACACAAGCGATTTATAATCACATGTATAAATCAATTGGTATGATGTTTAAAATCCCGAGATTGATCTTAAGTGAAATTGTTGTTGCTACGATCAAACTTGCTAAAAAGAATCCAGATAAGTTTAAGAAACTTGTAGAACTTGATTTTATTTACATGATGGAACTCTCTGAATATTTTGATAGGTTGATTAAACAAGATGCCATGATTGAAACCGATACAAAGGCATTAAGTGAAATAGTATATAGTATCATGGCTTATGAATTAATGATGTATGTTTATGATAAATCAACGACACTTGATGTAATGAATGCACATATTAAATCAAAGATAAACATATTGATTAAAGGATATATCAAAGGAGAAGTTAAAGATGAGCATTAAATTAGAGAAAGTAAATAAAGTTTATATCACGGGTGAAGTACAAACCGTTGCGCTTAAGGATGTTGATTTAGAAATTAATAATGGCGAAGTTATCATCTTATTGGGACCCTCCGGAAGTGGTAAGAGCACAATGCTCAATGTATGCAGTGGTTTAGACACTCCAACAAATGGAAAGATATTTATTGACTCTGAAGATATAAGCGCAATGAATAGCAAAGAGCTAACTAAATTTAGAAGAGATAACCTGGGGTTTATTTTTCAGCAATATAATCTTTTACAGACACTTAGTGTTCGCGAAAATATTGAAGTGGGAAGAGAAGTGGGATTGGATCCTTTTACTGTTGAAGAAATTGTTGAGCAAGTTGGCTTGACACCTAATATTGATAAATATCCTTTTCAGTTAAGTGGTGGAGAGCAACAAAGGGTCAGCATAGCAAGAGCAGTTGTAAAAAATCCTAAAATACTATTTTGTGATGAGCCTACTGGAGCATTAGATGAAGTGAATGCTAAAGAAATATTAGGCATCATTCAAAAACTTAATGAAATGTTTAAAACAACAGTCGTATTAATTACACATAATCCTAGTATAGCTATCATGGGAGATCGAACAATTAAATTGAATTCAGGAGAAGTAGTTGACGTTATTGTTAATGAAAACAAACAAAGAGCTTCTGAAATTAAGTGGGGATAGTATGTTATTTAAAAATGTATTACGTACATTAAAAAAACAATGGGTACAACTCATCTTACTTGGGGTTATTATGGCTTTGAGTAGTTTTGGCTACACTTCTATGGATTATAGCATTGGAGGCATTCTAGAGCCATCTGAGGCATATTTTGATAGTTCGAATCAAGAAGATTTCTCTATTGATATGCTTAATTTCATTTTAGAAGATGATGCCAACTATATCGTAGCTTCATGTGGTATCGATCCATTGAATCTACCTCCTACTTTAAGTTTGCTAAAAACAATTAATAGTGCTTGCTATGATCAAATTCAAACAAATAGACTTCAAGTCATTATGGATAAGTATGATAATATTCAACTTGAGCTAAGAGATTATAAAGATATCTATTTCAATTTTGGTGAAGATTCATATAAATTGAGAGTACTTAAAGAAAATTATTTGGTTGACACAAGTTATTATGTCAAAGGTGAGGCACCAACTGAAAATGACGAGATTGCTATTAGTAATGCTTTTGCCAAAAGTAATAATCTCGATATTGGAGATAGTTTTAATATCAATGGGAAGGATTATACAATAAGGGGATTCGTTTTAGTTCCTGATTATAGTCTGGCGCTGTTTTCATCTGATTTAATATTAGATAATAAAACACAATCACCAGCTTTAATGACCGATGAAGAATTCGAGAATTTGAGTGAAACGAATCAATTTGTTATTGCGGGTGCATTTATCAATGGATATACTAAAGATGCATTTAAAACAGATGTTATTGATACTTATCGTAATGATACAGATTTAAATTTTGTAACGAATGTGGTTTTAACTGTCAACAATGTTAGAAGTGGAGGAATTTACGCTGATCTTGCTGGTGGTAAAGCGGAAAGCATTGGAGTAAGTCTTTTAATTTCATTGATTGCATTAATGATTGTTGGTATTATGGTATCTAAAGTACTCAATTCTCAAAGGGGACCTATCGGATTACTTAAATCACTTGGATATAAAAACAGTGAAATTGCACTCCCTTATATTTTCTTTATTAGTATTATGGCACTACCAGCAATTTTTGTTGGTTATTATCTGGGATATTTATTTGCTACACCAATGAAAGACATGATCTTAGAGTTTTATTTACTTCCTACAATTGATGTAGTTCAGACATGGAAAACGTTTATTATCTCAGTTGTTATACCATTTACTTTCATTATTGGACTTGGATATTTTCTTATTGTCAATATGCTTAATAAAAAACCAGTTGAGCTATTAAATCCTCAAGTCACATCTTCAAGTAATTGGTTGACTAGAGTTGTCAGTAAATATTTAAAACAATTCAAGATCACAACTAAGTTGAAGCATTTACTCCTTTATAGAAGCTCTATTAAGTTTTATGTTTACATTATTGGTATGTTTTTCGCAGCATTTCTAGTTCTTTTTAGTTTTTCAATGAGTGGTATTTATGACCGGATGATGGTCAATTATTATGAAAGAACTGAAGTTCAATATATTGGGTACTGTGATTATGTTGGAGTCTGTGAGGTTGGCACAGGTAATGAAGAAGTTATTGACCTACCATCAGTATTATTGGGTAGTGAAGAAATAGAAATTGTCGGTCTAGATCCATCAACACAACTTCATAAATTATTTGATAGTAAAAATAGAGATATCACGGATGATTTAAGTATTGAAAATGGTATTGTTATTACAAGATCGTTGTCACTCACGAGAGGATATAAAGTGGGAGATGAATTTAGTTTAGAAATTGGTAGTGAAGCAAAAAATGTAACAATAGAAGGCATCACTGATGAATATGGTGGAAATAAAGCCTATATGGACCGGGCATCATTAAGTCTTTTAGTTAATAATACCGAAACGTTTTATAATGTAGTCTATAGTAAAACGAGTTTAGATACTTCAAAATATATGGTTGTTATTAACACTGACGATATTTTGAAGCAAGCAGATCAAATGCAAAAATTCTTTAACCTGTTTGTTGTTTTGATGATTGGGACTTCAGTTATCATTGGAGCAAGTGTTATTTACATTTTAACCGTGATGACTATTGAAGATAATTTTTATAATATTTCATTATTTAAGGTCATGGGTTATAACAACAAAGAAATTGATGGTATGATTTTAGGAGGATATTTGGGATATGGTATTTTAATCTTTATATTATGTATCCCTATTGCGTTATTATCATTTCATCTAATGGCTGTGTTCTTTGCTAGATATTTCAATATGATGTTTCCATTAAAATTAGAATGGTGGCAAATGGGTGTTAGCCTAATTATTTATGTGTTGATATTTTATGTAGGAGCATTTGTTGCGAAAAAGAATCTAGAAAAAATATCGCTCCAAGAAGCAATGAAGCTCTATCAGATTTAATAAATAAATATGAAGCATTTTAGAGATTTACTCTAAAGTGCTTTTCTCTTTACTTGATTTATGTATTAGCTAATACATGTTATAATGATTGTAAGACTAAATTGAAAGAAATATTTGATAATAATAACATAAATATTATTGAATTGAGGACGAAAACTTGGACAATTTTACTGCAAAACGCATATTAGAAAGTAATTTAACGAAGACAATGGGTTGTACAGATATTGGTGTTGTTGGATATATTGCTTCCATTGGAGCTTACATTTTAAGAAACAGTAAAATTAAATCTATCGATTTACTTATGAGCGAAGAACTCTATAAAAACAGTGTCAATGTTGGTGTTCCGGGTCTAAGAAAAAGTGGGTTAGACAAAGCACTTGCTTTAGGCATATTATTAAAAAATCCTAAAAAACAATTGAGTGTATTTGAAAGTGTTACAAATGATGATATTGAAAAAATTGAAACACTATTAAGTGAAATAGAAGTTTCAATTAAGCATAAAAAATTTGAAAATGCAGTTTTATATGAAGAATTATATATGACAACACATGAAGGTGATAAAGTTCGTATCATCATTAAAGATTTCTATGATAATGTGACAAGTGTTGTGCGTAACGGTGAAAAGCTTCCTGAGTTTGAAAAAGATGCTTTAATTGGAAGAGTGAACAAATATAAGATTGAATCATTTGATGAACTTTATGATTTTGTGGTAAAAGGTGATTTTGATGGATTGAGCGAATTGTTTAATATCGCAAAAATACAATATGATAGTGCACGCGATGAAATCAAGAAACAAAAAGGGAATTATCTTGTTGAAGATTTAAGTAAAGCGCAGAAAACATGTGTTCATGATTTATCCAATTTTCTAAGAGAGCACATTGAAGTTCCCTCGAAAAAAAGAATGATTGGTGATATCTATACAGTTTACGGTGTTGCAGGTAGCGGGAATTTAGGCATAGGAACACTGATTACACCGATGTTTTTAAGTGATGTTTATGAATTAAGCGAATTAGAAAGACAAAAACTAATCGTATTATCCTTTTTTACGAGTGTTTACATCAAACAAGAAATGAATATTGTTACTGTACTTTGTGGAACGGGACATGCTACAGGATGTAGCAGTGCTGCATGTATAACTTACGTCAAAGGTGGAAGTAGAAATCAAATCAAAGATGCCGTTAACTTATATTTATCGACTTCGATGGGTTTTGTCTGTGATGGAGCAAAGGTTTCATGTACATATAAAGTATCATTTGCAGCAATGAATGGCATCATTGCTGGAAAGATGATTTTAGATGGAGCTGTTTCTTGTGATGGATTTGGACTTAATAAGGTAGATGTTGATCAAACGATAAAAAATTTGGGTAAGTTAAATAACGAAATATTAAATTCAGCAAATAAAGGAATCATCGATTTAATCTAATAAGATGGAGACAAAAATGATCTATGATGCAATCATTATTGGTGGAGGTCCTGCTGGACTGATGGCAAGTAATGTTCTAGAAAACAATCATATCAATTACCTTTTGCTAGAAAAGAATGAACGCGTTGGAAAGAAACTCTTGATTTCTGGAGGTAAAAGATGTAATGTAACCAATAATTTAACGATAGAAAACTTTATTGGTTCCCTAAATTTTAAACATAAAAAATTTCTTTACCATGCATTAAAGCGTTTCGGATCTAATGACGTTATTGAGTTCTTTAGAAAACATCAGCTCAATTTAGTGTTAGAGGAAAATCTAAAATACTTTCCTGAAACTCAAATGAGTTCAAGTGTTTTAGAAGCTTTACTCAATGATATAAAACCACAGCATATTAAGCTTCACAATTCAGTTAAAAAAATTAACTTAGAAAACAATATATATATCATTCAAACAGCTAATGACATATTTCAATCAAAGAATATAATCATTGCTACAGGGTCAAACAGTTATCCAACAACTGGAAGCAGTGGAGATGGAATTGTCTTAATTAAGCCATTTAACATTGATTATATTCCATTCACTCCTGCAGAGACACACGTTTTTTCTAAAGAGGTTATTGAGCACTACAAAGATTTACAAGGCGTATCTTTAGAAAACACCTTATTTAAGATTATAGGAACCCATAAAACATATACTGGGGGTATGATCTTTACACATTTTGGACTTAGCGGACCAGCTGTAATGCATGCTTCAGAAGATATTTATAAGCTATTATTAGAAGGTAAGGTCCATGTTTCATTTCCATTAGTGAGTCAATCAAGAGAACAACTCAGACATATCGTTAATGATCCACAATACATGAAAACAAAGCTTCAAACATTATTAGAAAACCTAACAACCAAAAGGTTAGCAAAAAAAGTATGTGAACTTGCTAAAGTAGAAAACAAGCACATCAGTGAATTGTCGAAAAAAGAACTAAATAGAGTTATTGAATATTTAATAAACTTTATTATAGAAATAGACTCCGTGCAAACAAGAGATTTATCATTTGTTAACGCAGGAGGTATTCTAACAAGCGAACTTAATCCAAAAACAATGGAATCAAAAAAATATGAAGGATTATATTTTGCTGGTGAAACCCTAGATCTACACGGACCTATAGGAGGATTCAATATTACGATTGCCTTATCGACTGGGCATTTATGTGCAACCTCGATTATCGATAAACTCAAAGGAGAACAAACATGAACGCGATTGAATTTAATCATTTAACAAAGTTTTATGGAAATGTCAAAGGATGCGAAGATATTAATTTCAATGTTAAAGAAGGAGAAATCTTTGGATTTATTGGACCTAATGGTGCTGGAAAATCCACAACCATTAGAACAATGCTTTCCCTAATTTATCCAACGAGCGGTTCAGTAAACATTTTTGGGCAGGATGCAATTAAATTTGGCAGTGTAGCCAGAAAAGATATTGGTTATTTACCATCTGAAATTTTTTACTATGACAAAATGAAAGTTATTGACTTATTAAATTATTCTGCAAGTTTTTATGATCATGATTGTTCAGCAAGAATTAAAGAGTTATCAGAAATTATGGAACTTGATTTAAATCGAAGAATTCAAGATTTATCTTATGGAAATAAGAAAAAAGTGGGAATTGTCCAAGGGTTGTTACACTCACCTAAGTTATTAGTGTTAGATGAACCAACGAGCGGACTTGATCCATTGATGCAACAAAAATTCTTTAATTTGATTGCTGAAGAAAATAAAAAAGGAGCAACTGTCCTTTTTAGTTCTCACATCTTAAGTGAAGTTCAACAGTTATGTCACAGAGTGGCAATCATTAAAGATGGAAATATTGTTAGCATTCAAGATGTTAAAGCTTTGAAACATGATAATTATAAGAAGTTCACCATTAGAGGATCTAATTTAGATCACGGAAAGTTTGAAATTGAAGGTGTATCTGAACTTAAAGAAAGAAAAGATAAGGTAACTTTCTTCTTTAAAGGTGATGTAAATCAAATCGTTAAGATCATTGCTAAACTGGAATTAACCGATATTATCATCGAAGAACCAACATTAGAAGAAATCTTTATGCATTACTACGAGTAGGTGATATGATGAATATTTACTTATTTGAATTAGGAATGCTTAAAAGATCAATACTTATTTGGAGTTTAGCTGTTTCGTTATCAATTTTTGCTTATTTAGCGTTCTTTCCTGCTATGTCTGCTGATGCCGGTGCATTAGATGAACTACTTGCTAGTTACCCAGAAGAATTTTTAGCCTTCTTAGGGATGCGTCCAGATTTACCGATGAGTTCAATACTTGGATATTTTGCATTAACCTTTGGCATGATGCAAATACCATTAGCAATTCAAGCGGCAAATTATGGATTTCATATGTTGTCAGTTGAAGAAAGAGAAATGACTGCTGATTTCTTATTGAGCAAGCCAATTTCAAGAACACAAATTATTATAGCTAAATTTTTAGCAGCGTTAACATCTTTAACTATTGTAAATATAGCAACATGGATAGGTAGCATTGCAGCTTTGCTTATGTTTAAAGGTGATAGTGTGATAGAATTTGGGAATATTATCCTTGTTCTTTCAACGATTGTGCTATTTCAACTGTTTTTCCTTTCGGTTGGTATGCTTATTTCGGTATCTGTAAGAAAAATTGCAAGTGTCATCAGTTTTTCAATGATCATGGGTTTTGGACTTTATATTGTCTATGGATTTAAATCACTATTTAGTTCCGAAATTTTAGCATACTTTACGCCCTATGCCTATTTTGATCCTGCTGAAATACTTGTTACCGGAAAATTAGATCTTGTTTTCATACTTGTAGCAATCATTATTATTATTGGATCATTATCTTTTAGTTATATTTTATATAACAAAAGAAATATCCATTCGCTTTAGGAGACTAACTATTAGAAGTCAAGCATAAAATCTTGCTAAATACTAAAAGACC
>CAZMIG010000030.1:0-14375 GCA_964566285.1 uncultured Mariniplasma sp. | reverse complement strand
CAAGAAGAATTGCTTAAATTAAGAAGCGATAAACAAGGGCAGGCACTCAAGATGAGTTAATCGCTGCTGATGCACTTGAAGCTGTTTCTTTAGCTAATTTGCTTGTCGTTATGGAAAATTATCCTAATATTGCTACTGCGGGATCATATTATATGTTAATCGATGAAATATCTTCGATTGAATCATCACTAGCTGTTGCTAGACGTGATTACAATGAAGCAGTTCAAGATTACAATGCATCAGTTAGAAGATTCCCAAGAGTTCTTTATGCAGGTATGTTTGGATTTGACAAGAGTGTTGAATACTGGAAGATGAACGATGGTGCAGATGAAGTCCCAGTCATTGAATTCGATTAAGATTAAAAAAATATTATCTATACTTATACTGTTCACCATTCTTATCGTTCTTTCAGCATGCAAAAAGGATGAGTATCCAAGACCAACTAATGCTTTTTATATCAACGACTATGCAAACATCCTTTATGAAGCTACTAGAGATAGCATAAGACGTGAGGGTGAGCGTTTATATGAGAGTACACAAGATAAGACAGATGGTGGCGCACAACTCGTTATAGCAACCTTTGAAGTTGAAACCCGGGATGATGTCGCTAATTACGATAAAACTGAAATCTATCGCCAATGGCGCATTGGTGATGATGATATGGGTATTCTTGTTCTCTTGTTCTTCCAACCTTATACTGAAAATGAAATTGAGTATTTGGAACTGATAGAAACGCAAATAGAACTTGGATATCGCATGGAACAATATGTCTCACCAGCACAATTAGGTGTCATCGTTGATAACACCTTATATAGTGATGAGTGGTATGACTTAGATCTAGCAGTCATGAACATGGAATATGAATTGCTATCAGCAATTTATGTTGATGTCTATGGCTATGAGAGCTTTGATTATGATATGAGCGTCTATGAAGAGTATTTAATCAATAATCCGAATACTTCATATGAAGATCCAATTCCAATGAGTTTAATTATATTTTTACTTTCTCCATTTTCTACATGGGGAGAAAAACTATCTGCAGCACTTCCTTTTTTACTTCTCTTTATTCTAGGTGGTGGATTCATCATCAATAAAGGCGGTGGAGGATCAAGTGGTGGTGCAGGTATATTTAGAAGAAGAAGATAAAAAAAGTAGGTAAGCAAATTAAATCGCTTATCTACCTTTTTTTTATATCTGGGATTTTATCTTATTCTGTTTTTGTTAAACTTGTGAATTCTAGAATGGCTGCAGCAATCAAATCGGCTGATCTTTGATGTGTAAAATAGGAACAATGATTATCCGCACCTTCTGGATCACCATCTTCACCAACATTTTTAATAATAACCATATGAACAAACGCTTGATCAGCAGGATCTAATAAACCAAAGACACTAGCAGCTGCCGTTCCGTTTAAGGAGCCGGTTGTTATCGTCCAGAAAATATGCGCATTTGGCGCATCTTCTCTTAATTTCAAGATAAACTCTGCAACTGTATTTTTAAACTCATTAACTTTATCTTCTTTAGCAAATCCACTTAACTTATTAATGACTGAAGTATAATCATTACCACCAATATTGACGATGATAATATCGGGTACAACACTATGGTCGTATAGAACATCAACAATATCTTGATTCGCATCAATACCAATATAATCATAAGCCTTATTAATGTTTACCTGACCGCTTGTATCATTAAAGCCAAATGCTAATCCCCAACCTGAGTTACTTACAAATTCATAGGTACCCCCAAATTGGACAGCTGTTAAATAACCAAACGAATGAAGCGATGAAGAATTTTCAGTTGTTCTTCTTTGCCCTTCATTTCCTAATGCACCATGACCAGATATCCCTGAGGCACCAATTAAAAGAAAATGGGGTGCAGTCGTATCTTCTGTTATCTTATTAAATTCTCCGTTTGTTACTAGTGACACTAAAGAGGTTACACCGTCTTCAGGTTCACTACGTTTAACGAGTTGGATCTGATGATCATCATATGTATCAAAGGTAATTTGAAATGTTTGCATCTCTTCACTTAAAACTAAAACTTCTCCATCTAATAAGGATTCATCATCTTTGGCAAGAGAAAAATAGATGTCATTATTCTTATCAGAAAGTGATAAGGTAATATCAACAATTCTTCCCGTAAAGTTCACCTTAAAACCTGTTGCTGTATGATAGAAATACTCATAATCGCCAACAGTTTGATGTCTGCCATACCAAGAAACATAATCACTTGTTAAATCCTCTTTATCCAAAGAACTAACTTTAGGATCTACTGGTATGATTGGGTCTGTTTCAGTTTCGCATCCTGTAAGTACGAGTGATGTCAAGAGCAAGATCGCAATCAATAACTTCTTCATTTTTCACTTTGGCATTTAATGATTGCTTCACTAATTGCTTTAGTCACATTTTCATTAAATACATCTGGGATAATATAATCATCACTTAATTCTTGATCTGATACGAGACTTGCTAATGCTTTGCATGCAGCAATCTCCATATCCGTATCGATTTGTTTAACTCTTGCTTTTAATAATCCCTTAAATAATCCTGGGAACACAAGTGCATTATTAATCTGGTTAGGAATATTAGAGATACCAGCACCATAAACTCTAGCTCCTGCACCAAGTGCAAGATCTCTTGTTATTTCCGGTGTTGGATTTGCAAGTGCAAATACAACAGCATCTTTGTTCATTGATTTAACCATTGCCTGATTTACAACATTTCCAGCACTAACACCAATAAAAGCATCAGCTCCAGCTAAAGCAACACTTAAAGAACCTTTAATGTTTCCCAAATTAGACATATGTGCCATTTCGATTTGTGATGAATTTAGATTTTGTGTTTCAGGATCTAAGATGCCTGCTCGATCGCAAACAATTAAATTCTTAGCTCCTAATCCTAATAGGAATGTTGAAATCGCAATCCCTGCACTACCTGCACCATTAATAACGATCTTAGCTGTTACTAAATCTTTTTTGACAAGCTTGAGTGCATTGATTAGTGCAGCACTACATGCGATTGCTGTTCCATGTTGATCATCATGAAAAACAGGAATATCCAACATACTTCTTAATCTCTTTTCAACTTCAAAACATCTAGGTGCACTAATATCTTCTAAATTGATACCACCAAAAGAAGGTGCTAAATAAGAAATAGTCTTAACTAATTCATCCACGTCTTTAGTATCCAATACAATTGGAATTGCATCGATACCAGCGAATCTTTTAAAGATTGCACATTTGCCTTCCATGACGGGAATTACCGCAAGTGGGCCAATATCCCCTAATCCTAATACTGCTGTGCCATCACTGATGACAGCAACAGTATTATTTTTAGAAGTTAATTCATAAGCTTCTTCAGGGTTATCCTTAATACTAAGGCAGCTGCTTGCAACACCTGGTGTATATACTAATGATAAATCTTTCTTATTCTTAATATCGAATTTACTTTCAACCGATATTTTACCTTTTAATTTTCTATGTAGCGCTAATGATTCTTCCATTATATCCATCATATCACTGCCTTTCTAAGTAATAAATACATTTAGTCTGTAACCGTGAAGCGATATTCAAGCATTCCCCAAGTTTTTAATTCAGTGTCTACAAAAGGCACTCCCACAGTAGTATCTTCAAATAATATCTTAATACTTACGCTACCTACAGTAGAGGTACCGAAAGTAACAACATTACCATCAACTGTTGCTCTTGAATTAGAAATGGTTACTACGTAAATTTGATTTGTAGCGTTTTCTGGAAGAATATTAATAGTTAGAGTTACAATAGTATTTCTAACTACTGGAAGTCGATCTAAACTATCATTGACGTTTGGTAATGTCAATGTGTCTGCAGTTACTGTAACACTAGTAATAGGAATGACTTGTTCAAATGTTGTAAATCTATATTCTAAGGAAGCAACGCTTGGATCATCAAATGTAACGACGACACTAACGCTACCTGGACCAGTATTACCATATACGAATGTGACAACATCTCCAACAACCTCAGCTCTTGAATTTGATGTTGTTATCGTATAACCTGGATAACTTGCATTAAGAGGTAGAATGTCAACGGTGAAAGTTGCGACAGTTCCAATTTCAACTAAGTCTCTAACTTCACTATTATTTGCTTCGGGTAATGTTAGGACATCAGTAGTTACAGTAACATCTGTCACTGGAACAACTTCTACTGTAGTGAAACGGTATTCAAGTAATCCAGCTACACCTACTGTTGTATCTTCAAATAAAATCTTGATACTAACACTACCAGGACCAGTATTACCCCATACGAATGTGACAGCATTTCCATCAACTGTTGCTCTTGAATTTGATGTCGTTACTGTATAATTTTGATTTGTAGCATTTCCTGGTAATATATCAATTGTTAAAGTAACAACTGTACCAATAAATACTTGGTCTCTTACTTCACTGTTATTAACTTCAGGTAATGTTAAGACATCAGCTGTAACGACAACACTATCAATAGGAACATCAGCCACGACTTCAGCTGTTGTGAGTTGATATACTAGAGTTTCTTGAGCTGTATCATCAAATGTAATAGTAATATCAACATCGCCCACTCCAGAGCCTAAAACAAATGTTACAACATTTCCAGCAACTGTAGCTTTATCATTAGATGATGTAATAGTATAACTTTGAGTTGTTGCATTTAAAGGAAGAATATCAACCGTGAAAGTTGCTATTGTTCCAATTGCAACTTCAAATCTTTCTTCTGAGTTGTTTGCTTCTGGTAAGTTAACTGTATCAGTTGTTACAACAACACTTTCAATAGGAACATCAACTACTGGTTGAACTGTTAAGAAACGATATTCTAAAGCTGCAACACTTGCATCTTCAAAAGTAACATTAATACTTACGTTACCAGGTCCTGTATTTCCATATAAGAATGTGACTACATTACCATCAACAGATGCTCTTGAATTTGATGAAGAAAGTGTAAAGTTTTGATAATCAGCTGTAACAGGTAGAATATCAACTGTGAACGTTACTACTGTTCCAATATCAACAGGAAGTCTATCTTCACTGTTATTTGGAGCTGGTAATGTTAAGACATCAGCAGTTACAGTAACACTATCAATCATTTCATAATTTTCAACAGTAACTTCAATGGTATCAGTATAACTACCATCTCTTGTTGTTACAGTGACTGTTGCAGTACCTGCAGCAATACCTTTAATGACGCCTTCACCTAAGATTTCAACGATTTGATCATCACTTGATGTCCATACGGTAAATGTATCTGGTGCGTTAGATGGTGTAACTGCAAAGTCTAATGCTTGTGTAGCACCATAAGGTAAGACGATTGTATCAAGTAAGATATCAACGCCAGTTACTGCACCTTGTTGCCATAATAAGACACCACTTGAAGCAAACTTATTACCAACCATTGTTAAATCAGCACCTGTAAATTCAGGAAGCATAGGAGCATCTAAATCACCAGGTGTCCAATTATTACTTGTTCTTGAATTAAGTAGTTCTCTAAAGAATACGCTATTTGTATCAAATCCACTAGGAGCGATATCATAAGTTGTAAGTGTTGTCTTAGCATTTGCTAGAGTGACTTTAAGTCCACCATCATCTTTGATGCTGACATTAGCAAATACATAAGTATTAGAAATTGTTCCACCAGTAAGTGTTAAACCAGTAACACCACCAACAAAGTCTCTACCACCAATTAAGGCACCACCAACATAAACATCAGTGATTTCTCCGGCATTAATACCAGCAATACCGCCAATATATAAATCACCATGAATTGATGCAACGCCTAAGTTATTCGCTGAATCACCTAATGCTTCTGCTTGATCTTTAGGAATGAATTCTTTTGCACTAATGATTGATCTAGCAAATGAAGTTTCAGTAATTAAACCTTCATTGTAACCAGCAATACCACCAAAAGCAACGTTCTTACCTTCATTACCATCACCAGTTGTACTATATGCGCTTTGAGCGAATACTCTACCACTGACGACACTCTTAGAAATAGTACCAAAGTTAAATCCTGTGATACCACCACCAAATGAATAGGTGTTAGAACTTCTTGCACTGTTTGCTTGATTACCAGCAGGAAGTGTTGCTGTAACTGTAGCAAATTCTATTAAACCATAATTATAAGCTGTGACACCACCAACACCGCGCCCGGCTTTGACAGCACCTGCACCACTGACGGTAACATTTCTAATAATACCAGTTTCGCCGTTAATCCCTGCAATACCACCAGCACCAGTTGTTGTATCTGTTGTGTCAACAACACCATCAAAAACTGGTAAGAAACCTTGGATATCTGCATTAGTTAAACTAGCACCACCTGTAATATTTTCAATTAAACCATTGTTCGTATTAGCTATAGCACCAATTGGATAAGCATTACCTTCTTGTGCGCTTAAGACAGTTGTTGAAGCAACCGTTAAGTTCTTAACAACACCTGTACTTGTAATTTCATGGAATAACCCACCATTACCAGTAAATGAGATTGCATAATTACCACCATCCCAAACACCACTGAAACTAATTTGTCTATCATTATTGATTTCAATTGGTTGAGTTAGTGTTGTTAAAACATCTTGAACTTGTAAGAATGCTTTATCAGCAAGTGTATCATCTTCTAATAAAGCGATAACTTCTGATCCTTTACTTACCATATAAGGATTAGCAACAGTTCCTGCTCCTCCTAACAATAATGAATATCTTGATCCTACTTCTGAACCAGTTTCAACCTTAACGCCATAATAACCGCCTAAAGGAATAACTGTTGGCGTAAATGTTACTGTATCAAGTACATCTGTAGTTTCGATTGATATAGTACCAGGAACGACAGTATAGGTACTACTACCGAGTGGTTTAATCGATACAACAAAAGTTTGAAGTTCAGCATCTGTTTGCTGCCATACGAGTGTTGATGAGAATAACTCATCACTCACTTGGATATTGGTTGGAGTTGTAGAAACTTCAATCCATCCAGCAACAAGTGTGATATCTTCTGTAACGATGTCAATCGCGAAGTCCCATTCAAATGTGCCATTCATCCATTTGCCATCAAAGAGGAAACCCTCTTTTGTAGGATCAGCAGGTTTTGTGACCTTACCGCCATTAAGAATGACTTGATCATCAATTGCTGTTCCTCCGTTTGAATCAAATGTAACTGTATAGGTTAGTTCTACAACTGGGTCTTTCTGACAACCCACAACTATACCTAACATCAGTATCATTGCAATTACTAAAAATATTTTTTTCATATTTTTTTCCTTTCCTACATCAAACCTTGATGTTTAATGTATTTTCCAATTTTATTTGTAGTCCTCAAATTAAATTGAAATCTCCTTTTTTTCATATTTTTACTTTTAATGGACTATCTTATTAATTTAGCGAATCAAATAGGAATATATGCAACTGAGTTGCTAAGTGCGAATAAAACAAAGATTGCACAAATAATGATTGGTCCTAGATATGAATTACCACTTAACTTATAGAACCATCTATTAAAGAATGGCATTAAGAACATCACTGGTACCAATGTAAATAAGATATTTACGTATAACCATTGTGTCGTTCCATCTGCTAATTCTGTAAATGCGATTGTACCTGTTGTAAAGAATGCATAATATTGAATAAAGAGAATAACTGCTAAACCAGCAATATTCATCAGTCCTGCTAGTAACAACTTCACATTTTCTGGTAGCTTACCATGCATTTGACTTCCATTGACTCGAATTGAATTTGAGAAATAGAAGATAAAGAACAATGGGAAATACATTAGAAGCTGTAAGATTACCTTGAAATTGATATGTCTTGCTGACATGATAAAGATGAGTCTATAGTCAACATGGAATATCATGTAAACAAGCGAGAAGAATAAAAGATAGATGACAACAACAGATATTCCTAATAGAACTGTTTTGAAGAAGTCTTTGAGTGGAAGCTTAATACCCCAACGTTTAGATTCTTCTTTTAATCCTGTGGTCTCAATCTTACCAGGTTCTTTTTTACCTCTAAAGATTAAGTGACTTAAGATGAACATCAATGCTGAGAATAATCCACTTAATACTGCCCATATCGCAACTGCATTAGTCATTCTTTGTGGGAAGAACCACGTATTGACTGAATTGCTGGCCTCTGGGAAGAAAGTAAATGTGAGTTGGCTAGATGGTAGATATGTCAGTGCAGCGAATGCTGCAGAAATGATAAAGACAACGATGTAGATGATAAGTCGTGAGGTGCTTCTTTTTTCAGTAATATAGATTGGATCTTGTTTTGACTTCTTAAAGAATGGAATCCGGTAAAGAAGAGAAGCAATTGGAACAAGCATAGCAAGTGAACTAACAAGTGATATGGTTGTAAATACTTCTTTATAGGTCCAAACCTGATCGGATGTAGCAATCTCAGGATTAGAAAAATCAAGTGCTATCTCGAAAAATCTGATGATTTTTCCAGTAGCTTCTTTACTATAAGGTTGGAAAGCATGAATTGTTTCTGTGTTAAACACTTGACGCATATTGCGTAAGTTAGGATTTCCATAAATCTTTTCAATGACAACTTGAGTGCCGTAGTCAATAATTGGTAATCCAGCTTGAACTAAACCTGAATTAACAAAATCATGTGTTTCAGTCATCCATGTCACATCAGATAAGCTTGTTCCTTCTGGTGCGAGTAAATTAACTTTATTTCTAAATGCGCCTTCATCATAGAGTGCATAATCCATTCCCATGTTACTCTTTGAATATGAGATGTCAGATGCGATGGATAAGACATATCCAGAAATGAAGACTGAGTGTACTTTACTGACGCCACCATTGTTGACAGAATCTTTTCCGAAGTGTACTGCAGCTTGATAAGCTGCATTACCACCAGCTGAATGTCCTGTGACACCGATATGCGCTTTATCAATAAATGGGTAAACATCGGGATTATCATAAACATAATCAATAATATCAAATGAACCGTAGCCTTCAACTGTTGCGATTGCACTACCTTGGATGCCTTGACTTGATGATGAATCACCTTGGCTATAAGGATCGATATTAATGACAACGAACCCTCTTCTAGCAAACTCTAGAGCAACATGCCCTTGAGTTTCTCTTGAGCGTTGAAAGCCTGCAATGACGACAACCAGTGGTGCTTTGTTATCTTCTGTTGCTGTTATTGGTTTGTATAAATCATAAGCAACTGTTTGATCGTCTCTTGCATCAAAGTAAACAGTCGTTATTTCGACATTACCCCAATCATTTTGAATGAGACTCGCAAATAATGAAGATAGCATAATAACAAAAACCAGGATTATCGTCCATATTCCTGATCTACCTAGCATTGGTATTAATTTATTTTTGTCTTGTTTTTTTGTCTTCAAATCCGTTTCTTCCATAAAAAACCTCCCAATTCTATCAATGAAAGCGTTAACACCTTAATCATACCAAAAAAAGGGGCCGTATACTATAGGCTCCTTTTCGCATTTATTTATACGTTATAAATATAATTTATAGCTTCTATGAGCTGTGCTTGAGATAATTGACGAATTGAATCGCTCCAGGGTGTAATTCAGCGTTTTTACGCCAAATTAAACCAATTCTCAATTTAATGGGTTCCTTGAATGGTATACCGATGATAGAGTGGTCATCTGGGTCGACAAGTTCCTTAATTAAGAATGCTCCACCTGCATTGATCTTAACAAAATTACGTATGACTAAAATCTGACTTGATACCAAGACAATATTGGGAGCTAATCCGATTTCGTTATACATGGCTTTAATCAATCGCGATTGATAAAAGCCTTCTCTCATTAAAATAATGGGTTCATTTTGGATATCTTGAATCGTTAAAGATTCTTTAGATGATAGATGATTTGATTTGGAAACACAAAAGAGTAATTCTGTTTCTAGAATAACTTCTCTTTGATAATGTTCATTTTCACTATCATTAAGAATGGTGAACCCTAAATCTAATGTCCCATTTAAGATCTTATTTCTAACACTCAAAGATCCTTCTTCCCATATTTCAAATCTAGCATCTAAATGCTCAATCATATATTGATCATAAACCTTAGGAAATAAAAAGGATCCAATCATTGGTGGAACACCAATTCTGATGGTTGTCTTTTGATTTGATAAATCACTTAAATCGCGTTCGAACATGTTAACACTTTCAAGAATGCTCTTCGCTTTTTCATAGAAAAACTCACCATCTTTAGTTAAGATCATGGTATTGTTTTTCCGTTCAAACAAATTAACGTTATATTCTTTTTCTAAGTGAGCAATCGCAGAAGATAGTGCTGGTTGCGTCACATATAAAACTTTACTCGCTAAACTGAGTGATCCGTGATCGCATACCGTAACAAAATATTTAAGTTGAAGTAGTGTCATGATGATCCTTCCTTAGATGTTTTTATAAACACTCAATATGATTGATTTTAGTATACCATATTTGTGTTGGGTCAAATATAAGGATATCTGCCACTTTTTTTTGTATTAATCTTCAAATACACCTTTAATCTCGGTGATTAGGTCGCTAAAAAGAGTTGGATTTTCATGTGTCGTTACATCTCCATCATATAATGAATTATTATCATTATCATCACAGGATACCAACATGAAACCTAAACAAACAATAACAAAGAGTAATAATAGTTTTCTCATTCAGTTACCTCCTCAACATAAGCCGATACTAAGATATCTAAACCAGTTTCAGAAACAAATGTATTAGTTACCATTGGATATTGATGATTTGTGTTATCGATAAACTTATAGGTATCGTTAATTAAATCATGATAACAGCTAATTTCAATAATTAATCCAGTGAAATCTTTTACAACACCGATAGAGGGATCAATTGTAATCCATGAAGCATAAGCATTCGTATCATAGGTTGATAAGTCGGTTGAACCACTATTGACTAGCCATGCTGCAACAAACTTAAATAACTCTCTTGATTTACTTATTATTTCACCGGATGGGCTATTATCAAATAAGACTAACGCAGTAGTAATATGCTTTGGTAATTTAGGTAGGTTTCTTGACTCAAACATTTTTTTAGCAGAAATTATACCTTCTTCATCTAATCCAATTGTATCTATAATTGGGATATCTTTCTCCATAAAATTCTCTCCTCACAAATTTTTAATCATTCTAATGACTTCTTTGCCATGAAGCATCTTAGTTTTTCCATCAGCAATGAATCCTTGTCTTTCATAGAAACCTACTGATTTCTTATTGCAACCAAGTACCCAAAGGGATAGTTTGGAATATTTACTTATTTCCTTATAACAAACTTCCATTAGTTTCTTTCCTATTCCAAGACCTTGATATTCTTTTAAAATATATATTGCCATTATTTCACCTGTATCTTCTAAATCTTCATCGCGTGATTCAAGATAACAGCTAAAACCTATAATTTTATCATCCACAATGGCCACATAAGTGTTTTCTGGATATTTTCGTGCATTTTCTATAGACTTTTCAAGAGACAATCTCTTCATCACATCATCAGGAAAAAGACCTGTGTATGTTTCAATCCAACTTTGATAATGAACATACCCTTTTCCTTCAGCATCTTCAACTGTTGCTTTTCTAATTGTCAAGTTAAGACCTTTTAAATTTGAATCATCACTCATATCCTCACCCATTTTCCATGAACCGTCATGTGAGAAGTTCATCATGTTTAAATAGTACTCATTAGGTCTACTGATTAAGTAGTTATAATTTTTAGTAATATCATATTCGACAATTGCAGCCATATCAAATAAACCTATTATATAATTTAAATCGATATTTGAGCCCAATCTCGAGTGGTAAATTTTATTAATAATCTGTGGTTTCTTTAATATATCTCTTACAGAATACTTCTTTGATAAAAATCCTAACACGCCATAAGTAAAGTCAACCATAATATAGTTATTATTTATAAATGCCTCACAAACAGTATGACCATTATATGCTTTGTTGGAATTTACTAATATAGCAATTCTGCATGGGATATTCAAACACTGTAATAATGCTAATCCAACACGAGAAACATCAGTACACCAATCTGTTCCTCTTTCAATTATCTCTTTTTCTGTGCCTCCGAAAGTCATATCCCTGAATGGAACATTATAGTTTTTCACAATGTTGTATGTGAAATCAAGAACACTATTCACCGTGTCAAAATTAGAAAATCCTTTGAATTTTTGAGCATAATCATATAATTCATGATTTATCACTTCGTTGGTAACTTTATTTTTATCCCGATTATATAAATAGTCTACAGAATGAGAATCAATCAATACCATCTTTTTATAAATATGATAATCCACTGAATCTATATGATGTAAATCGTTTCTAAACATTACTCCATATTCTCTTCCAAATATATCAAAACCCTTTTTCATATTACTATCTTTGTAAATGTTATTAGATTTAATCAACTATAATCACCATAGATAATATAATAAAGATCGTTAGATCAAACATTATAAAACTAGGTAAATTTGCTAACAAGAATACTTTAGATTTATCTAAGATACTAATATTTTGTTTTTCATATTTCTTATAAAAATACAATGTTAATCCTATAGTAATTACTATCCCAATTACAAGATACGGTATAAGTAATAAGTAATCAGTTATAGTCGTACTGATTGGATAAGAACTCATTTTAATTAGAT
Organism: uncultured Mariniplasma sp.; assembly: GCA_964566285.1. Taxonomy (GTDB): domain Bacteria; phylum Bacillota_I; class Bacilli_A; order Acholeplasmatales; family Acholeplasmataceae; genus Peloplasma. Next base: position 1,723 of record CAZMIG010000030.1, on the reverse strand, counting down.
ATGTAAAATATGAAATTACTAAATATAAACCATTAACAATTAAAATTAGGTACAAGATTTCTTTGTTGCTCTTAAAATTTTTCATTACTAATTTCCTCTTTTCTCAATGTTTTTATCCACTTCTTTTCTAATAATTTCAGGTATTACAGTTTTCAAACTAAAATGTAAAAACATCTGTTGATGAGCAAATGCTATTGCATCAATCTCAATGCCTTGTGTGAGATAATCTTCATCGTTTTCTAAAACGCCTGAAGGTCTCTCATAATTCTCTATATCTGAATTGATACCATTTACTTGTACTTTATGTTCTTTGTAGTTATTATAACAAATAAAATTATAAACATCTATGGTTTTAACAAAAAGCCCACAGTTTTTATACTGTGAGCTAATTCTTTCAATACAACAATTTCATTATTTAATTCTTAGTTTTCATCATTCTCATATTGGTCTTTTAATCCACAAATATTACAGATACAAAGGTATGCTGCATATTTCTTTGCTATTTTTTTAGAAGTTGCATAGGCGGTCTCTTCTATTACATGACTTCTAATGGTACATTTGCATGACCATCTTGGTTCATCATTAGTATCATAAACTTGATCTTCTGGCAGATAATATTCCGGTAATGAAACATAACCTTTTTGAGCTAATTCTTGAAGTGTGTTGATTGAGTTTTCTAGTGTCAATTCTTCTGGAAGTTCATCCAAAATTGTAAATAGTTCGTTATGCTCATCTAGGTCGTTATAAGCGAGTTCTGCTACATTGGCTCTTGCTTCAGCTTTATTACTTCCTTCAGCATGATAACGAAGTGATCCTCTTTTAGTCTTTAAAGTTACATAAGCTCTAAATCCGCCACTGTAAACTTCTTCAAAATCATACTCTGGAACTTCACCATTTTCTTTTTGATTCCACTGTTGAACTAATCCTACATAGTCATCGTCTTCAGTTAAGCCGTGAGTCAAGAAGTGGTCCATGTTTAACATAAAGTTTACTGAATTCTCTAATCCATCTGGATTCCAATTAGAGTCAATTGCTATGGCACCTAATATCGCTTCAAACAAATCTTCTTTAACTGATTCTTCATTTTCCTTATGTTGCTGGATATCTCCTTTTCCCATATATAGAAATTCTTTAAATCCTAGCTTATCAATTCGATGTGCAAGCATCTTTTTATTGACTAGCTTTTTCTTTATGTTTGTTAAACTACCTTCATTCGTGTAAGTGTCGACCACAAATTCATCATCATCTTCATCTGAATCGTAATCATCTAACTGAGATTTAGTATAACCATATCTATCCATAAGTATTTTGGTTACATAAAAATCTAGCACTCTATCACCAACGAATTCTAAAACCTCGTTGTTCTCTCCACCATTTTCCTCTGAGTAAGAACGTCTTGTGAATGCCTGGAACAACAAATCAACATTGTCAAACCAGTAACTGATCTGTCTTTGAACATCTTGTAGATGCTCGTTTAATTCTTTCATTTGAAATCCTCCTATTTTTTTATTTGTCAGGAAGATAAACAAAAAGCCTATCAAAGAAGGTAGACTAATCCCACTAGAATGGATTGTTACCTTTTACCATAGGCTTCTAACTTTGCAAAATGTTTATATAAATCATGATCATTTAGTTGCTTCCCACTTGCATAAGAAACATTAAATCGATTCTGTTTTATATCCCAATTTTGAGACCGTCAAAGCCGTTTATCTTTTGACACTAT
>CAZMIG010000029.1:0-15564 GCA_964566285.1 uncultured Mariniplasma sp. | reverse complement strand
CAATAGAAAGAAAGGAATTACTCAATCTATCATTACAGTATTGAGTATACAAGGGAAATATGCAAGCAGTTAAACAAACGAGCCCCTATGTTCGTAAGCAAGTTAGCACAAAACGTATGATGATTGATGTTCTAATTGCCTTAATCCCAGTTGTAATTTTTTCGATTTATCGTTTTGGTTGGGATGCTGTCATTAGAATATTAGTATCTCTTATCCTTATGATTGGTCTTGAAGCCTTAATTTTTGGAATGATGCAAAAGGTTAAGAAAACAGATAAAACATTTAAAGAAAGATTAAAAACAAAATATAGCAATTATACAATCAATAATGTGACTGCACCGGCAGTCAGTGCGATTATCTTTGCGATGCTTATGCCATCAAAGATGCCAATTTATGCAGTTGCAGTTGGTGCTATTTTCGCTATTGTTGTTGTTAAAATGATGTTTGGTGGACTTGGAGCAAATATATTTAATGTTGCTGCAGCAGGACGAAGATTTGTATCACTGGCTTTAACAGGCATGTTTGCTGGTGTCTATGTTGGAATGGATATGGTTGCTGGAGCAACCCCATTAGCAGCATTGAAAAGTGGTATGGGATTTCCAGCTGTTTTAAATAGTTATCCAATCATTGATTTAATTACGGGAAATATTCCCGGAACAATGGGAGAAATTAGTGCCATTGCAATTCTTATTGGTCTTATATATCTAATTATTAGAAGAACTGCTGATTATAGAATTGTCGTTTCAACGTTTGTTACATTTATTCTATTAATTACATTGATAGGACTTAAGTTGTACCCCGCTCAATGGTTTGAATTTGTTTTATATAACATTTTTTCAGGTGGGTTATTATTTGGACTTGCATTTATGATAACAGATCCAGTAACAGCGCCAGTAACTAGACCCGGACGTTGGTTATATGGATTATTAATAGGATCTTTAATCGTTCTTATTCGTACTTTTGGTGCTTATGCTGAAGGTGTTGCTGCTGGCTTATTATTTGCAAATATGTTTGTACCACTTATTGATTATGCAAAATGGTCAACAAATAAGATTAGACCAAGATTTGTTATTGGCTATGTTGTTCTTTTCATTATTATGGCACTTATTGTTTACTTTGGTGTAGGAGGTACAGTTTTATGAAAAAACTTTTAGAAAAACCCTTATTTCATTATACACTTGTGCTAATGATGGTTTCTTTGGTTTGTGGATTTGCAATTGGGGGTGTGAATGCCATTACTGCACCAATCATTGAAGATAATATTATCGATGTAAAAGCAAAAGCCTTTGAAAAAGTATTACCTGGGCTTTCAACATATGATGAATTAGATATTACGGGAGATCCTGAATCAATTCAAAGTAAAGTCATTGGACAAAACGAAACAGGACAAACAATTGGATACATCTATGAAGCTTATGGAAATAATAAGTTCGGATCAATGAGAATTGTTGTTGGTGTTAATGTTTTTGGTACGATTGTTGGAGCTGACTTTATTGAAATTCAACAGACTTATCAAGTCAATGGAACTAGAAGTAATCTTGCTTTGTTTATAGGAACGGCAATTGCTGATCTAGAGCCTAGTGGTGATGTTATCACTGGTGCAACTTTTAGCTATGATTTAGTCACAGATTTACTTTCAGATATTTCTATCACACACGCAAATACATATGAATCACCTGCGCAACCTTACGAGTTTTGGTTTGGAGCAGACTATACAATGGAAAGCGATCTAACATTTGTTCCAACAACAAGTATTTTATCGAAAGACATTGTAAAAGATGATAACGATCAGATTATCGGATTGTTCTATCACTTGAGGGGTTCAGGAGTTTATGATGGTGTTGATGGTCACATTGGAACCATTAATTTATATATTGGTCTTAGCAATGATGGTACTATTTTGGGAATCGACCTTCCCAAAGCTGAATTTGGACATAATACAACAAATCAGTTTTATGGTAAAGTTGTATCTTATGTAAACTCTATGACCGGAAATAATATCCAATTCTTTGGAGGTAATGGGGATTTAGTTGCTGGAGCTTCAAATTCTCAAGCGGTTGTTGATGCACTTCTTACCGCTTTAGGAGGTGCATTATCGTGAATAAAGAAAACAAGTTTTTGTTGATAAATACAGCAATATTAGTCGTTGTAGGTCTTATATTCATTTTAATTTATGCGACTAGCATTCCGTTAGAGCCCGAAGATAAACTGTTTGGACAAATGATTACACTAAGTAATGAAACTGTAATCAATGAAGTACCTACAATAGGGCATTATGAGGTTCTCCATTCTGTTTCTGATGCAATTAATAAGCGTGGAGATAAGATAGGAACGGTTTATCATGTTTATGCAAGAAATGGATTCATTGAAAATCCCGAGGATGAATTTGGGTATATTGAACTTTTGGTAGGGATTGATTTAAATAATAAAGTTTATGTACAAATTATTGAATTAAGACAAACAGCAACATACAATGTTAAAATTCAAAATTATATATACGACTACTATCAAGGATTTAATGCAGATCAACTGGTATCAATTCCAGTTATCAATGTAGAAGATTTAAATGCTGGTGTTACTGCCTCTCAAAGCACAGGAATTATTAAATCACTAGTTTCCAAAGTAGTATCAGAATATTTTAATCCAACATTAAGTGTAAGTGAGGTGACATTCCGATGACCGAAACAAAAAAAATACCCGCTAAAAAAGCAAAAGTAGAAGATAAAGAACTATCACTTTGGGAAATATTTACCAAAGGAATTCTTAAAGAAAATGGATTATTTGTTATGGTATTAGGCTTGTGTCCTGCACTTGCAGTAACATCAACCTTTGAAGGTGCATTTGGGATGAGTGTCTTAGTTGTTATGGTTTTGACTTTAACAAATATATCTGTATCAGCAATTAGAAAACTAATTCCAAACGCTGTACGTATTCCGGTGTATGTCATTATTATAGCTACCGAAGTAACAATCTTAAAGATGTTAGTTGATGCTTTTGCTCCTGATTTAGCTCAAGAGTTGGGTGTATTTATTGCATTGATCACTGTCAACTGTATCATTTTAGGTAGAGCAGAATCGTTTGCTTCAAAAAACAACGTCGTTAGTGCTGCTTTAGATGGTCTTGGTGTTGCTATAGGTTTTGGATTAGCACTATCAGTAATTGGGTTTGTCAGAGAATTTTTTGGAACTGGCATGATTGTTTTAGGAAAAACATTGCCTCTTGGTTTTGAGTATACAATATTTCAAAATGCAGGATTAGGCAGATATGCATTTTCAGTTTTGGCACAACCTCCAGGAGCATTCTTGGTAATTGGATTCCTTTTAGCTGGAATCACTGCCTTCCGTCAAAAAAAGGGGGTTAAGAAATAATGAGCTTACTTGCGATATTAATTTCAGCTATGCTAATCAATAACATTGTTTTAATGCAGTTCTTAGGACTATGCTCATTCTTTGGTGTTTCCACGAAGATGAAATCAGTTGTAGGCATGGGGCTTGCGGTTATTGTTGTTATCCTACTTTCTACAATTATTACTTATCCACTTTATAAGTATGTATTAGTGCCTTTAGATATCAAGTATATTGATACAATCGCATTTATTTTAGTTATTGCATCTCTTGTTCAGTTAACTGAATTAATCATTAAGAGATTTAGTGAAAGCTTATATAAATCTTTAGGAGTTTATCTTCCTTTGATTGCTAGTAACTGTGCCGTACTAGGTGTTGCTTTAACTAATGTTGCTACACCAAATACATATGTTGAAGCATTAACATTTGCTTTAGGTTCTGGTTTGGGTTATGCTTTAATTATCATAACATTTGCTGCTATACGCATGCGTTTGGATTCTGTAACTGTACCTAAAGCGTTAAAAGGAATGCCTATTGCTTTAGTAACTGCAGGTTTAATGGCGTTAGCATTTATGGGATTGGCAGGTATGATCTGATGCAAATACTGATTATTGTTGGATTCGTTAGTTTATTTATCTTTCTATATATAGGAACCATGTATTTAAACGACAGAGTCAAAGTGCCAGAAAGCTGTAAAGAAGCTTATTTGGAAGCTCAGTCATGTGAAACATGTAATAAAGTGAGTGATTCAAAAAGTTGTACTTTCAAGAACACACTTGAGTTTTTAAAGGAGGTAAAATTATAATGGCTATTGTTTATCCACTTATCGTTTTAGGCCTTCTAGGTGCTTTAATGGGTATGATTTTATCGCTTGCCAATAAGTATTTAATGGTAGTAGAAGATCCAAGAATTGATGATATTGAAGCTCTTTTACCGAATTACAACTGTGGTGCATGTGGTACTCCAGGATGTAGAGCATTTGCGGTAGCAATTCTCAAAGGCGAGGTTGAAAATTTAAAAAAATGTAAACCGGGTAAGGTTGACAAACACTTCAATCCGATTTTGGAATACTTGAAAGAGCATCCAAATCCAGATGGAACATATAATAATATAAAGATTTAGGACATCGTTATGTCCTTTTCTTTACTTTTAATATGATATAATAAATTGAGAATTTATATGAGGGAAATTTATGAAAAAAGCATTTTCTATTTTCATTGTACTTGTATCAATCATAATTTTATCGGCATGTAAAAAAACTGATTCACTGTATGAGTTTAGTTTTTATGACTATATGGATACTTATATAAGTGTGAATTTATACACTGATAGTCAGACGAAAGCAGATGAATATCACACATATATTGAAGATATCTATAGCGAGTATCATGAATTATCCACAAATTATGAACCTTTGAAAACTGATTCACCTTACCTTGAAAATATTTATTCAATCAATCAAAAGAATAATCAATTAATTGAAATTGATTATGATTTATATCTCTTGATTCAAAAATCAGAAGAAATAAAGATATTAACTGATGGTTATTTTGATATCTCAGTTGGTGAAGTTGTAAACATTTGGAAGAATATTATTTTAGATGTCAATGGAGATGAAGAAAACACAATAAAAGAAATTCCAGAGGCGATATTTCAAAATGCATTAACTCAAGTATCAGAAATTGAACTTGAAAGTAATGTTATTGAATTATCTGAAACAGACAGTCATTATTATATTCAAGTCAAAAGCACGCATGCTCAACTTGATTTAGGTGCTATATCAAAAGGATATGCTACTCAAATAGTTTATGAGTATTTACTTGAACAAGAAGTTAAGTATTTCTCAATTAGTGCGGGAAGTAGTTCGATTGCTGTGGGTCAAAATATCAATAGAGACGGTGGAGTATTTCATGTCTCGTTAGCAAATCCTGTTCAGTCGGAATCAACCAATCAAACATATGGAATGATATATGTTAAAGATATTGGTGTTACAACTAGTGGAAATTATGAACAATTTGCACTTTACCAAGGATTAAGATATCACCATATTGTTTCACCTAAAACTAAATTACCGATGCAATATTATCATACAGTTACGATTTTGGGTCAAGATTTAGGCGTGCTCGATGCAGTTTCAACAGCATTGTTTTCGATGCCAGCACAAGTATTAGATGATTGGCTCACTTTACATCAAGAAGAATTAGGCATTGAAGTAATTCAATTCAATTATGATACAACAATTACAACTTACTTAACTGATACAGTTTTTGAGGAGTATAGCGGATGAGTTCTAAAATGAGTGTGAAAAACAAAAGAGACCTCTTGTTAGTTACACTACTTTTTACTATACTAGGTGGAGTTTTTATTCTATTTAGACTTTTTGCATTTCAAGGAGAGGCATCTACGGCAAATATTTATTATGGTACTTCTAATAACCCGATAGTAACAATTGATTTCATAAATTATAGAGTATTGAACAATTATGATCAGCAAGTTCCAAGCGAATACACAGATAACTATCCTATTATAGACGAAGCCAATCGAACAGTAACATTATTAGGTGACTACGAATTAAATGGGGAAAGACAAATTGTGGTTATTGAGTATAATTTTGGAGCGAAAAGCGTACAAATTATTCAGGAGCAAAGTCCCAATCATATTTGTAGCAGAGAGGGGATTTCTACAAACTTTCCACTTATTTGTTTACCCAATCGAATACGCGTCGAATTTGATACTACTGATGTAGATTTCACAGTGTAAGCGCCCTATGACAAATATGCGAAAAATGACTTTATTAGCCAATTTTCTGGCTATTGCTATTGTATTAAATATCATTGAATCAGCAATTCCTATCATTCCTGTACCGGGAGCTAAATTAGGTTTTGCAAACATCATCACGCTCATTATCCTATATGTTTATTCTTTCAAAGATAGTGTGAGTATCACATTGCTCAGGGTCATTCTTGTTGCTATTTTAAGTGGAAAACTTTTAGGTGTTACGTTTTATATGAGTTTGAGTGGTGCTGTATTTGCAACACTTGCTATGGGATTAGTTAAACAGTTTAATTATTTTGGAATGATTGGAGTAAGTACGATTGGATCGGTTTTTCATTCTATTGGCCAAATCATAGCCGGAATCTTTGTAATCGGTAGTACTGCAGTTATAGCCTATTTACCTATAATGTTACTCTTGAGTATTCCTGCGGGTGCACTTACTGGGCTAATTGCACAAAGATTTTATATTATTTGGCAATCATGGCATAATACAATAACGGAAATTAAAATAAAATAAAGTAGATTACACTTGATAAATAAAATATTGAATGATATAATAATTGCGCAAAACTTACTATGACCTAAAGGTTATGGCGGAAGGAGAAAAGAAAATGAAATCAGGAATACACCCTAAATATACAGTTAAAATTGTAAAATGTTCAACTTGTGGAAAAGAACATGAAGTAGGCACCACTGCAAGTAATATCCGTATAGATACTTGTTCAAATTGTCACCCATTCTATACAGGACAACAAAAATTCATTCAAGCAGCTGGACGCGTAGAGAAATTTAATAAACGCTATGGTATGAACGAAAAAAAGCAAGACAACAAATAACGTGATTGTTTATCACGTTTTTTATTAAATAAATCATAATAAAGGGGATATTGTTATGTACCACACATATAAAAATGGATTTATAGAAGTTGTTTGTGGACCAATGTTTGCAGGAAAAACTGAAGAGTTGATTCGCAGAATAAAAAGACTTGAATACGCCAAACAAAGTGTTTTAGTTTTCAAACCTAAAATTGACACGAGATATGCAGTAGAAGAAATTGTTTCTCACAATCTAAGTAAGAAGCCTTCGATTATTATTGATAAAAGTATCGAAATTTATGATTTTATCAAATCGGATACCGATGCTGTTGTTATTGATGAAGTGCAATTTTTTGATGATGATATAATCGAAATAACAGAATATCTTGCTGACCGTGGTATCAGAGTAATTGTTGGTGGTTTGGATAGAGATTTTAGAGGAGAACCCTTTGGACCGATGCCTGAATTACTAGCAAGAGCTGAATTTGTAACAAAACTCACAGCTATTTGTGTTAAAAGCGGATTACCTGCAACTAGAACACAACGTATTATTGATGGAAAACCAGCAGCATATACAGATCCAACAATATTAGTGGGAGCAAATGAATCTTATGAACCAAGATCAAGACATTACCATGAAGTACCGGGAAAACCAAAAAAAGATTAAATACATGAAAGCCGCTCTTAAAGAAGCGCAAAAGGCTTTTTTAAAAGATGAAGTACCTGTAGGTGCGGTTGTGGTCTATCACGATAAAATTATTGCTAGAGCACATAACCTCAGAGAGCAGAAACAAGAATTTCATGCACACGCTGAATTTCTTGCAATGATGAAAGCGGCTAAAAAAATAGGGAGTTGGAGATTGGAAGATTGCCAAGTCTATGTTACAATGGAGCCGTGCCCAATGTGTGCTGGTGCTATGATTCAATCACGTATAAAATCTCTTTATTATGGGGCTAAGGATTATAAAGCAGGAGTAGCAGAAAGTATGATGAATATTTTCGAATTACCTTTCAATCATAAGATACATGTTGAATCAGGATTATTAGAAAATGAGAGTCAACTTCTACTGAAAAACTTTTTTAAAAAATTGAGATAACAAAGAAAATTCATTCCCTATCAAGCATCATCATTCAATAGTAAATTGTGAACCTGGTCAGGTCTTGATTGAAGCAGCCATAAGCAGTTCTACTATGTGGATGGTGATGCTTGATGGGGATTTTGTATTTCATACATGTTTTTACATAATCAATGAGAAATTAAAAAGATGATGTTATAATTAGAATGATGGAGGAAAGAACAATGAAACTAAATCCAAAAATATTTAACAAGTTAATAAGCGAACCGTTTGAAACACAAGAAGTAAATGGAAAGAAAATCGAGTTTTTCTATATGAACGACACGCCTTATTTATTTCAATATGCATCTCGAGGAAGATTTGCACTTTGGACATCTGATGGCAACAGTTATAAGGTTTTAATTGAAAAAGCGTATTATGAAGCGCTTGGAGATTTTTATCAGTATGAAGTAAATAAAATTTGGTTAGAATTTTTAGAAAAAGTAGGAAAAATTAGCAAGAAAATCAATATGTGGTTTATTATTCCCACGCTTGCAATATATATTATAGCTGCCGGAATTTCTTCTATATTTTTTCCAGAGTTGATGTTGCAAATTTTACTTGGACTCGTTGTGGTTGTTGTATTTAGCAATATATTTCAAAGTAGAATTGTTAACAAAAAAGTTAGACTAGAAAACCAAAATGCACAGGATAGAATCCGTAATTTTATGGGTGTGGAAGCTTTTGATGATTTAGTCAGAGCTCAAGAACAACATTATCAAGAATATTTTAAATTTGAGGAAGAAGAAAAAATTGGAGATAGTTCTGATCAAGAAATGCATCAAGATGAAAATCAGATTGAAGATAAAGAAGTGAAGGATAGTGATAATCAAAATGATTCAGAAATCAATTAATGCGATTAGATTTTTAGGCGTTGATGCGATTAATAGGTCAAATAGTGGACACCCAGGAATTGTATTGGGATCTGCGCCTATGGCATACAAGCTTTTTACCGAACATTTAAATATTGATGTTAAAAATACTAAATGGGCAAATAGAGATCGTTTCGTATTATCAGCTGGTCACGGATCTATGCTTTTATATGCAATTAACCATTTATCAGGTTATAAAATTAGTATTAAAGACCTTAAAAATTTTAGACAAATTGGCAACACTCCAGGTCATCCTGAATATGGTCATACCGAAGGCGTTGAAACTACCAGTGGTCCTTTAGGACAAGGGATTTCAAATGCAATTGGAATGGCTTTAGCCGAAACCCATCTTGCTGCAAGATTTAATAAGGAAAACTTTCCTATTATTGATCACTACACATACACTTTGTGTGGAGATGGAGATTTACAAGAAGGTGTAGCACTTGAAGCGATTAGTTTGGCAGGACATTTAGGCTTAGGTAAACTAATTGTTTTATTTGATTCGAATGATATTCAGTTAGATGGAAAAGTATCCTTAGCATATAGTGAAAATCATAAACAAAAATTTGAAGCCATGGGATGGCAATATCTTAAAGTTGTTAATGGCAGCGATTTAGAATTAATTAATAAAGCCATTAAAAAAGCAAAAAAAGATACTGAAAGACCAACATTGATTGAAGTAAAAACAATTATTGGGTTTGGAACTAATTTAGCTGGAACTAGCAAAGTTCATGGTGCAGCTATTGGAGAAGCCGAAGCATTGGTTCTTCGTAAAAACCTAGGATGGGAATATGACCCTTTTGTAATCCCCAAAGAAGTCTATGATTTGTATCGCAAAAAAGTTGCTTTAAGAGGACAGAGAGTACACCGTCGTTGGAAAAAGATGCTATTAGAATATAGCGAAAAATATCCACAAGATTATGCACTTTATCAGTCTTTTAATCAAAATCAACCAGTGATTAATCTCGATGACTATAGAAATGAAGTAAGTGCTGCTAATGAAGCAACACGTAACACAAGTGGCAAAATAATTGGTAAATTATCTAATAAATACTGGAATTTAATTGGCGGATCCGCAGATTTAACTGCATCGACAAAAGCTAAAGGCGCTGATGGAAATTACAGCAAAGAAAATAGATTAGGTAGAAATATTAATTTTGGCGTTAGAGAACATGCGATGGGCGCAATTGTCAATGGTATGGTTCTTCACGGAGGACTTAGGGTCTTTAGTGGAGCGTTCTTTGTGTTTAGTGATTATATGAAACCAGCAATTCGCCTTGCAGCAATCATGAGAATACCATCAATATTTGTATTCTCACATGATTCAATTGCTGTTGGTGAAGATGGACCAACACATCAACCAGTAGAACAACTCGTTGGATTAAGAGCAATTCCAAATTTAAATGTTATAAGACCAGCTGATGCGAATGAAACGTTAGCTGCATGGAAAATAGCTATGGAATCCGAACATACACCAACGGTTATTGTTTTAACTAGACAAAACGTTTTAAAACAGAAGCACTCAAACTATCAAGGCGTTATTAGAGGTGCATATATTGTTTCACCTGAAAGTGATCAATTAGACGGTATTTTATTAGCATCCGGATCTGAAATTGAACTTGCAGTAGAAGTTCAATCCTTATTAAAAGAAAAGGGCAAAGATGTTCGAGTAGTTAGTATGCCTTCAAGTTATTTATATGACTTACAACCCCAAAATTATCGAAAAGAAATTTTACCTAAGCGCGCTAAAACAATAGCAATTGAAATGGCAAGCAGTCTTTCATGGTATAAATATACGAATTTGGTTTATGGTATTGATAAATTTGGTGCAAGCGCGCCAATGGAAAAGCTTCTCGAATTATATGGATTCACCAAAGAACATATTTCCGATTTTGTATTGAACAAATTAGTTTAATGAAGAAGTGAATAGCATGATTTATGATGGAATTATTGTTGGTGGCGGACACGCTGGCGTTGAAGCAGCACTAGCAATGGCAAGAATGAACAAAAAAACAATACTCATTACAGGCAACCTGAATAAGGTTGCTTCTTTACCTTGTAACCCTTCAATCGGAGGACCTGCAAAAGGTATTGTCGTAAGAGAAATTGATGCACTTGGTGGACAAATGGCCAAGAGTGCTGATAAAGGACAAATTCAGATGAAGATGCTAAATGCATCAAAAGGTCCTGCTGTTAGAGCACTTCGTGCACAAATAGATAAACTTAAATATCCAAGAATCATGCTTGAAGTTCTAAAAACAACAAAAAATCTTGAACTTAAAGAAGCACTAGTTGAAAAAATGATTGTTGAAGATTCACAGGTCAAAGGTATAGAATTAACCAACGGAAAACAAATTTTTGGTCAAACAGTTATTTTAACTACTGGAACATATTTAAGTAGCAACATTTTAATTGGTGATGAGAAAACATTTAGCGGTCCTCAAGGAGATCCAACAACATTTGGAATTAGTAAACAACTGAAAGAACTTGGATTTGAAGTTATAAGATTAAAAACAGGCACACCACCAAGAATTGCAAGAAATAGTGTTGATTTTTCTAAGATGGTAGCCCAACCCGGAGATGTCCAAAAATATACATTCAGCTATGAGGATAAATATTACGATGAAAATCCAAAAGAATTATGCTACCTAACACATACAAATTTAAAAACACACGAAATTATTAATGCTAATTTGACAAAATCTGCTATGTACAGCGGAGTAGTTGAAGGTGTTGGACCTAGATATTGTCCATCAATTGAAGATAAAGTTGTACGCTTTAGCGATAAAAAAAGACATCAGGTTTTTATTGAACCTGAGAGTATGGAAATTGAAGAACTTTATGTTCAGGGATTATCAACTAGTTTTCCTAGAGATATCCAAGAAAAATTATTAAGAACCGTTCCTGGATTAGAGCATGTTGAATTTGTCAGATATGCATATGCCATTGAGTATGATGCGATTAATCCAATTCAGCTTTATCCAACACTAGAAACGAAAACAATTAAAAACCTATATTGTGCTGGACAAATAAATGGAACAAGCGGCTATGAAGAAGCTGCTGGTCAGGGTTTAATGGCTGGAATTAATGCAGCACTTAAACTTTCTAATATGAAACCATTCATTTTACATCGAAATGAAGCTTATATTGGGGTACTAATTGATGATTTAGTCACAAAAGGAGTTCTTGATCCTTACCGTTTGATGACTTCAAGAGCTGAACATCGTCTTTTACTCAGACATGATAATGCTGAGTTAAGATTACGAGATTATGGATATAAAATTGGTTTAGTTGATGAAAAAACATATCAAAATTATTTGAAGAAGAATGCATTATATGAAAAACTTTGTGATTTTGTCTGTAATTATAGAATTATGCCAACACAAGAAAACATTGATTATTTGCAATCGCGAAATTCAGCACCAATCTATGAAGCTGTTTTGCTATCGGATTTATTGAAAAGACCAGAAATAAATAAACAAGATATTTTGTTCTTTACTCAAGATAGTTATAGTGACGATGCACTTGAACAACTGGAAATTAAAATAAAATATGAAGGTTACATTCAAAAAGCAATTAGAGAGGCTGACAAAATGCTTCGTTTAGAAGATAAACTTATTCCAATGCAGATTGATTATATGAAAATTAGAAATATATCTTCTGAAGGTAAAGAAAAATTAACCAAAATTAAACCACAGACACTTGGACAAGCATCAAGAATCTCTGGTGTAAATCCAGCAGATATTTCTGTTTTATTGGTGTATTTGGAATCGGGAAGTGCGAACCGTGGATTTTAAAAAGCATTTACTTGATGGATTAAATATTGAAGCTACAAAACAACAACTTAATCAATTTGATATTTATTATCGGTATTTAATCGAATATAATAAAATTACAAACTTAACACGCATTACAGAAATTGATGATGTATACTATAAGCATTTCTATGATTCTTTAACACTTGCAAACACAATTGATCTTCATAACGATTTATCATTATGTGATATGGGTTCAGGAGCTGGATTTCCGAGTATACCGCTCAAGATAATGTTTCCAAACCTAAAGATTACAATTGTTGACTCACTAAACAAACGTATTGTGTTTCTTGAAAAGCTTCTTGAAAAACTTGGGATTACAGATGTTATTCTTGTGCACGATCGAATTGAACATTTTGCACTTCAGCATAAATCATCATTTGATATAGTAACTGCAAGAGCTCTAGGTAATATGTCATTAATTGCTGAAATGGGGATACCTATTACTAAAATTAATGGTAAATTCATCGCATATAAAGGAATCAATTATGAAGAAGAACTCAAAGCTTCGAATCAAGGAATAAATATATTAGGTGGGAATGTTCAGAAAATTTTAAAATATGAACTACCACGTCAATTAGGTACAAGAAATCATATCGTCATAGAAAAAATTAAAGAAGTTAAAAAGTATCCAAGACAATTTTCATTAATGAACAAGAAACCCCTATAAAATAGAAGACAGGAGCAAATATGGGCAAAATTATTGCAGTATCCAATCAAAAAGGTGGTGTGGGAAAGACGACAACAAGTGTCAATCTTTCTGCGGCATTAGCAGAGTGTGGAAAAAAAGTATTGTTGGTTGATTTTGATCCACAGGCAAGCACAACGACAAGTTTGGGAATCAATAGAAGTATGCTCTATTCAACTATTTTTGATATCTTATTAGGTGAAAAAACAGTTCGAGAGACTATTATTCATCTCCCAGATTTAGGAATCGACGTTATTCCAGCAACAATCGAATTAGCTCATATAGAAGTTAGACTTGATCACGAAGATAGAGAGTATATTCTAAGTCAAAGGCTACAAGGAATTTCAAGGGAATATGATTATGTGATTATAGATTGCCCACCATCACTTGGACTACTAACCATTGGAGCACTATATGCATCCAACTCTGTTTTAATTCCTGTTCAGTGTCAGTTTCTTGCTATTGATGGTTTAACACAATTACTGAACACAATTAGAATTGTTCAAAAGAAACTTAAAGTAAATAATAAAAAATTGGAAATTGAAGGTGTACTACTAACTATGCTTGATAAACGGACAAAGGCAGGTTGGGAAATTGTACATGAGATTAAGGATTATTTTAAGGATGGTGTATTTGATACGATTATTACAAGTAATGTGGCAGCTCAAGTTGCTCCCACATATGGATTACCAGTTTTAACTTTTGCACCAAAGTCACCCGCAGCTAGGCTCTATAAATCACTTGCAAAGGAGATTGTGATTAATAATGAAAGATGAAAAAGTAGCAAGAACTCTATCGGATTTACTCCAAGAACATCATGTTGATGATGTACTTGAAGGAGAGATTATTGATGAAGTTTTTCTGACTGAAATTAAACCCAATCCTTTTCAACCTAGAAGAATATTTGACGAAGAAAAAATTGACGAACTTGCACAATCTATTAAGGAACACGGCGTATTCCAACCCATTATATTAAAAAAAGTTAAGCAAGGATACATTATTGTATCTGGTGAAAGAAGATTTAGAGCTGCACAACGTGTAGGCTTAAATACAATTCCTTCAATCGTGCGACAATATGAAGAATCGAAGGTTGCTGAAATTGCACTTGCTGAAAATTTACAAAGAGAAAATCTTACACCAATAGAAGAAGCCGAAGCATACAAAGTGGTTATGAACAATCTTAGACTTACACAAGCTGAACTAGCAGTTAAAATTGGAAAAAGCAGATCGCATGTGACAAACACTTTGGGATTACTCAATCTTCCAGAAGAAGTTCAACAAATGCTACTTAAAAGTCAAATAAGTATGGGACATGCTCGTGCTTTAAGCAAACTAGAAGATACAAAGCAAATCATTAAATTAGCGAATAGAATAGTTGAGAAACAACTCAGTGTTAGACAGATTGAAGAACTGACTAAAATAGAGGTTAAAACAAACAAGATTAAACGTACAGTAGAACATAAGTATAGAAAGCAAGAAAAGCAATTAAGTGATATATTCGGACAAAGAATAAAAATCGATGATAAAAAGATTGTTATCTACTGTCAAGAAGAGTCGCTTCATGATATATTAGAAAGACTTTTAAAGAAATGAAATATAGTATTGGAGATCACGTAATCACTAAAAAACCACATGTCTGCGGTTCCTTTGAATGGGAAGTTCTTCGAACGGGAATTGATGTAAAACTCAAATGTATTAAATGCGGGAGAGAGATTATGATGTTCAAAGCTGAATTAGATAAGAAAGTTAAATCAATAAACCCTAAACAAAATATAGTTTAGTAAAATGTTTATAATATTTATATTATTATAAGGAATCCCAAATTTAGACATATTCTGTCGCTATTTTCCCCTCATAATGACGATTGATAGGTAAAAAGATAAAAATATAAAGAAAGTTGTTGATTTTTTTAAAACGATAAGATAGAATATATAAGCAAGCCTAAAAACGGAGGGGTAGCGAAGTGGCTAAACGCGGCAGACTGTAAATCTGTTCCCTAAGGGTTCGGCAGTTCGAATCTGCCCCCCTCCACCATTCTATTTTATAGACCTTGTGAAAATGAGGCGAAAAAAACCCTCAGAGTTATTGACAAGGTTATTTTATAATGTTAGAATAGTAAAGCACGTAAAGAAAAGCGAGC
>CAZMIG010000028.1:0-17493 GCA_964566285.1 uncultured Mariniplasma sp. | reverse complement strand
AGAAAAAGATGTTAATAGACTTTTTTTTGTGTCTACTAACATCTTACTCTTTCATGTAGCCCTTTTTAATTTATATACAGCTCAGTATTCATTATGTTATTAAAATTTGTTAGACCATGATATTTCGCGCTTCACTATTTGATACTTAAATTAATAAAATCTTAAGAATTAAGTTAGCATATTGGATTTATAAACTTAAAAATAAATTGTATAATAGATGTATAGAATTGAAGTACACTTGAAGACTTTATATCCATTCGATAAGGATATGTTGCATCATTGTTAGGAGATGAGGGTTATGAGTATATTTATTTGGATCATTTTATTCATCGTGGCATTTATGTCAGTTGTTTTAATGCTTCATTTACAATCAATAAAGAAATTTAAGAAGTACACTTATTTTAGATACTTAAGTTATGTTCTATTAGCATGGACCATAGTTACTATTTTAAGAGTCGTTGTCATTGAACCATTTCTAATCTATCACCTGACATTTATGGTATATCCTATTGTATTTTTGACAACAGTATTTCTCTATTTAACAGTAAAGATTTATCTTGGAAATACGATCAATAAATACTTGAAAATTTCTCTTATGATATTTTTCGCAATTGATCTAGGATTATCACTGACTAATTCATTCCATCATTTATTATTAGACATCAATTATGATAGTGCAATAACTACAGCAGCTTTTAGTACAGCTTCAATTGGAATATTCTTTTACGTACATACACTAGCATGTTATATATTATTGTTTCTTGGTTTATATGAATTACTGACTGTATTTATTTCTAATTTTAAACGGGATAGAGATCTTTATCCATTCGTCCTATTATCATCAAGTATTGTTGTTGGAGTTATTATGAATATTGTTCACATTTTCTTTTATGCGTTTACAATTGATCCAACCTATATCTTCATTATTGTTGTAGCAACAATCTTATTAAATATTTTCAAAAATAGAGACTTAAATTTAATTATTGATGCCAATGGAAATAAAGATATCTTAAAGCGAATTAGAGAGATGTACATCATCTCAGATCATAAAGGTATGGTTGTTGATTGTTCAGAAAATATAAAGCTGAAATGCAATGATGTCCTAGATCAACATCCAACACTTTCAAAAATTAAAAAAGAACTTGAAAAATCGTCAGTGCTTTACACTTCAGATGATCAACTACCAAATGAATTTGATTCATCGAAAAAATATTATCATGTTAAAGAACAACGTATTAAAATGCCTCATTTCCTCTATTTCGGAAGAATTACGCTGCTCTATGATGAAACCTCTGATATTAAATTAATTAGTGAAATGGATCGCATCATGTCTCATGACTTAATGACAGGATTATATAATAGAAATTACTTTGAAAGTCAGATACCTATCTTAGAAGGTGAAGCAATGCATTTCGGCTTAATCATATTTGATGTGGACGGGTTAAAACTACATAATGATTATCTTGGTCATAAATCAGGTGATGAGTTGTTAATTAATTTTTCAAATATGATGTTAAGAACTTGTAATAAACATGTAGGACTTAAACCAATCCGTTTGGGTGGAGATGAGTTTTTGATCATCTCAGAAAATGGAAATACAGATTTTCTTAACCAAATCGCTTCAGAATTAACCGAGAATGGTTTGAGTAGTAATCCTGTGAAAAGCATCAGTTTCTCTTATGGAGTTGCTACAAGAACAAGAAGTAATGTTAAATTCTCAACTGTACTCAAAGAAGCGGATGCAAATCTATATGTCATGAAAGAAGACAGAAAAGTTGTAAAAGAAACTATGGAAGAGCATTTTAAATCGATAGAGAAAAACAATTAAGTTAAGTTGTTAGATAGATAAGAGTAGTTTATTACTAAAGAAATACTGAGAATAGTGTCAGTATTTTTTTGTAGAAAAAAGTAGTTGTAAAAATGTATGTTTAGTATTTGTAAACTTTTTAGTCTAAATAACAGATTTAAAAAAATTGATGAAATCATTGAAATTAGTGATAAAATAAAATTGAAGAAAATGTAAAGACCCATAAGATATCTGAAATGCAACTTAGTAAAAATCACAGTTGTTAAAGAATAATATGAAATGAATAGAAGAAGTGAATGTTTATAAAATATCATATAGTTGAAATAAAACCTAAATTTTTTGTTGGCATCAAAACTTCATGTAACAATATTGGAGAGTATAAAAATAATAAATTTAGATTTTTAAGAAAATCCACAAATCTTGAAAAGCAGGTTTTCTAAGAAAGAAATTAATAAAATTCGAAAAACTATAAAAGTCAGTAGAAGTGAAATGATACTGTAGTAGTTAATGCAGATGAATTTAGGACGTGTAAATTTACAAAGAAATTAATCTACTGTAAAAATGAGTATGAAAATATGAGATCCAAATAAATGCTCAAAAATAGCAACACTTATAATAATGGATATAACCCTGTCACAAAAAAATTAAGCAATTGAGAAATTTTTATACAATATTTCAACAACAGAAATAAAGACATACATAGAGAGTAAAAGAAGAAGAACTTATAGCTAGAATTCAAAAATATCTCAACTAGTCAATTTTAGTCAAAATACGTTATTTCAGGCTCTGAGCCGTTGAAATGGGTAATAATCCATCAAACAATAGTTCACAGGCTGAAAATGTACTCCCCACTTTTCTTATTATACTCATTTAGAATATGTTGTCATGTTTAATAAGGGAAGAAGACTCTAAATATGCCCACAATCATAATAATTCAAAAGATATTAATATGATTAAATCGATTAAACTATTTTTTTATATTTATTATTTGTTCTTATAATATATATTATGTAAACCATATGTTATTACCTTTACTGTGCGTTTTGTGTGTTTAGTGTGGATAAGTTGGTTATGTGGATTGCTGCAAACTTTGGCTTCTTGTGTGGTTATAACGTGTGAACTATCGAAAATCGACAAATACTAAACTTATATTTCTCATACTCTAAAAAATAGGTAATATGATACAATATAATTGGTGATTATATGAAAAATAAAACAGTTTTAATCGTTTTTACAGGTGGTACCATATCTATGCAGCGTCAGAACCCTTCAAACAAGAGTGATATGACCGATAATCAAGGTCTCCTATTGGAGAATATAAAATCTGAAGTAATAGGTGTTGATCTAAGATCACATCAGTTTTCTTTAAAGCCATCGCCTTCTATAACTCCTGGTGATATGTTTGAATTGTCACAATTGACAGATTCTTATATAGACGATCCATCTATTGATGGCGTTGTTATCACCCATGGAACTGATACACTTGAAGAGAGTGCTTACTTCTTAGACCTCTATTTAGAAACAAAAAAACCAGTCGTTTTTACTGGTTCAATGCGCAGTTTCTCAGAGCTTGGTTATGATGGATTAAGTAATTTAGTTTCCTCAATTCGTGTTGCATCTTCTATGGATTCCATAGGGAAAGGTGTTTTAGTAGTTATGAATGATGAAATCAATGCTGCCTCAGAAGTGACTAAAACACACACATTAGCATTAGATACTTTTAAGTCTATGGAATTTGGACCCATCGGAATTGTTGATGAAGAAAATGTTTTATACTATCATGTTCCCCATCATAAGCTCATATCATTGAAGCCAAAGCAGTTCAATAAGCAAGTTGAAATTGTTAAAGCATATTCGGGATCAAGTTCACAAATACTAAACTTACTTATTGCAGATGGTGTACAAGGAATTGTTATTGAAGCACTAGGTCGTGGTAATGTTCCACCGGATATGATACCAGGTATCCAAAATGCAATTAACAAAAATATACCAGTTGTTCTCACATCACGTTGCCCAATGGGTCGAGTTCTAGATACTTATGGTTATGTTGGTGGTGGACATCATCTAAAAAAAATTGGAGTTATTTTTGCTGAAAACTTAAATAGTCAAAAAGCGCGTATAAAATTAATGTTTGCAATAAACTATTATGATAATCATCAAATGATTAAATCATTTTTTAAATAACCTAAAGGGAAGGGATGCAATGAAAACAATAAAAAAAATAAGAGACAATTCATCTTTGGTTTCTTCTTTTTCATTATTTTTGTTTTTAGTATCCTTATTAGCAGTTTCTCTTCTATTGGGTAGAGTATTCATCGATGACCACCCCTTAGACCGTTTTCTTGTTACCATCTTCTATTTCACAACTCAAAGCAATGTTATAATATTTTTAATCATGATATTTTATTTGCTAAAAAAAACGAACAAGTCTTGGTTTAAAATTCTTGCTTTTATAGGATTGATTGATATCGTAATAACTGGATTATTTTTTCATCTATTTTTAGCTAGTTATATGGATAGTGTGGGATTCATGCAACAAGTATTACATACAGTCGTTCCATTACTATATATACTATTTTATTTTATTATCATAGAAGATGCTTTTAAGATTAAGGATATTTGGATTTCTCTCATACACCCAGTAATTTATGTTATCTCAATCTATACGTGGATTCATCCGCTTTTCGGTCAATTAATATCGAGAGTTATGGTTGATCTCCCAGGAGCATCATATGTTTATCCGTTCTTAGATCCTGCAACATATGAGCATAGTATTGTCGGCTTAATTCTTTTCAATTTTGGAATATTAACACCTACAATTTTAGTCATCTCATTCTTGTTAATCTACATGAAATCAAGATTAGAAATGGTTCTAAAAAATGGTCAATGAAACTTATTTTACTCATCTGGAGGACTAAAATGAAACGTTTAATCACAATTATTTTTTCATTTATATGTATATTTCTAATCGTCGTTTTTTCTTCTTTTTTCTTTAAATCTTCAGCTGCAGATAACAATGATAATTCCACTTTTGATGCCGTATATTTTGGTAGTAGCTTTTGTTCAGTTTGTTTAGAACTTGAACAAGATGGAGTCATTGATATGCTTAAAGATCAGGGTTACACCATTCAAGAATACTACTTAGATGAAGATTCCGATAATATAGATTTACTGAGAGATTATCAATTCACATATGATATTCCTTTAGCAAATAATCAGATTCCTATTCTCTTTGTCGGATCTACTTATTTTATAGGACGTGTCGATATTCGAGATGGAATACTGGATGGTAGCATTCAGTTAATTATGGATTCAGATGAGCTCTTAACACTTCAATCTGCGATACCAAGTGATTTTTCTTTAATCTATTTTATTCTGCTGGGTATGGTAGACGGTATTAATCCTTGTGCAATTGCAATGCTCTTAATGTTTATTTCTCTTCTGAGTTTCACAACAAAAAAGCGTGTATTACTCAAAGTAAGTTTCATTTTTATCTCAGCTATTTTTATTAGTTATTTCATATTTGGAACTTTCTTATATAGCATTTTATCAGAGTTTAGTTCGGGTTCATTTCTAGTTAAAAGCGTACCGTGGATTATTATAGGTATTTCTGGAATACTCTTTTTGCTAAATTTTTATGATTTCATTGTTACTACATTACAACGATATGAAAAAGTAAAAAATCAACTCCCAACTGGAATTCAAAAGTTTAATCGTAGACTGATTTCTTCTTTCACTAAAAAAATGGAGGAAGGCAGCCCTATGTTATATGTAACGACTTTTATTATCGGATTAGTCATGTCATTAACCGAATTTTTATGTACTGGTCAAGCTTATTTCACTGCAATTTTACATCTAATTCATTACACTAATTTCATAGGTAGAGGCATCATTTTACTTCTTTTCTATAACTTAATTTTTGTACTTCCGTTAATTATTATTTCTTTAATTGCTGTCAAGACTCAATCAATTGTTTCGGTAGCTGCATTTATGCGAGAACGATTAAACTTAATTAAATTGTTTAATGCTATTGTCTTTCTAGCAATCTTTTTATACTATATTTTCTTTATGATATGAGGTGAATACTATTAAATATTTTGTTAAAATTACAAATGAGAATGATAAAATTATCTTTCAAGGTAAGCCAATAACGCTGCCTATAAAAGAAAAATACATTACTGAAAAATGTATAGAGTTATTTAGTGATCCGGATCCCTGTATCATACATCAATCGTATGCTTCTCAGAAATTAGTTGATTATTTTATATCTCTATTTCCAAGTTTACCGATTAAACATTTCTCATTATCCGGATATACAAAAAAATTAGATTTTATCAACATACCTAGTATTGATAAATATTATTTAACAATTGAGGTGAAATAATGAAAAGTATTTATCTTGATTATGCTGCAACAACTCCTGTTGATCTTGATGTAATGGTTGCAATGCAACCTTATTTAAATCAAAGATTTGCCAATCCATCTTCAATGCATCAGGCAGGTATTTCAAATCGAAAAGCTATTAATGATGCTAGAATTACATTAGCTCAATGTATCAATTCGAAGCCTGAAGAAATCTATTTTACTTCTGGAGGAACTGAAGCTACAAATTGGGCAATCAAAGGATTCGCAAGCGCTCATCCCGAAAAGAAAGAAATTATCACATCTCAGATTGAACACCATGCAACGCTTCATACTTGTGAATATCTCAAAGGTTTAGGATATAAAATCCATTACTTACTTGTAGATAAATATGGTTTTATTAACCTTAAAAAACTTGAAAAATTGATTTGTGAAAACACTTTAATGGTGTCTATTATATGGGCTAATAATGAAATAGGAACTATTCAAGATCTCAAGACTATTTCAAAAATTTGTCAAGCTCATCAAGTAGCTTTACATGTTGATGCAGTACAAGCTTTTGGACAACTAGCTATTGATCTAGAATTTCATCAGGTTGATATGATGTCTTTATCTGCTCATAAATTTTATGGTCCTAAAGGTGTTGGTGTGCTTTATGTGAAAAAAGGAGTAAAGTTAACTCCTCTTATTCATGGTGGTGCTCAAGAGCATAACTCTCGCGCTGGAACTGAAAACCTATCAGGTATTATAGGCATGGCAAAAGCTGCACAACTTGCTACCCAAAGGCAACCTGATTACTATCCTAATTTATTGAATTTAGCAAAGAAGTTTTATTTAAGACTTGCAACAGATTTTGATTGTATTTTAAATGGTCCAGAGGTTGGACCAAAGAGACTTCCGTCTAATTTAAGTATCTCATTTAGAGACCTGCTAGGTTCTGAATTAACCTATTGGTTGGATCAAAACGATATTTTCGTCTCTACTGGTAGCGCATGTAATTCTTCATCAATTGAACCTTCACATGTGTTAAAAGCAATAAATGTTCATGAAGATTATATCAAAGGAACAATAAGAATTTCATTAGGAAAAGAGTCATTAGAATCGGATATTCCGAGAATTATCGCTCGTTTTAAAGAAGGTATTGATACAGTTTCAAATTAAAAAAACACTCCGAAATAATTCGGAGTGACTTTTTTTTATCGATCTATATATTTTAAAAATGAAGATCCATGTTTTGGTTTGGTTGTTTTAAAATTATCATTAATTGTGTATCCTAGGTCAGCGAATGTCTTCAATAATGGAAGAGATTTTCCTTCTAGAAAACGTTTCGAATAAACCAAAAGAGGTACATATTCTCTAGTATGATCAGTTCCTCGATGTATAGGATCATTACCATGATCTGCTGTAAGAATAAGCAAATCATCTTCATTTAATTCTTTAATTAAAACAGGTAATTGTTCATCAAATGCTTCGATAGCTTTCCCATATCCAATAGGATTTCTACGATGTCCATACAGAGCATCAAAGTCAACAAGATTTAAAAAGCACAGTCCAGTAAAGCTCTTTTTAGCCATCTCAGTAATTTGTTTCATACCATCATCATTTGATTTTGTTTTGCTAAATTGATTGATTCCATAACCATCAAAAATGTCATTAATCTTACCTAAAGCAATCACATCAAACCCTGCTTCACTTAAAAAATTAAGTGTTGTTTTTTCACTAGGTTTGAGTGCATAATCATGTCTATTTGGTGTCCGAGTAAAATTATTCTTATTCGTTCCAATGAAAGGTCTTGCAATAACGCGACCTACTTTCCATTCTGGTTTCATCATCAGTTTTCTTGCAATTGCACAAATTCGATATTGTTCTTCTATCGGAATAATATCTTCATGCATAGCAATCTGTAGAACTGAATCTGCTGATGTATAGACAATGAGATCTCCAGTCTTCATATGATGTTCACCTAAATCTTTGATGATTTCAGTACCTGAAGCGGAAATATTACCTACAATTTTCCGACAAGTTCTTTTTTCTAACTCATCAAGTAATTTTTTTGGAAATCCAGTGTCAGTAAAAGTTTGGAAAGGCTTAGTAATATATAGACCCATCATTTCCCAGTGCCCTGTCATTGTATCTTTACCCAATGATGCTTCTTGCATCTTTGTATAAAATGCTTTGGGATGTTCAACTGGTTCAACATTCTTGATTGGTGCAATATTACCATAACCTAGAGATTGTAAATTGGGAATGTGTAAATTCATTTTTTCTGCAATATGGCCAATTGTATTAGCACCTACATCATTATAATCCTTAGCATCAGGTGCTTCACCAATACCTAAACTATCTAATACAATGAGAAATATTCTATGATACATTATGAATCCTCCTTAGCACGTGGATGTGCATTTTTATATATTTCTTTAATTCTTTTTTGACTAATGTGCGTGTAAATCTGAGTTGTAGAAATATCTTCGTGTCCTAGTAGAGATTGTAAAGTCCTTAAATCCATACCATTTTCTAGAAGATGTGTTGCGAAGGAATGCCTCATTGTATGAGGAGAGCATTCAGTTTTCACTCCAGCACCATGTGCTAATTTCTTCAATATTTTGAAAAAACCTTGTCGAGATAATTTATGTCCTATGTTATTAATAAATAAATAATTTGATTTATTATTCTTAAGTAATAATTCTCTTGCTCTTATTATATAATTTCTTAAAGCGATTGTCGACATATCAGATATCGGAACCATTCGTTCCTTATTACCTTTGCCCTTTACTAAAACATAACTTTGATTTAAATGAATATCCTCCATTTGAATATCTAAGAGTTCACTTACTCTAAGCCCAGAACCATAAATCAGTTCAAGTAATGCGCTATTTCTCAAACCTAATGGTTTCGTTTTGTCTACCTGTTCAAGAATTAGAACCACTTCATCTATTGACAACACTTGTGGTAATTTTTTCTCTATTTTGGGTGCTGAAAAAGCTTTTGCAACATCGACATCAATTTCTTTTTCAATTGAAAGAAAATGATGAAAACTTTTAATTGCTGTAAGTTTTCTAGCAAGACTTTTTGCAGTCAGTTTTTTCCTTAAACTCTTTAAGTAACCTTCAATATGTTTTTTTTCAATAAATTTAGGTTTTGTAATTTGATGATATTTTTCTAAAAATAAGACATATTGATTGAGATCCACTAAATATGATTTAATTGTGTTTTGACTTAATCCTTTTTCATTTTTCAAATAATATTCAAAATCTTTAATTAGATATTTCATATAAACACCATAAAGACTTGATTACCTAAGAATAGTCCTTTTTCAGTAAGCATAAGTCTATCTCCTTCAATTTTCAATAATCCAATATTAACTCGATCATTGAGTTGTGGATACAAATTGAAAATATCAATCTTATATTTATCTTTGATTTCAGATAATGAAACACCTTTGATCTTTCGTAAACCAAAAATCAATTCATCTTGCAATAAAGTTTTTTGATCTTGATAAATTTTTTCACTTTGTGGATTAATTAGATACGCAGAAAGTTTCCGATGATTATAGGTTCTAAAGCCATCAATAAAACCATGTGCACCTAAGCCTACACCAATATAAGTACCAAGTGTCCAATAAATCAGATTATGTACTGAGTAATGCTCTCGTTTCGCAAAATTTGATATTTCGTAATGTTCAAAGCCTTGTTTTTTGAGCTCATCGATGACAAATCCATACATTGTTGCTTCCAAGTCTTCATCCATTTGTTCAAATTGACCTTTAAGATATAGATGATGAAAATATGTTTTTTCTTCTAGAATCAATGAATAACAAGAAACGTGAGTAATATCTAGCATATTTACTTCTTCTAAATCTGTCTTTAAATTCTCAATGGATTGGCCTGGAATAGCATAAATTAAATCTATATTAATTCGTTTAAATCCAAGGTCCTTCAAATCCTTTACAACATCGTAGACTTGCTGGTTCGTATGTTTTCTATTCAGGTATTTTAATAATTGCGGATTAAATGTTTGTACACCTAAACTAATTCGATTAATACCATAATTCTTAAATAGTAATCCCTTTTCATGTGTATAACTTTCAGGATTTATTTCAATTGTATATTCATCTGGGTGAATATTTTTTAATGTTTCAAAAAGAGATGTTAATTGACTCAAAGATAATATGCTTGGTGTCCCACCACCAATATAGATTGTTTCAATTGAATCGAAATGATTACTATAGGATAATATTTCTTGTTTGAGTGCTTTCAAGTATGTGTCAATAGTATCCATATTTTTGGGAATGCTTTTTATAAAATCGCAATAATGACATATTGATTCACAAAATGGAATATGAATATACAGACCTTTCAATTAAATCACTTCCTCACTTCTATTATACAGCATTTGGTTTACATAATAAAGAATAGTGATGAGGTTTACTCATCACTATTTGATAGTATGGCCATGAATGCTTCTTGAGGAACATCCACTTTACCAATCGATTTCATTTTCTTCTTACCTTCTTTTTGTTTAGAAAGTAATTTCTTCTTTCTTGTAATATCTCCACCGTAACATTTCGCGAGGACATCTTTACGCATAGCTTTGATTGTTCTTCGTGCAATAATCTTTGTTCCAAGCGCTGCTTGAACAGGGATTTCAAACATTTGTCTTGGAATTAGCTCAACCATTTTATCACAGATTATTTTACCTCTATAATATGCAAAATCTCTATGCACGATAATCGATAATGCATCAATGACTTCTCCATTGAGTAAAATATCCATTTTTTCAAGTCTTGAGGGTTTATAACCTGACATTTCATAATCGAAGGATGCATAACCTTTCGTTGATGATTTCAACTTATCGAAGAAGTCATAAACAATTTCGGATAATGGAAGATCATATGTAATATGAACACGATTTGCATCTATATACTTAATATCTCCAAAAATTCCTCTTTTCTTCTGTGAAATATCCATGATTGCACCTACATATTCTTTAGGTGTCATTATAGTTGCTTTCACATATGGCTCTTCTATAAAATCAATTCTTTGAGGATCAGGTAATTTTGATGGGTTATCGATAGAAATCATTGATCCATCAGTTAAATGAATATGATAGATTACCGAAGGTGCAGTTGCAATTAATTCAATATTGAATTCTCTACGAATTCTCTCTTGAACAATTTCCATGTGTAGCAATCCTAAAAACCCGGTTCTAAATCCAAAACCCAAAGCTTGAGAAGTTTCTGGTTCATATACAAGTGATGCATCATTAAGAATTAATTTTTCTAATGCATCTTTCAAATCATTAAATTGGTCTGTATCGATGGGATATAAACCACAAAAAACAACAGAATTCATTTTTCTATATCCAGGTAGGGCATGATGTGACCTATTATTAGCTAGTGTAATCGTATCACCAACACCAACCGTATTGATATCTCTGATTGAAGCTGTTAAATAGCCAACATCTCCAGGTCCTAAAATATCTCTTTTAACGATTTTAGGTGTGTGAACTCCTACTTCTATAACTTCATATTTTGCTTTTGAAGCCATAAATTCGATAATATCACCTTTTTTAACCGTACCATTGACAACTCTAATATAAGGAATAACACCTTTATAGGCATCAAACAACGAATCAAAAACAAGTGCTTGAAGCGGAGCATTCTCATCTCCTCGAGGCGCTGGAATATCTGTGATTATTCTTTCTAAAATTTCTTCAATTCCCAATCCTTCTTTTGCTGATGCTAAAATTGCATTTTGGGCAGGTATTCCAATAATATCTTCAATTTCTTTGATTACTTTTTCAGGTTCAGCTGAAGGTAGATCAATCTTATTAATAACCGGGATAATTTCTAGATTATTATCAATAGCCAAATATACATTTGCAAGCGTTTGAGCTTCAATTCCTTGTGCTGCATCTATGACTAAAATAGCACCTTCACAAGCTGCTAATGATCTTGAAACTTCGTATGTGAAATCTACGTGACCTGGAGTGTCTATCAAATGCATAATATATTCTTGACCATCTTTGGCTATATAATTCATTTCAACAGCATTTAATTTGATAGTTATTCCACGTTCTCTTTCAAGATCCATAGAGTCTAAAAGTTGCTCTTTCATATCTCTATCACTAACAGTATTTGTCTTTTGTAAGAGACGATCTGCAAGTGTTGATTTTCCATGATCAATATGAGCAATTATGGAAAAGTTTCGTATTTTCTTTTGTCTTTCATTCAATGAGGTTTTGGTCATATCACACATATCCTTCCGCTTAATTATTGTATCATTATTAACCACATTTTAAAAGGCTTATAACAAGAATTATTCAATAAAGTGATAATCTAAAGTTCGAAAGCGTTTTTACTGAAAATATAGCTGAAACTGTGAGTATATTCTTTGACTAGCGTATATATTCACTATAAAATCAAAGTGTAAGATACGATTCTAGGAGGAATAAAAATGAAGAAGTTATTATTAATGATATTTATTTTCATGCTGTCAATGAGTTTGTTTGCTTGTTCAAGTACTGATATAGAAACTAAAGGTTATGGATATGGAGTTAGCTATCGTCTAGTACATAGTCATTATGTCGGTGTAGCTGAAGTTGTTATTGATGGAAATGATAATGTTGTATCAATCAAGTTAGATGAATATTATCTACCCTATACGTTTGCAGCTATTGAAGTAAATGATGCTGAAAATCTACCATCGGACATTCTAGCGGTTGTCGGTTCAAGAGGAACAACTTATTATGCAAAATATGTTAGCATAAATAGCACAATCTTCACTGGTCAAGTTCTTGGTGAAGAAGGTGGTCAAAGTATCAATTATTCAACACCTGGTGTCGATAATATTGAAAGCTGGGCTCTAACTGAATCAAATGCTAAAATTTATGTTGATAGTGTTAAAGCAGGTAAGGTATTTATTGCAAATGCTGATGGAACTGAAAGTGACTATGTGAAAGCAAATGTTAATGCTAAACTTGGATGGACGAAATCTTCGACAGGTTATTGGACAAATCCATCATCTTATCCACTTGGCTGGGGTGGCAATATCAAAGCAATCACAGATTCTTTAATTGGATCAAAAGTAACCGCTAATGAATCTCAAATCACTAACGATGATTCTTGGGTAATAGGAGATTTAGTTACTGGTGCTACATTAGTTGATTTCTTAGATTATTACACTGTGATTCAGCAAGCTTATCAAAATGCACTTACAGTAAATCTTTAATATTCAGTAAATTAAAAAAGGCAACTTTTATTGCCTTTTTTTTATAAAAAAAGAGCCAAACTGGCCCTTTAAAAATCTTCTTCTATTTCTTGATTTGTAAATTCAACAAGAACTTCTAATACTTTTTTCGAATCAGCTGCTGTTACTCGAACCTTTACGTTCTGATAATTAAATTCATCTCCAATACTTGGTATTTTTCCAAGTTCTTCAAGAACCCAACCATTTACAGTTGCAAAATCTAGATCTTCATCAATCTCTAAAATATCAAATACATCGTCTAAATCTGCATTACCTTTGATGCGATATGAATATTCATCAATTTTAATTATTTGTTCAATAATTTCATCATGTTCATCCCAAATATCTCCAACAAGTTCTTCTAAAATGTCTTCCATTGAGACAACACCTAGCGTGCCACCAAATTCATCTTTTACAATTGCCATATGAGACTTATTTGTTCTAAGAAGTTCTAAAAGATGTGCTACTTTCATATATTGCGTCACGTAGACTGGAGGCATAATAATTGAATCTAGTGGTTCTTTTTCAAGGACAACTAAATTATAAAAATCTTTATGATTGATAATACCAACAATGTGATCAATATTATTTTCGTATATAGGTAATCTTGAATAACCGGTATGTTTAAATGTATGGATAATTTTTTTTATATCTTCATTAATCGAAATTGAAATAACGTTTACTCTAGGTGTGAATATTTCTTCAACCTTTAAATCATCAAAATCAATAACACTTCTGATAAGTTCTCCTTCATTTTCATTAATACCACCCTCTTGTTGAACTTCACTGACATAAGTAAGTAGTTCCTGTTCAGTAATGGAAGGCGATTTATCAAATTTGAAGACTTTATTCATTAACTTTTGCCATAAACTAAAAATATAATTTAGTGGGGTTAATATGAAAACAAAAAATCTAAGAGGTGGGGTTATAGCAATTGCATATTTTTCAGGTATCTTCTTTGCTAAACTTTTAGGAGTTAATTCACCAAAAACTAAAACGAGTGTCGTCATAACTGCTGTTGATAAAGTAACACCAATATTGCCCCAATGTTTTACAAAGAAAACGGTTGCTATTGAAGCAGATGCAATATTAACAATATTATTACCTATTAAAATTGTTGTTAATAAGCTTTCAAATTTCATAGATAAATTTAATGTATGTTGTGCTCTTTTTTTACCATTTTGAATAATATGCTTCAGCTTAATTGGATTCATAGACGAAAAAGCCATTTCCGAAGACGAAAAGAAGGCAGATAATATGATTAATAAAAATAAAATTCCTATTGTGATTAAATCTTGGCTAGTCATGATTTACTTCCTTACTCATCTGTCAAAGAATCCTCATTTAAATCAGGAATCGTCACCTTGACTTTGGAGATTATTTTATCTTCTGTTTCAAGAACAACATACTTAAAACCGTTAAACTCTATTTCAATTTTTTCGTTCTCACGAGGAAATCTTCCTAATTGACCTAAAATGAAACCACTTAAGGTATCATAATCATCAACAGGTAAACCAGCCTCTATTACATCTTCGATATCGTGAATATTACATAATCCTAGAATTTCATATGTTTTATCATCAATTTGAATAATTTCTTCATCTAATTCATCATATTCATCGAAAATATTTCCTACGATTTCTTCAATCAAATCCTCTATAGTTACAATACCAGCGGTTCCGCCATATTCATCTAAAACTACTGCAAGATGATTCTTTTGTTTTTGCATCTCTCTAAATAAATCACTTGTCTTTTTTGAATCAGGAACAAAATATGGGGGTCTTATCAAAGCTCTAAGAGAAAATTTTTCATCACTATTATCAATATATTTAAGTAAATCCTTAACATGTAATGTCCCGGCTATATGGTCGATATCGCCTTCATAGACAGGATAACGTGTAAATTTTTCACCTTTAATATGTGCTAATACTTGAGTTTTTGTAGATTTTACATTGATTGCTGAAATTTCTATACGATGTGTCATAATTTCTTCAACCGTTGTATCACTGAAGTCGAAAATATTTTGAATCATTTCACTTTCTTCCTCATCAATATTACCCATTTTCCCACTTGCTTCAACAATAGTTCTAATTTCTTCTTCAGTCATTTTTCTTTCTCCATCACTCGGATCAAGACCAAAAATACGACCAATTAAAGAAGATATTGATTCCAAGAGCCAAACAACAGGAAACATCAAAACAGTCATTGCAGCGATAAAACCAATTGAACCATATGCAATCTGTTCAGGATACTTATTTGCTAAACGTCTAGGTATCAATTGTCCAAAAACAACTTGAAACACTAATAAGATAAGCACGCTTATAATCATCACAAGTGGTTCTATAAAATTTAATGATGAATCAAACCACAATGAGATTTTTGAACTAAATGTATTTACTGCAATTGCACCATTGATAAGTGCAATTAATGTAATAAAAACGCGTAAAGATGATAAATATGATTTAGGTGAATTCGTAAATTTCTGGATGCGAACAGCACGAATGTTCCCTTTTTCGGCATCTTGATTAATTTTATTATCGCTCACTACAACAAGTGCTACTTCTGATGCAGCAAAAATTGCTGACAATATAATGAGAGCAAACATAATAACTAATGAATATATCATGATTTATCCCCCTCTAAATAACAAAAAAAGACACCAAAAAAAGCATCATCTTTGTTCTTTTTGCATTTCGGATATGTTGGATCTTCGATCCTGCTACTGCTTTCTTCCATTTCTACTATTATGCCCTCCATCACGATGTGATAGATATATCATACTATTTTTATAGTCAAAAGTCAATGTTTCTAGCCTATTACGAAGATGTTTTATTATCTATAATTTGACTTGAACAGAAAGTTATATTATGCTACAATGGACTCATGGAAGAAAGTGAATTTGTTTTAATCACAAGTTACAAACTTTTATTCTAGAAACAAGACCTTCAAGACTGAAGCCTTGAAGGTTTTTATTATTAAAATATCCATATGCTACATCGATTTTTTCGTGAGAGGAAAACAACAAAAATGGCTATTGCATTTAATATTATTATCACAATATTTGGATTTTTTTTATTGATTAAAGGAGCAGATTATTTTGTTGTTTCATCTGCATCTTTAGCTAAAAAATTTAAAATTTCTCCTTTGATTATCGGTCTTACACTTGTTGCATTTGGAACTAGTTTACCTGAGTTTGCTGTTACTTTTGCTGCTTCATTGTCAGCACGAGCAGCTGGAACAACTGCAGATATAGCACTTGGAAATATAGTGGGATCAGATATTGCCAATTTAACACTAATTCTTGGTTTTAGTGCAATCATGATGCCAATTGCTGTCAAAAAATCAATGAGGAAACAAGAATTTCCATTTTTAATTGCCCTAACGATTTTGTTTGCAGCTGTTGCTTATTTCTTTCAATCTGATAAACTTATTGTTTGGTGGGAAGCTTTAATATTGTTAGCATTCTTTTCCTTTTATATGTTTCTCATGTTTAAAAGCCATCGCTCTGTAGATTTAGATGAAGAGATTCACTTTGTTGATACTAAAAAGGCAGTTTTCTTACTTATCCTAGGTTTGGGTGGAGTATCATTAGGAGGCTATCTTGTCACTTCAGGAGCAGAGTATATTGCAATTGAACTACTTGTTCAATCATTTAGTATGACCGCCACCAGGGCTACTACACTCGTTGGATTAAGCATTGTATCATTGGGCACTTCACTTCCAGAGCTAGTTACCTCAATTGTTGCCGCCAAAAAGGGTGAAAACGAAATCGCATTAGGTAATGTTGTTGGATCAAATGTATTTAATACATTATTAATTGTTGGTTTATCCGGTATTGTAACACCTCTTGGTGTTAATGGTGATGTCTTAGTTGATATGCTAATTCTGATTGGAATTACTTTAGTTACAATCTTCTTCTGTTTTACAGGTAGTAAAATTTCAAAACTTGAAGGTTGGTTATTACTAGGTATATATTTCACATATATTACATTTATTATCATTAGAGCTCTAGGTCTTTTATAAAAGGCTCTTTAAAATAGGTTGTGGTTTTTAGGAAACACACCTTTCAAATGG
>CAZMIG010000027.1:0-17750 GCA_964566285.1 uncultured Mariniplasma sp. | reverse complement strand
TTTTGTAGCCTTCAGTTTGAATTGCGCTGAAATGTACAAAAATGTCTTTGCCGTCAGCTGAAGAAATAAATCCATATCCCTTATCAGCATCGAACCATTTTACTACTCCGGTCATTGTGATACTCCTTTAATTATAACTTAGCAACTTAATGCCTAAAATCATTATACACAATACAATCCTAAATTACAAGGACATAACACAATTAAGTGAGGTTTATGTAAATTGACTTTGATACAGGTTATAATAAAATCCTTTTTGTTCAAGTAACTCAATATGCGTGCCTTGTTCTACTACATTTCCTTCATTAACAACAAGGATTAAATTGGCGTTTTGGATGGTTGAGAGGCGATGTGCTATGACAAATGTTGTTTTATTTTCCATTAAAGCAATCATTGCTTTTTGAATTTGAACTTCTGTATGTGTGTCCACATTTGATGTTGCTTCATCTAAAATTAACATTCTTGTTCTAGATAACATGGCTCTAGCAATAACTAATAATTGTTTTTGTCCTTTTGAAATATTTAAACCTTCATCGGTTAAAATCGTATCATATCTATTTGGTAGGTGTGCAATAAATGAATGGATATGTGCCTTTTTGGCCGTTTCTTCAACTTCAAGATGACTGACATCCCCATTACCATATGCAATATTTTCAAAGACTGTACCATGAAATATCCAAGTATCTTGTAAAACCATAGAAAATGCTTTGCGTAAACTCTTCCGTGTGAGTGTCTGTATATCATACCCATCAAGACAAATCTCTCCTGAATTAACATCATAGAATCGCATCAACAAATTGACGATTGTCGTTTTTCCTCCACCCGTTGGCCCTACAATGGCTACAACCTTACCACTTGGTGCGGAAAATGAAACATGATCTAATACGATTTGATCCTTTAAATATCCAAATGAAACATCTTTAAATTCAACTTGTCCTTTGACATCTTTATAATCAAAGGCATTTTCTATGTCCTTAGGTTCATCGT
This sequence comes from uncultured Mariniplasma sp., assembly GCA_964566285.1. GTDB lineage: Bacteria > Bacillota_I > Bacilli_A > Acholeplasmatales > Acholeplasmataceae > Peloplasma. Next base: position 16,763 of record CAZMIG010000027.1, on the reverse strand, counting down.
CCTGATCTAATACAAGAAAGACACGTTCAGCTGCAGCTAAAGCACTTTGAATTTCTGCTAATATATTAGACATCTGATTAATAGGACCAGAAAATCTTCTTGAGTAAAGTGTAAAGCTTGTTAAATTACCTAAACTGATATTACCAAGAAAATAGAGTATACCACCGAAAACGCCAACTAGTGCAACTGATAAATTTGATACGAAATTAACTGATGGTCCCACTGAAGTTGAGTAATATCCAGATTCATAAGAGGCAGTTGATGCAGCTTCATTAATTTCATCATATTTTTTCAGAACTGCTTCTTCTTGCACATAAGATTGAATTGTGCGTTGTCCAGTAATCATTTCTTCTGCAAAACCATTCATTTCACCAAGTTTTTGATTGCGAATCCGATACTTCTTTTTGACAAGTTTTGATAAGACTCTTGTTATCGTAATAGAAATAGGAATTGTAAAAACAAATACTAATACGAGTAACGGAGACATGATAAGCATCATTACAAATGAAATAACGACAGTAATTGAAGATGTAAAGATGTTGATAGCATCCATTGCTAATGATGTATTAATTGTATCGATATCATAGCTCATTCTGCTAATGATGTCACCAGTTTGGTTCTGATCGAAGTAAGAAACTGAAACGCGATTTAATTTTTCAAAGACATCTTTTCTCATCTTATAGACAACACTTTGAGAAATTTTAATCATTGAAACTCTCAATATGTAATTAAGAAGTGCACTAATCAGATAAAATACAATCATTAAGCCTGCAAAAAAGAAAACTTGTTCAAATTTAACACCGTTTTCCATCGCTGAAATCGTACGTCCTGTTAAATAAGGTCCTACAAGTGATAAGACATTGGCAACCACTGTTAAGATAAGTGCTAATATTAGCTTTTTCTTATAAAAATATAGATAGCCCCAAAGTCTTTTTAATACATAGGTTTTATTAGAAGCTTTTTGAGATCCATCATTACGACCTCTGCCTTGTTTGCCTGCATACATCATGATTGCCCACCACCTAACTGATAGTAAGCTATTTCTTGATACATTTCACATGTATCCATAAGTTGTTGATGTGATCCTGATGCTAGAATTTGTCCTTCTTCAATAAGTAAAATTAAATTAGAATCCCTTAAACTACTTATACGCTGAGCAATGATAATCATTGTTGTTTCTTTTAATTCTTTTTTAAGTGATACACGCATCTTCATATCTGTATTGTAATCTAGGGCACTTGATGCATCATCTAAAACCATAATTGCTGGTTTACCAGCAACTGCGCGAGCAATTAATACTCTTTGTTTCTGACCACCTGATAAATTCATACCTTTTTGGGCCATTTGATGTTCCATTTCATTTTCTTTATCGTAGATAAATTCAGCTTGTGCGACACGTGTAGCAGTATCAATATCTTCATTGGTGATGATATCTCGATTAAATTGAATATTACCAAAGATTGTATCTGCAAAAATTAAATCGTTTTGAAAAACAACTCCAATTCTCTTACGTAAATCATCTTGTTGGATATCGCGTATATTTTTACCATAAAATTCAATAGATCCTGAATCGGGATCATAAAATCTCATTAAAAGGTTTATGATTGTTGTTTTTCCTGAACCAGTAGCACCAATGATACCAAGAGTCTGGCCTTGAAATAATTTAAAGCTAATATTTTTTAAATTACTTTCTTTTTGATTATATGAGAAAGAAACATTTTTAAATTCAATAATTGGTTTTTGCGAATTAATCTCGATGACATCATAACCATTTTTCATATCTTCTGGCATATTTAAAACTTCATCAATACGATTCGCTGATGCTGTAGCACGTGAGGATAAAACAAAGATTCTGGTGATGCTCATCATCGCTCCTAAAATGATTGTAAAATAGGTCACAAATGCAATGATTTGACCTTTTTCAGTGACTCCTTGATTAATTCTATATGCTCCAGCAACTAACACTAAAACCAAACCAATGTTCATCACAGATTGCATCAATGGATTGATCTTTGACATGGTGATGGTTGCTTTTTGTTCTGCATCCACAGTATTTTGATTCGCTTCATTGAATTTTTCAAATTCATAGTCACTCATGGATAGAGCGCGAACGACTCTTGCTCCTGAAATATATTCTCTAAGTTTTCTAACAAGCTTATCGACGTATCCTTGAGTTTTTGAATATAAAGGAATTCCTTTTCTAGAATAGAAAAAGACAATAATCATAATGAGGGGGAGCATTGCCACCATAATTAGCGTTAAGACTGGATCTAATAATAATGACATCAAAATACCACCAATGAGTAACACTGGAGCACGTACGCCTAAGCGTTGCATGCTTGCTGTTGCATTATACATGTTATATGTATCAGTGGTCATTCTACTGATTAATGATGGTCTAGTGATTTGATCAACTTGTCTTGATGAAAGTCTTCCTGTTTTAGAAAAAAGGTCATGTCTAAGCCCCTTAACCGTAATTGCTGCTATCATTTCTGCTTTTCTATTAGCAGCAACATTTAGATATAATCCGATAAAAGCAATTAAAACCATCAAACCACCAAGGATGTATAATGGCATGAGACTGGGATTTTGCTCTAGTTGAAGATTAGGAATTGTCGTATCAATCATGTATGCGATTATCCATGGCAAAAACAAATCGGCTAAAGCGCCAATTGACTTAAACGTTAATGAAATTGTTAACATCCGCCAATAAGGTTTGACTAACCTTAAAATCATTCTCATTTAAATACTTCCTTCAACACATTAATATACCATATTTTTATTGTCTTTTGAAGCTTATTTTTGTATAATAGGTTTGCTGCCCCCATAGTTTAATGGCAAAACGTAGCAATGGTAATGCTGAGATACAAGTTCGATTCTCGTTGGGGGCACCATGAGAAAACAAGCGACTTACGCTAAGTCGCTTTTTTGTTCTTCTTTATCTGATAGATCAACAGGACATGAGTATTCCACATAGGGCAATTCTTTATGATATGCTTCAAGCATTTCATATGGATCCATTAAAGCTTCAAATATCCAAGCGTTACCAATGTAAAAATTATCCTTGTTTTCTAAGAATTTGCTATGATCTTCTAAATGCATGATATGTGCACTCTTGTTTTTTAGATATGTAACCATTTTTTCATCTAATTTCTTACCCACTCTTTTTTGAATGAGCTCAAATTTCTTAAATGCTCCTTCAGGATTCTTTTTAAGATATTCGTAATAACAAATGTCATATGCCAGTGATAATCCTTGTTCTGTCTTACACAAGGCTGTCAAGTTGATATGTTGTAGCTTTTTATCAATGTCAACATCACGTTCATAATTCATTTTAAGAATTCCATCTAAATAATTTGTTAGAATCATGACATAAAATAACTGAGTACTTATCGGATTTTTGGTTATAATATCTTTTGATTTACTCCACAAAAACCGATTCGTCTCTTCTGATTCATCGAGTGAAAACATCGTATATTGGGTTATTTGAGCTAATTGAAAGGTTTCATCAATTTTCATTTTTTTATATGCTACAAAGTCACCATAAAACATCGGATTTGAAAGTCTAAATGTATAAATATAAAGTGTGCTTAATAACGTGATGTATAACGTATTAATTGAAATGATACCTAATACATGTGCATTTGATCCAAATATCAAGACCAGAAGAAACGTGATGATACTAATAGCTAAGACGCTAATTGTAACAATTGGGGCTACAATCAAAGATCGACCAAATTTATTTTTAACTTGTTGAAATGCTTCTTCATCCTTAATGTCACCTAAATCAGGAACAACTAACCCTCCGAATAAAACCCAAAGTTTTGGTTTGATTGTAAAATGCCATCTTTTTGAATCCTTATAAAAGACAAACATTGTGAGATAAATTGCTCTTAACTTGATATGCTGCACATAAAAAGCAATGAAGTGTCCCAACTCATGAAGTGTTAAGGTTAGATAAAATGCAAATATCAACCACAAGAAATATCCAATGATTGACAAAGATTTCAGTCCATCTATAAATTTAAACCAAACTCCATTATAAATTAACATAGTATAAAAAAAGCCGATTAAAAAGATAATGATAGGTATATATATCCAACGTCTTTTCTTCATTGTATCACTCCAAAATTATTATAGCATGAATTATATAAATACTTCTATCTGCTCCATAGATTTGTTTGCATGAAGTATATTTTTTATCTGTAAATTAATGACAAATATTTTTAATGAAATAATATCTGACTGCTTGACAAGATTAGATAAATTTGCTATCATAAAAAAGCACGAAGCAGTGGGCGTCGTATAATGGTTATTACACGTGCTTGCCAAGCATGAGATGGGGGTCCGATTCCCCTCGCCCGCTCCACTAAAGATTAACTACACAAATTGTGTGGTTTTTTTATTAAAAAACCTTGGAAACCCAAGGCTTATTTATTATGCTTCTTCTTTCGATCTAATCAAATGCAAAGTGATTATAACAGTTAAATATATAATATAGATTGCTGCTATAGAATATAGCCAATAAAATACTGATGTAAACTTAAATGCTCCTGAGATAAAGTTATTAATGATTTGAAAAGGTTGAGATACAAAATTTCCCATTAATAATAGAATTGCTGCTAAAGGTGAACCAATTAACAGTGCTATCGTGGGAGGTAAAATAAAAACTAATGAATTTAGAAATCCAAATCTAAAATATCCATAAACAAATGCTAAAAACAATGGAAATAAAACTTGTGAGTGTTTATATTTCAGTGTTACTTTAGAGTTGAAATAATAAGAAATAATCATGAGAAGCAAATAGATAGTTCCAATCATACCAACCATAATCTGCCATGTAGGTTTTGAAGTAAAGGTTAATGAATTTAAATTAAAAGATAATATCGATCTAATAAAAGTTCCGAACTGGTCAGCATACCCCATAATAAATAGTAACAAGTAGGCAGCTAAATACTCTTTTTTAGCGTAAATAATCCATACCGCAATAACACCTAGTGCAACTGATAAAAAGTTTTGCAAAAAGCCTAACAAATCAGCCGATCCCAAAACATTAAAAAAGATAGCTGAAGCTAACAATACTATCCAAATAATATATTGAACTCCTTCAGGTACCCAATTTTTAAAATTTTTAACGAAGTTAATCATAAAAGACTCCTTATTTTTGTATTTATTGCTATTTTAGCATTTTTAAACATCAAATGGCAAGTCAGTATAAAAAAAACCTCCACAAGGAGGTTATTTTTCTTTTCTAAGATGTTTAATTAAGCCAAGGGTAGCTCCGTAAGCTAAATAGAGACCAAAGGCTACAAATAAGTAATAACTAATGGGTTGACTGGACAGTGATGCAGCGTTATCAAAGATTCTATTTAAGAATTCAAAAGGCACATCTATAACACCTGCTAATAACAACATAATCGCGAATAAATCCATTCCAAAGTATAATGCTATAATTGGTGGTATCAGCTTAAGTGCAGCTACACTAAATCCTGATCTTAAAAAGAAATAAGAAAATGCGATGATTGCAGATGTGACAACTGCTGTCTTCTTAAATCCTGATTTTGTATTTCCACTTAAAACAAACGATAAAATGTAAATGAGTAGATAAACAAAGAAAACAAATCCAATAATCATTTGTAAGGAAAAATTACCACTAAATGACATTGAAGCAAAATCAAATGAAGTAAGTGCATAAACCATCGTTCCAGCAGCACTTAAATAATAAGTCATCAGCAACACTAAATGTGCTGCAAGTGATTTTCCTTTAAATTGTAATCCTATTGCTGCTATTGCAACTAATAGAATTGGAAATAATGTTTTTAGTAAATTTAAAAAAGTTGAGCTTGTATCAACTGTGTAGTAAATAGCTACTAAAGCAGCCAATACAACAATAATTTTCACTATATTTTCATTTATTAATTTTTTAAAATTCCTAATCCATTTAATCATAATAAAACCCTCCTAATATCTATGCATATTGTATCATTTATATAAACAAGCATCAAAGAAAACGCTTAAAAAAAACATCTCAAAATCTGAAATGTTTTTCTCCGAAATCCGGATATTGATGATGGAATTGTACCTTGACTGTTAGTAAAGATTCAATCTCATTTAGAATTTGATACAAGGTTGCTCTAATTTCAAATTCTTCTCTTGTTTTTGGTAGTGTTGATGTTTTATATTGTTTTTGTAATTCATCAAGCGCTCTCAATTGAGCAACTGCTTTGTTATATAACCCTATATCTTGACTGACTGTAACAACGTATTTAGAAATTTCTAATGCGAAGGGATGTAACTTCTTAATCTTTAGTGCTTGTTGATACATATGTCTTATATAGTTGGTTTGTTCTTTTCGCATGTGGAAATAGGCAAGATAACTATGATCATTTTGAAAAAGTAGATCCTTATCAACAAGTTCAACAATATCGATAAATTCCTGAATTTTATGATCTAAAAAGTTGTAATGTCTATAATACTCTTCATTATAATCTGGATCTTTTAAGAGTAAGGATAACATATATAAGTGGTCAGCTACGAGATGATCGATGGAATCGACATGCATCTCTAACTCTTTTTCACTCGAAGCTGGATAGAACATATTAAATAACGTCGCAATGCCTATTGCTATAAAGATTAAGGATAACTCATTATAAAGCATGGGCATAGAAAAAACTCCAAGCATCAATAGATGTGTTACTAAAACTAAAGCAGGTACGATACCTTCAGCAATTTTTAACATCCATGATATATAAGCAAAAATGAAAATAAAGATTGCAAATACCCAAAACTCATAACCGAATGCAATAAATAATAAAGTAGAAAGTAATAATCCAAAAACAGAATCAACAAGTCTTCTTGCTGAAACAACAATTGAATCTCTTCTTGTTAAATGAATTGACAAGATAGCTAGGACACCTGCTGTCATCCAATAATCAAGCGAAATAAACCTAGCGATTAGGCTTGCAATTACTCCAACTAAACTCATTTTTATTGCTGTGTGAAAAAGCCTCATCAGACACCTCTTACTTCTTACTTAAACTTTTAAACTGATCATGAAAAACTTTGATATCAGAAAGACAGAAAGGATTTTCTTTTTTCTCTATCTTTTCAATTAATATCTCTCTTTGTTTTTTTATAATTTTTTGAATTTCATCAGAATAGCACATCTGATTTAAGTGAAGTTGATATTCTTTTTCATCGAGTAATTTATAACTGCCGTCAGGAAAAACCTTGACATCTAAATCATAGTCAATATATTTGATAGCTTCACCATCATAAAGATAGGGGCTGGATAAATTACAATAAAAATATACGCCATCTTTTTTAAGCATGCCAATGATATTAAACCAGTAATCATTGTAGAAATAGCATATTGCTGGCTCTTTTGTATGCCAGCTTCTGCCATCATTTTCAATGACTTTTGTTCTATTGTTTGCTGTAACTAACATGTGTTGATCTTGATATAAAACCACGGTTTTCTTCCATATACGATGCAGCTTTTTGTTATGCTTGTAACTGTGAATTTGCACAGTCATCCCTGTTGATAATTTCATAAAACCACCTCAAATGATGCTTATATTATAACATTTTTTATTGACTCATGAAATAAAAAGGCATGTTTTTAAAATATTCCTCTTAAGTCATATCTCAATAAAAATCACAAAGTGTTATTCTAAAATGCCCTTTACTTGATTAAATGTTTAAATCATCATAGAATGAGGTTGATTTACTTATGAAAGGAATGGTTTTAATGGAAAAAAGTAAAGTTGTCATTATCGGTACCGGATTTGTTGGGATGAGTTATGCTTATGCCTTAGTTAATCAAGGTGCTGTTGAAGAGTTAATTTTAATTGATATTGATCAAAGTAAAGCAGAAGGTGAGGCGATGGATCTTAATCATGGACTCGCATTTGCCCCAAGAAAAATGAGCATTAAAGCAGGAAATTATGATGAGTGTAGAGATGCATCTCTAGTGGTCATTACTGCTGGCGTTAATCAAAAGGAAGGCGAAACAAGAATAAACTTACTGAATCGTAATGCTTCGATTATGAAATCAGTGGTCAAGCAAATCATGACATCAGAATTCAAAGGTATTATATTAGTAGCTACAAATCCGGTTGATATTCTAACATACGTCGTCTGGAAAGAATCGGGATTACCATCATCAAGAGTGATTGGATCTGGAACACTATTAGATACAGCAAGACTCAGATATGAAGTATCGAGACAAATTTCAATCAATGTTAGAAATATTCATGCTTATATTTTAGGTGAGCATGGTGATTCAGAATTCGTATGTTGGTCAAATGCATATGTTGGCGCTAAACCAATAAAAGATGTCATTGAATCAATGGATGAAATCACATTTGAGGATTTAGATAAAATTTACAGAAATGTTAAAAATGCAGCCTTTGAAATCATAAAAAGAAAAAAAGCAACCTATTACGGAATTGGTATGGCACTTGTCAGAATAACTCAAGCCATCTTCAATAATGAAAATAGAATAGTCCCTATTTCAGTTTACAATGATGGTGTTTATGATTGCGATCATGATGTCTATATTGGCCTTCCTGCTGTTTTAAATAAAGAAGGTGTTCATCATGTTGTCAAATTGAAACTAAACGAACAAGAGTCCATAAAACTCAAAGCATCTTCAAAGATATTAAGAGATATTTTAGATCAAATGAGTTTCTAATAATAAAAAAAATATGCTTTTCATATTGAACTGAACAAAAAAACAGACACTAAAAAATAGGTCTGTTTTTTTATTGTTAATCTTAATTAATGATTTTTATAACGACAAATGTGATGAGAGAAAGCCAAATAAGTATTATCGGGATAGCAAAATACCATTTTTTGGGATTTCCATCTTGCCAAATCATCTTTGATCTTTCTTCATACGAATCCCATATAGTCTGAGGTATGAGTTTGATACATAATGTAATTAACACTGGAAGTATAATGAGATCGTCTAAATAACCTAAGACTGGAATGAAATCAGGGATTAAATCGATAGGTGATAATGCATATCCAATTGCTAAAGCAGCAAAGATTTTAGCATACCATGGTGTTTGTTTAGAAATCAATGCAATATAGACTTGAGTAATTTTTAGTTTTAATTCGTTTACTCTATCACTTATTTTCATAGTCACCTATCAATCTATTTTTATTGAAAATATGTTTTATTTGCATCATATAATTCTATGCTTATTTTCCACTAACATCATATTTCTTGTAAACATTAGGGATATGCTTAATAATATCAGTTGCTAATACAGATTCCATATGTTTATCTTCACATGCTTGTCTTGCAGATAACATATGGAGCAAGATACCCATTTCAATATCTAAATTACGAGCTAGATAAGTCAGTATTATTCCTGAAAGCACATCGCCACTACCAGCTTTTGCAAGTGCCGGTGTTCCTTGATTTAGATAAACTATTTTATCTTTTGTTGCATACAGGGTTGATGGCCCTTTCAAAATGATTTCACAATGATACTTTTTAATACATAAATTGATATATTCTAAAAGATTGACCTTTAATTTTTGAACACTTATATTCATTAATTTTGCAAATTCTCCATAATGCGGCGTTATGATTACTCTTTTATTATTTATTACCTTCTGTTCTTTTAATAAGAGCATACCAGCGGCATCCAATACAATCGGTATCTCTAAATCAGTCAAATATTCAAATACCATTTGTTCAAAAGATGTTATTTCTCTCATTCCTAGACCAAAAAGTATTGCATCTTTTTTCTTAATCAAATTTTTTAGATCAGTTTTTGATTCAATGCTCTCATACATGAGTTCAGGAAATGAATCTATCAAATATTTTTCATTGATTTTATTACAAGCAATAGTACTCAGTCCTGCTCCAGAAACAAGAGCACTATAACCAGCTAAAGTTATTGCTCCCATAACCCCTTTTTGTCCTCCAATAGTCAAAACATTTTTATAGTCATATTTATGAGTGTTATGTAATCTTTTTATGGGTGTGTGAAATGTATCAAAATAATATTTGTTATTTTCAATTTTGACCATATCTACATCTATAACCTCAATCTTGCCAACGACATCCATAGCATCTTCCAAAAGCATACCTTGTTTGATAGCTTCAACAGTATAAGTTATGTTTGCTCTGACTGAAGCACCCATTATTTGTCCTGTTTCAGGATGAAGACCACTAGGTATATCAATTGACAATATAGTTGCCTTTTGAGCGTTAATCCAATTAATGACTTCTTCATATAAACCCGTGACATTTCTAGTTAATCCAATACCCAATAGTCCATCAACAATCATTTCTATATTCGAATTCTTTTCAACCTGTTTCAAAAATGTATCAAAATCATTCACGATTGTAAATGAGATGCCTTTTTCAAGATATCGTTTTGTCATAGAAAGGGATTCATCTGATTGATTTTTTTGATCACCAATCATGATAGCTTCCATGTGCTTTCCGTCCAAAAATGCTTGTTCCCCAAAAACAAGTGCATCTCCTCCATTATTTCCAGTACCTGCAATAATTATGAGATGATTTTTTTGATATTGCTCATTATAAATTTTAAACATTGCTTGTCCTACTTTAATCATCAGATCAAAGGGTGTAATATTTTGCTTAACGAATGTCTTCTTTTCCATTTCTTGCATTTCTTTTATAGTTACAACTTGTTTCACAACAATCACCTCTTCTTACAGCTTTAAGCACAATTGATATAAAAATAGAACTTACTCCCAGCGAAATACTTTGATAGATACTCCTGTACAGACAACTGTTATAGCAACCAATACAATGATTGCTTTGCCAAAAACACTTAATGGGTCTCCCAACCATGTCCCTTGGAGGATCTCTACGCAGTAAGTTAGAGGTATGAACCGAGAGATATTTACGATGATTTTTGGGAACAATTGAATTGGCATGGTAGCTCCTGATAAAAACAGCATGGGGAAATAGATTAAAAAAGCCATTGCATTGGCAGCCCGATTATTAGGCGCTATCGCCGCAATCAGAAAACCCATAGAAAATATGCACATCATAGACAAAATATAGGCAATGAAAAAGTTAAAAACATTACCCAAAAAATGAAGGTTAAAGACTAGTCTTCCAACAATAATCAAAATAAGTGTGCCTATAATGAAAAGTGCTCCGTTTACTACAAAATGCGGAATCATAATCGCTTCAGTACTGATAGGCGTCGCTTTGTATCTTTTTAGGACCTTATGTTGCCGATACTCGGAAAGTTGCATAGGTAAACTCATAATACCCGATACCGCTAATACCATACCGATATAGGCTGGTGTCAGAGTATCTACTGCACCATTCCCGTTATAGAAAGGCGTCGGATCATTTCCATAAATCCCGCCAAACAATAAAAGCATCATGGGAGGAAATACAAAAGCGAAAAACATATATGTATAATTACGTGTAGATAGTTTAAACTCTGTAATTAACATGAAAAGAAATGCTTTCATATAGTTTCCTCCAACCTATATCCGGTTATTTTGAGAAATACATCTTCAAGCCCTGGTTTTGTACAAGATAACTCTTCAAAATCAATGTTATGTTGTGTCATATATACTACCACGTCACGCTCCAAGTTTTTTCCATTACCGAACAAATTAAAAACTCCATTATTCTCAGTAATATGAGTTATTCCAGAAATTCCTTTTAGAGCTTCCTTGCTTGTATTATTAGACGCGAATGAGATTTTTTGACTTAATTTAGACTGTTCAACGAGCTCCTTTACTGTGCCCATCGCTGCAATCCTACTCTGAACCATTAGGCATACACGATCACACAAGTACTCTGCTTCTTCCATGAAATGTGTAGTCATCAAAATCGTTTTGCCTTCGTCACGCAATGACTTGATGAGTTCCCACATATCAAGTCGCGCCTGTGGGTCAAGCCCGGAAGTCAGTTCATCCAAAAATATGATTTGTGGATTAGCAATCATCGCAACTACCACGGAAATCTTCTGTTTTTGACCTTCCGACAATTTTTTCACATAAACATTTTTCTTTTCGGTTAAATTAAAACGCTCAAGTAAAGCATTATAATCTGCGGGTCTTTTATAAAAAGATGAAAATAACTGACAAACTTCCTTTACCTTAATGGAATCCGGGAATGATGCTTCCTGCAGCTGCACCCCGATGTATTCATATAACTTCCTACGGTTAACAGGATTAATTCCCATTACAGTAACTTCCCCGCCGGATAACTTTTTCAGCCCCTCTAGACACTCAATTGTAGATGTTTTACCAGCACCATTCGGACCAATTATGCCAAATATTTCTCCTTTTTTTACATTAAAAGAGATACTGTCAACTGCTGTAAAATCCTTATATTTCACAGTAAGGTTAGATACTTCAATCATTGTAAAGAACCTCCTTAATACTAGTAACAAAATCTGTAAAATTCTATTAGTAAATTACGTGTTGCCACAACTAAGTTTATCATGTTTTTCAATAAAAAAATAGCAAGTTTTACTCTCCACTTATACAGAGTTTACTTTTTTTGAACTTAAAGCTTATAACTTTTATGTAATCTCACTATCCTTAAGTCTATATTTTCATCTATAAAAAGGAATAAAAAGTGAAATATTTTAATGCTTCTTATCTTAATTTCAAATTCCATGAACTCCTACTTGTTAGTTATTTAGTGATTTTTTACTACCTAAAACAAACAAAAACGGCTCAATAGAACCGTTTTGATAATAGTTACTCGCAAAAAATTATAGTCTGATTTGATTATATATATGTTATAATTAACTATATTTCCATTAATTAAGGGAGGGTCTTATGAGATACAATTTCAAAATAGTGCTTGTGGTTTTTATACTGTCATTTATTCTGGTTGGTTGTGATCAACAAGCTAACACACCAGAAAATTATCAAATAATTTTAATGGAAGAAAACGGAGTTATCGCAGATAATTATCAAACAACAGACTCTTTAGATCTTTTTTCTGAATCCAGTTATATACCTACTAAAGACGGATATACATTTATAGAATGGACTCAACTTGTAAATAATATAAATCTTCAAATTTTTCAAGCAATATATGAAATTAATCAATATACAATCTCATTTAATAGCAATGATGGATCTGAAGTTGCTAATATTACCATAGATTATAACGAAGAAATATCTCTTCCTGATAATCCCATTAAAGATGGAAATTACTTTGGCGGTTGGTATTTAGATTCCAATTTCAATGATGCTTTTTCTCTTCAAAGTATGCCATCAGAAAATATTACATTGTATGCTAAGTGGTGTTCATCTCCTTTTAATTATCGATTAGATGAAGAAAACAATGCGATTATCACAGGAATTTTAACGGAACTCAATAATACTTCAATAGTGATACCTGAAGATATTGAAGATCACACTGTCATAAGTATTGATGATAATGCCTTTATGGGTCATTCTGAAATTACTGAATTAACTATTCCTGACACTGTCACTTCTTTACCTCAAGCTGTTTTAAAAGATTTAACTCAATTAAGTGTTTTAACAACACCGTTCATTGGAGAAAATAGAGATGGAGATAATGGAAAAGATGGTTTAAGCTATTTTTTCTATACTGAAGAAATTACTTCTTTCCATGATATCAACAATGAAGCTAGCTATATTCCAACTACGTTAAAAACCCTATTTTTAACAGATACATCAATTGTTCATGCTTTTGCTCTTGCAGCTACTCAGATAGAATATGTATCACTTAATGAAGGCATAACAGAAATTGGTGATTTTGCTTTTTCGGGATCGAATATTGGAATGCTACATATACCTTCTACTGTGATAACCGTTGATGGGTCGGCATTCATTGCTATGCCAAACTTAATCAGCATATCTGTTGATGAAAATAATCCATATTATAGCAGTGCCTTTCTGGGACATGGTTTATATAATAAAGATAAAACAGAGCTAATTCGTTATCCTAGTGGTATAAACGCAGTGGAATTTATCGTACCTGATGGTGTGTTAAAGATAGGAAGAAGTGCATTCGAAGGTAACGACAAATTAGTCAAGGTATACATTCCTGATAGTGTCACTGAAATTGGCCCTAGTTCATTTCAATATTCAACAAGTTTAACAACTGTAGAGTTTACTGAAAATAGTGAGCTTGAATTAATTGGTACAGGTGCATTTCGCGAATCGAGTATCGTCTATATTTCTATACCTGTTTCTGTTGAAACGATAGAAAGATTGGCTTTCTCTGAAACAAGACGTTTGGAATCGGTTACTTTTGCTGAAAACAGTCAATTAACTACGATTGAATCTGAAGCTTTCTCTGGTGCTGAGATTTTACATGAAATCATTATACCAATAAGCGTCGAAAACATGGGGATGGCAGTCTTTGGAAGTATATATAATGAGCTAACCGTTTATTGTGAAGCATCTTCACAGCCAGAAGGTTGGGAAGCCTGGTATGACACACGCTCAAGAATAACAGTGGTATGGGGATACATCAACTCATAAGAGCATAACAACTGAATAAAAAATAAAACACGTTGCATATACTGCAATGTGTTTTTTAATTTACTGTCTTGTCATTACTAAGTTTATCGTGTTTTACTCTAGAGTTATACCAAGTTTACTTTTTGTGCACTAGAAGCTTACAGTTTTTTGGTATCAGTTTAATAAAGTTTTAAAATCATGTGAATTAGTTATAGGTGTCATAATCATGAGAGTAATGAAAGGTGTCATTATAATAATCTATAGATTGAATTTCTATTTGAATCTGTGTAGTACCATTAAACCAAAAACGTATCATATAAGTCTCGTTAGGGTCTAAGTACCAAGTTATATCATTTGTATCATTAGATGCGAGTGTTGTGAACCCAAGATTAATTAAATCATCAACATATCCATTAATTGTAAATAGTGAATCATTTAAATAATAACCGAATAGATGAATGATTTCAGAATAGGGATCTTGCCAACAAGTTAGTGACATAGCATAATCGTAGAACTTAAAATCAGGGAGTGGCAAGATACTTACATCTTCATGAATCTTTCCACTGATGATTTCTTGAAGATAATCAGTAATATTTAAAGGCAGATAGTCGTGTCCTTTTTTGGCAATATAAATATTTGCTTCATTTGTTGTACTGTTATAACCAATAGTGACATAAACATTATTTTTTGTAAATGATGCTGAATGTGGTAGGTATCTAATGATATGCCAACCTTGGGCTTCCATATTTAAGGCATATACCACAAAATCAAGTGATTCATCAGGATTTTCAATGAAAAACCGATAGTAGTCACCATATATCTGACTTGGTTCATATGTATATTTGGTTCCAATGATTGGTGTTAATTCAAGTGACAAATCATTCAAGATAAAACCTAGATACTCACTAGGCCAACTATCACTTTCGGCCGCAGGTAATTCTTCAACCACAGTAATATCAACTGTTTGACTTATCCCAAGATCTGAAATCAAGCTAACTCTTACTTGTGTAGTTCCTGCTTGTAGTCCAGTTATTTCAGCATGTTGAGGATAAGATGGATCAATATAAGCTTCAGCAATTTCGGGGTTTAATATATCAATTTGGTATAATTCATCACCATTACCAACAAGATCAGTATTTACATGATAGTAGTAATCAACTGTTTCGCCAACAACAATAAGTGTTTTCAATGTATTACTCTCTAGCCTGATATCCTTGTAAAACACAAGAAAATAGGTAGAGAATCCCTCGTAATTCACCGTTACTGTATAAGATTTTTCAGTATCAAATTGGGGAATTATAATTTCTAAATCCTCATTGTCAATAATTTCCTTATCGCCATTATCATATTCGACTTCAACAACTAATCCCTCAATCGAAAATTCTGTCCCCGGAAAATAATAATGAGTTGTTGGCGGCAAAAGCATATTCAATCTTTTGATAACTATCGTTTCTGTTCTATGAACACTAGCTATTATTGTTACATCATAATCTGGCATCGCAAAGTAAAAGTCAGTATCTAATGATACAACAGTGCCATCAATCATCCATCCATCAAAAACCACATTTTCAGATAGAATAATCTGTATATACACTTGTTCTGTTGCAGCATAAGAACCACTACCTGAAACTACTCCTAAAGATGTATCTTCAATTGTTACTTCTAAACCATACATAGAAGGAATATCTTGGATTGGTTGGTTCACACAACCCATTAAAATCAGTAAAAATAATATACTAAAAATTTTACTTATTACTTTCATTTAATATCTCCTCACTTCTATATTTTATATCAGGTATCCACTTTGTATTCTGTGTTATCATAACTAAGTTTATCTTGAATTTGCAGCGTAACTATAACGTTTGATAGTAATAATTTATTTTTTTTATCCTATTGATAAATCTAAGCACTTCTTAATGACATTATATCATTATCCCATTCAGAAATAAACTTGATTTTAACATCATATCAATTCCCTATACCTGAGAAAAATAAGAAGAATTCAAATCTCACAACCGCACACTAAAATCAAATTTCTTGAAAGTTCAAACACCATCACGAGAAACTCTGTTTTCATCTGTAAACTTGCTCAAAACTGAAATAATTTTAATGTCATTTATCTTGTTTTCAAATCCCATCGCTTCCCACCACTTGTCATTTAGTGCTTTTTTGTCACCAAAATTATACAAAAACGGCTCTACTGAGCCGTTTCCATAAAAATTATTAACTTGATATAATCATAATGTGTTGGGTGACCTATTTTGATACAATTACGCACCCCTAGTGATTTTTACGCA
>CAZMIG010000026.1:0-21756 GCA_964566285.1 uncultured Mariniplasma sp. | reverse complement strand
TTGGTACCTGGTAGTTTTGACCACCGATACGGCGTGAACGAACTTCTAATATTGGAGTAATATTGTTTAAAGCTTCATTGAACACTTCAATTGGTTCACGTCCTGTAGCTTCTTTGACACGATTAAATGCTCCATATAATATACCTTGGGCAGTTCCTTTTTTACCATCAACCATAATCGTATTAACAATACGAGTAACTAGTTTTGATTGATAAATTGGATCTGGTAAAACATCGCGTTTTACTATATGTCCTTTACGTGGCATGAGTTCACCTTCTTCCTTTCATTTCGATAGATTATTTTTTATATATAAATTACTTTTTCTTTGCAGCTGCAGTTTTAGGACGCTTTGCGCCATACTTTGAGCGTGACTGTTTGCGGTTTGCGACGCCAGAAGCATCTAATGTACCGCGTACAATGTGATATCGAACGCCTGGAAGGTCTTTTACACGACCACCACGAATTAGTACCACGCTGTGCTCTTGAAGTGAATGTCCGATACCTGGAATATAAGCAGTTACTTCTGTTTGATTGCTTAAACGTACACGGGCATACTTACGTAGAGCAGAGTTTGGTTTCTTTGGTGTCATTGTAGTAACACGCGTGCATACACCACGTTTTTGAGGTGATGAATACTCACTTTGGCTTTTATGTAAACTATTGAAACCATAGCCTAGTGCAGGTGATTTAGATTTGTAATTTTTGTCTGTTCTTCCGTTTTTTACAAGTTGCGAGATTGTTGGCATTTGTAGTTCTCCTTTCTTTTAACACGTATCCAAGTGTTTCTTTTTTTGTTTAAAAATAATTTTTGGCTTTATTGAGCCAAAATATTGATATAAGCTAAGTGTATTTAACACAGCGTATTCATTATATAATAAGTAGCGAATATTGTCAACTTTTTTGAGTGAATTTTGCCATAAAATTAGAAAACACCCACATTGCGGGTGTTTAAGGCAATTGAACTATTATAAAATCATTTGAGACTGATAGAATTACTTTTTCTTTTCATAATTTTTATATACTAGATTCAGCACTACTATGGTCGGTTATCAAAATCTTGAAGCTCATTTAGTTGAAGATAAAACCATTCTTTTGTGTTCTCAATTCCACTGACTTGCTCCATGATATCCAAAAATCCATCCAGTGTAGCAATTGACATATGATATGTTTCATAATAAACAGTAAGTATTTCAATCATTTTATCGATATTTCCATCAAGAAACTCATCAACATAATATCTAAATAATGAAGGGCCATGGTAATAAATGAGAAAAGCATAATAGTCTCCATAATCGTCTACTTCCCTTAGAAGGCTTACACCTATGTTCGCTTCATATCTATCGCTTAATTCCGATTTTAAACTGCTCCGGTAATTCAAATACTGATTATAACCATAAATTCCATGAAGATCATAAAAATAAAGTGCAGTAGCATATGTTGTTAGGGCTTCATCTAAAAAAGATTCATTTGCTTGATCGTTTCCGATTATCGAGTAAAACCATTGATGAATCATCTCGTGAACAACTGTTCCTTCTTGTATCTCGTTAGAGCAATAAATCACACCAGTGCTTTCCATGCCATAATAGTATCCATACTCCAATGTAAAATAATCATAGATATAATCTCCAACAGTTTGCTCCATCACTTGAAGTGATCGACTTAAATAAGAAAATGAATCATCGATTTCCGTTGCTGTTAATTCTCTAACCGCATAGATTTCATATGCTATATCATCAATTGTTCTTTCATATAGACGATAATCAGATGATGCACTAAATGAAAAATCTCTAGCATCCTTAATACTATATTCTAGTTCTTTTCGCAATCCAATTTCTTTTTCTTGAACCAGCATTCCACTACTAGCAACTAGATATGTTTTAGGTACATTGATGGTTACATAATAATCACCAATCTCGTTATAATAAACTTCTCCTCTAAATGAATAGGGTTCAACATGCCATCCATCTTCATCATAAATCGCCATACAAGGATAAAAGAAAAGTGTCAGATAATAATTGTCATAGGTTACGATTCGATCAATATCCCAGTATCTAAAGGAATAATTGTATGTAATAGAAATGCGTTCTCCCTTTGGTAATGTTTGTTTTAAATTCACATGCATAACAGTGTGATCAACACCTGTAATCTCATATGTGGTATCTTCACCATTAATCTGAAAATACGAAAAAATAATATTGTTTCCTAAACCTCTAGGATTAACTGCATTGGGATAGATATTAATATAGAGTTCATCTAAATCATATAAATCATTTTTGTAGTATAATTCTCCCTCAACTGCCAACGTATCTGTTTGAGTATCTAAATATAGTTTCATGTCATAAACATTATTATTAGAGTCATATCTAGGATTATCGCTTTGTGTGCATCCTAAAAGAATAAAGATTAATAAGAAAAAGGTTGACATTTTTTTCATAGAATAAAAACTCCTTAAATAAAATGAGTAATCAACATGACAATAAGAAATGTAAAAATTACAATTAACACTCCAATCCATGGCTTACTAGCTTTATTTTTAGATTGCGTTTCTCGATTAATATTTTCAGCATCTTCTCTGTCATGATATTCATCACTCCAAAATTGACTGTTTTTGTCTTGCATATTTGTTCCCCCTTAAATCAAACACCTTTTAAAACACTATTGAGTCAAATAATATATATGCTATTCTTATATTTAATTATATCATTTTCTACAAAAAAAGTATTTAGAGTCAACTCTAAATACCTATGAATGTTTAATGAAAATAATAGTTATGCCAATTAAATTTATTTTGCTGATTGTTTAGATACTTTTGTTTCAACAAGATTTAATGCGATGGCTCCAATTGCATTACCAATAATCATCAAGATGAGATAAAGAATTGCCTTTATCGTATATGTATCGCTTAAAAAGAAATATAACATGTTTGCAATACTATGTTCAAATTTGGAAAGAATAAAGATCATAACTGCAAAAATTAATATAACAACTTTAGCTACATCATGTTTAACATTTTTGAAACTATCAACTGCGATATACATCATCATTCCACAAAATATAGCTAATGCGAGTGTTTCATACCACGCATGCCCCAGCTTGACAAGAAACAAATCATGTCCAGCAGTGACAATAGATGAAATTCCTGTCATTCTAAATAGAAACGCAACAACTGCGATTCCTATCATATTTCCTAAAAGTGTTTTTAATAAAACCATTAAATACCCTTTTGAATAAGGTAGTACATAACCAACTTTACCAGTATATAGATAGTAGCCTCTTGTAACAACAACCAATAATCCGAAGCTGAATAAGAACGCTCCTATGATATGATTATCTAAACTTAAGTAAACAATCCCCGCTATACCAATATAAACACCAGCCATAATTGCTTTTATAAATGCATTTTCTTTAATGTTCATACCTATTTTGTCTTTTTGAATGCATAAATCAATCCAACAATATGATTAACTAACTTTGCAGGTAAAAATTTAGCAAGTACAACAATTAATTTATATTTAAGTCCTATCGTTTTATATAAAGGAATTCTTCTTATACGCACAAGTCTATTAACTACTTTTGCAGCTGATTCAGGATCCATACCGTTTCGTTCGTCTTTTTCCATGACAGCTACTGATAGATCCACTCTACCTTGATATTCGGGACTATCAATTTCATTCTTTTTACGATTTTTAGTAAATCCAGTTTTTATATCTCCTGGCATAATCGCACAAACTTGAATTTTAAATGGTGCAACTTCATTTGCCAATGCTTCAGAAAAGGAATTGACAGCTGCTTTTGAACTGCTATAAAACGCTTGAAAAGGAATTGATAATTTAGCAGCAACAGAGCTAATATTTAATATTTTCCCACGACCACTTTGTCTCATATATGGTAAAACCGCTTTTGTTGAATTAAAAACACCCATAAAATTAACATTAAACAAGTAGGTTGCATCTTCTGTTGAAGTATCTTCAATCGTTCCCGAAATACCCATACCTGCATTATTGATTAAGACATCAATATGACCTTCAATCTCAAATATTTCTTTATATGCATCTTTTAATTGTTCATAATTTGTCACATCTGCTTGAATGCTTTTAACATTCTTCTCATGGATTTTACTCCGTGAAACTCCATAAACACTATGACCTTTTTGCGTCAAATATTGAGCAATGGACAAACCGATACCGGATGATGCGCCTGTAACAATGATAACTTTATTTTTCATTTTACTCTTCATATCCTTCCAAGCTTTCTAAGACTTCAGCAATCCTGTTAATCGCTGTATCCATTTGTTGTTTTGTATGTGTTGCTGTATAACTTGTACGAATTAAACATTCGCCAATTGGAGTTGCTGGTGGAATAACGGGGTTCACATAGACACCATGTTCAAATAGTTGGTTACATGCCAATAATGTTTTCATTGGAGTATATGTAAATATAGGAATGATTGGTGTTTTTGAATCTCTAATTTTTAAACCTCTTGCTTTTAAACCTTGACGCATATATTCAGCAATATCAGATAGCGCCTTAACGCGTTCTGGTTCTCTTTTTAAAATACGCAAAGCTGCTAGAGCAGCTGCAGTATTTGAAGGTGTGATTGCTGCAGAAAAAATGTATGGACGAGAATTATGTCTGATAAATTCAACGACATCTTTTTCAGCTGCCATATATCCACCAAGACTAGCTAATGATTTAGAAAATGTGCCCATGATGATATCTACTTCTTTTTCCAAACCAAAGTGTTCAGCTGTTCCACGTCCGCCTTCACCCATGACACCTAGGCCATGTGCATCGTCAACCATTGTGCGCGCACCGTATTTTTTAGCTAATGCAACAATTTCAGGGAGTTTGCAAATATCTCCACTCATAGAAAATACACCATCAGTGATGATGAGTTTCCCTTTATTTTCTGGAGCTTTAGCTAATTTTTCTTCTAGGTCTTTCATATCACTATGTTCATAACGGATGACTTCAGCATAACTTAAACGTGTACCATCATAAATACTTGCATGATTTTCTTTATCAGAAAAAATAATATCGTTTCTTCCGGCAATACTAGAAATAATTGCTAAATTACTTTGGAACCCAGTTCCAAAAATTGAGCAGTCATCTTTATGAAGAAATTCTGCTAACTCAGTTTCTAATTCTCTATGTAGATTAAGTGTACCATTTAAAAAGCGGGATCCTGAAACACCCGTTCCATATTTAAGTGTAGCTTCTATCGAAGCTTGAATAACTTCAGGATGAGATGTAAGTCCAAGATAATTATTGGACCCAATCATAATCATTTCTTTACCTTCCATATGAACAACGGTGTCTTGTTTGCTAGTTAATTCATGAAAGTAGGGATAATACCCACCTTTACGTGCTATTTTTGCAGCATCGTACAGATAACATTTTTTGAATAAATCCATAGTCATTACCTCTCTTTAAAAAACCACCTAAATCCATTATATTACAGTTTGGGATATTTCTATACCCCAGTGCACCACTTTGAATAAAAACAAGGATATTATATATCCTTATTCATCATTGTTTTAACACTATTATATATTAACATAAAACTTAGCAATTTGTGCTGCTAATTTTGCATTATTGAAAACGAGCTCTAAATTTGCGGCTAAACTTTCACCTTTAGTTAGTTCTTTTATTTTGGATAAAAGATAAGGTGTTGTGTCTTTTCCTTTGATTCCTGTTTGTTTTGCTTCTTCTAGTGCTTGATCAATTACTTTTTGTATAATTTTAGAATCCATGCTAAATTCTTTAGGAATCGGATTCGCAATAACAACCCCACCCTTTAAACCCATTGACCATTTAGCGTGAATCAATTTAGCAATATCTTCTGGAGTATCCATTTCATAATCTAGATCAAATCCTGATTGTCTCGAATAAAATGCGGGAAGTTCTTTTGTTTGATACCCTAAAACTTCAACACCTTTTGTCTCAAGAAATTCAAGTGTTAAACCTAAATCCAAAATTGATTTTGCACCTGCACAAACAACTGCAACATCAACACTTGCTAATTCTTCTAAATCTCTTGAAATATCAAATGTGTTTTGTGCATCTCTATGCACACCACCAATACCTCCTGTAGCAAATACTTTGATTCCTGCCATTTGTGCAACTAACATTGTTGCTGAAACGGTTGTTGCTCCCGTTCTTTTTTTCGATAATGTGTAACCAAAGTCCCTTTTACTAACTTTTAAGACATCTTTTGCTTTAGCAAGATATTCTATTTCATCGTGTGTTAATCCAACTTTGATTCTGCCATTAATAATAGCAATAGTTGCTGGAACTGCGCCTTCTGCTTTAATAATATTTTCAACATTTAAAGCCATTTTAACATTTTCTGGATAAGGCATTCCATGTGAAATGATGGTTGATTCTAAAGCAACCACAGGGTTATTTTGTTGTAATGCTTTTTTTACATCTGGATGTATGTCTAAATATAAATTCATAGTTGATACTCCTTTATAGTTTGTAGTAAATGCTGGGTGTTCATTTTAGGGGATACAGCTTTTTCATCTTTCAATGTGATAATTGAAGAAGCTATACCACATGATAAAATATTCATTCCATTAATTTTGGCATAAATAGCACCTGCAAAAAATGCATCACCTGCACCTGTTGTATTTACAATTTTGATGTTTCTTCCGTTCATAAATTGATGGTTTTTACCATCAAAATAATATGCTCCTTGATCACCTAAAGTGATAAGAATTTCTTTAACTTTTTTTTGATAAAAATAGCTTCCAATCTTATTTATATCTGCTTTCGTTTCTACCTTGATATCACTTAGAGATTGAGCTTCTACTAAGTTAAGTTTCAATAACTGAATCTTAGCATAAAATGGTCTAAGTTTTTCAGCCTTTATCGTTGAAATAGCTTCTATAAAGATAGGTGCTTTAACTTGTTCAAATACATAAGATAGCACCTCGTGGTTGTAATTTGTATCGATAATCATTAAATCTGCAGCCTGTAGAGATTCTAATTTATCTGCGACTTGATTAACGGTCATCTTTTCAACATCATCCATTGATGCAACTGCAACTAACATATCTTTATTCTGATTAATAACAGCAAGATACTTTGATGTTTTTTTAATCCATATGGGATCAAATGATATGCCTACTTTAGATCCTTCTAAAATAATTTTTTGTCCTATATCATCATTTCCAATTGCGGTTATCAATGTAGGGTTTAATTCAAGCCGTGCAAGATTTTCGGCGATGTTTCTTCCAACACCTCCACATGCTTCTTTTAAAAAGCCCGGGTTTGAATCATTAAGTTTGATTTGTTGATGTGAATAAGCAAAAATATCTTGATTCGTTCCACCCAAAATTACAATGTGTGTCATCAATTAATCTATGTCCATTGACATTTTTTTTAAAGATTTGATTTGATCTTTTGATCCGACAACAATCATATAATCACCAAGTCTTAGAACTTCATCAGCTTTTGGGTTAAATATGAAGATATCGTTTTCTCTTCTGATTGCTAAGACAATCAGACCAGCTTTTTCAGATATTTTCGCATCTCTTAATTTTTTATCTATCAGTATAGATTCGTCTTTAATGACAACCTCTTCCATATCAATAGACATATTTTTAGTATCAATAATATTATCAACGAAAAACTGAACATTGGGACTTAACATCATTGCTGCCATCTTCTTCCCACCAATTTCATCAGGACTAACTGTATTATTAGCTCCCGCTCTTCGTAATTTTTTATCTGAACGTTCTTCATGAGAACGTGCAACAATATGCATTTTAGGACTCAATTCTCTAGCAGTTAAAACAACGAAAACATTATCTGCATCTTTTGCAAGACATGCAATAAGTCCCCTTGCTTGTTTAATTCTAGCTTCCAATAATGCTTCTTCTTTTGTTGCGTCATCAAAAATGTATAGCACATCCATCTCTTTAAGATTTTCAATTGCTTCTAAATCATTTTCAATAACAACAAAATTAACCTCTCTTCTTTTTAATTGCTTAATAACGTGGATTCCTGTTTCACCAGCTCCACAAATAATAATATGATTAGTTAATTTTTCTATTTCTTTTTTCATCCTATTTCTCCTCCAAGCTTCATTAATATTACCTTCACTAAAAAACCTAAAAACCGTAGATAATAAATATCCAACCATCCCCACACTCACTAAAATAAACCCAATGGAAAACCACTTGGCCAAAGTATTCATGTCCGTTACTTCTCGGTAACCAACAGTTGAGATGGTAATGATGGTCATGTAGAGTGCATCAATAAATGTTAGATTTAAAATAAGCATATAGCCTACCGTAGCACCTGCAATGAGCAATACCATGATAGCAATCCATATAAAGATTTTTCTGAATTTCAAAGTAACACCTTTTTTCTTTTTGATTAACAATATTATACCATAATTGATATAAAAAAAAGAGCATGCGGACATGCTCTTTTTAAGTATTAATATTCTAGTTCTTCTTCCTCAGTATAAGTATTTGAACGGTCATATTCAAAATGTGCTTCTCGTAAAATACCTGTACCTGCTGGAATGAGTCCACCAATAATGACATTTTCCTTCAAGCCATTGAGTTCATCAGTCTTACCCTTAATTGCTGCATCTGTTAAGATTCTTGTTGTTTCCTGGAAGGATGCTGCAGATAAGAAGGAATCACTTCTTAAACTTGCTCTTGTAATACCTAATAAGATTGGACGTCCTACTGCGGGTCTCTTAAATTCTCTGAATGCTTGTCTATTTGCTCTCTTGAATTCTGAAACTGAAACCTCAGTGCCTGGTAATAATTCAGTATCACCTTCGGTAACAATTGTAATTCTTCTTAGCATTTGTCTAATAATCAATTCAATGTGCTTATCGCTGATTTCAACACCTTGTGCACGATATACCTTTTGAACTTCTTCTAAGATATACATTTCTGCTGCTTGAGTAGAAACGACACGGAGTAATTCTTTAGGATTAATTGATCCCAAAGTCAATCTTTGACCAGCCTTAACGGTTGCGCCTTTACGGAATAATGCTTCAACATTTGGATCCATTGTATATTTGAATTCTTTATCATGTGAATCAACGATTGTGACAACCGAAATACCACCACGTTGGCGATCAATCGATTTAATTTTACCATCAACTTCACTGATAACTGCTTTCCCTTTAGGGTTTCTAGCTTCAAATAATTCTTGAATACGTGGAAGACCTTGAGTAATATCTGATGCAGAAGCAACACCACCGGTATGGAAGGTTCTCATTGTTAACTGAGTTCCTGGTTCACCAATAGATTGTGCAGCAACAACACCAACAGCTTCTCCGACTTCAACGCGCTTGTTTGTAGCAAGATTTCTACCATAACATTTCGCACAAACACCGTTTTCGGAACTACATGTTAAGTTACTTCTAATTTCAACACCTGCAACATCAGCTTTGATGATTATTTGGCCAATTTCTTCGGTGATCAATTCATTACGTTTAACTATAACTTGTTTAGTCTTAGGATGTATAACATCTTTACTTGCATAACGACCTACGATACGATCGTATAATGGAACGATTTCTTTTGTGTCATCCATAATTGGTTCCATATACACACCACGTTCTGTTTCGCAGTCCTCATCAACAACAATGACATCTTGGCTAACATCAACCAAACGACGTGTCAAATATCCTGATTCAGCAGTCTTTAACGCTGTATCAGTAGAACCTTTTCTTGCACCATGGGTGGAAATAAAGAACTCAGATACAGTTAAGCCTTCTCTAAATGAAGCTTGAACGGGTACTTCAATAATTTCACCTTTAGGATTATTCATCAGACCACGCATACCAGCAAGCTGAGCAAAGTTTGATGCATTACCACGCGCACCAGAATCTGACATCATATAAATGTTATTATCACTATCAAATTCGGCCATTAAGCCCTTCTGAATGTCATCGCGCGCTTCTTGCCATTGTTTAATAACAAGATCTCTACGTTCACGATCAGTAAGCATACCATCTTCATACCATCCTGTAATATCTTCGATGTTCTTATTGGTAATGTCAATACGTGCGTGTTTTCCTGAATAAACATTAATATCAGCAAATGATACGGTGATACCAGCAACAGTTGAATACTTGAATCCAAGATCCTTAAGTCTGTCTAACATCTTGGATGTTTCACTAATTTGAAGATCCTTGAAAACCTGGGCAATAATTTGTGATAAGAACTTCTTTTTGAATGGAGAAGGAGATACCATTGTATGTATTGCTTCTTTTGGATTAATTCCCTTTTTAATAAAATACTTAAGTGGAGTATAATTTTCCAAATTAGCTAGGCTTGGTTCATTTAAGTATGGAAAGGTTGGAGGTAAAATTCTATTAAAGATTAATTTACCAAGTGTTGTTACTAAATACATATGTCTTTGCTCTTCAGTAAATTTTTGATTAATCAATTTTGGATCAATAATTATTCTTGTATGGAGTCCGATTTCTTGATGTTGATAAGCAAGATATGCTTCATCATAATGCGCAAAGAAATGTCCTTCATTACGATGCTTGAAGTCGTGTTCCTTTTGTTTTTCATCATTACGGAATCCTTTATATTTGCGATCTAATCTTTCTTCAATGGTTAAATAATAGTTTC
The DNA here is from genome assembly GCA_964566285.1 of uncultured Mariniplasma sp. GTDB lineage: Bacteria > Bacillota_I > Bacilli_A > Acholeplasmatales > Acholeplasmataceae > Peloplasma. The sequence continues at coordinate 11,140 of CAZMIG010000026.1, read as the reverse complement.
CTAGAACCATATCTTGTGAAGGTGTAACAACGGGCTTACCATCTTTAGGATTTAGGATGTTGTTAGACGCTAACATTAATAATCTAGCTTCAGCTTGTGCTTCATTAGATAATGGAACGTGGACAGCCATTTGGTCTCCATCAAAGTCAGCGTTAAACGCCGGTGTAACAAGTGGATGCAAACGAATTGCCTTACCATCAATCAATTTAGGTTCAAATGCTTGAATACCAAGTCTATGAAGTGTTGGTGCACGGTTTAAAAGAACTGGGTGTTCTTTAACAACCTTTTCTAAAGCAGCCCAAACATCATCATCCATTCTTTCATACTTACTATTAGCATTCTTTTTAGAATTTGCATCATTACCTGTTAATGTCTGTAATTCTCTTAATACAAATGGTTTGAATAATATAATTGCCATTTCTCTTGGAATACCACATTGATACATTTCTAAGTCTGGTCCAACAATAATAACTGAGCGACCTGAGTAATCAACACGTTTACCAAGTAGATTTTGTCTGAAACGACCTTGCTTACCACGAAGCATATCAGAAAGTGATTTTAAGTGTCTGTTTCTTTCAACAGCAGCTTTCTTACCACGTTTCGCATTATCAAATAATGCATCGACAGCTTCTTGAAGCATACGTTTTTCATTTTTAGTAATCAAGCGAGGTGCCATTTGTTCTTTTTGTTTTTTCAAACGATTGTTACGATTTAGTATACGACGGTATAAATCATTTAAATCTGTTGTAGCAAATCTTCCGCCATCTAATGCAACCATTGGTCTTAAATCTGGTGGAATAACTGGAATAACATCCATAACCATCCACTCAGGTTTGTTATCTGAATTGTTGAATGCTTCAACAACTTCAAGACGTTTGATGATTCTATCTCTTTTTTGTTTAGAACTTGTTTTAAGTTTTTTACGTAAAGATTTAACTTCTTTATCTAAGTCTAATTCTTGAAGTAATTTTTTAACGGCTTCAGCGCCTGTTAAAGCGGTAAATCTGCTACCATATTCTTCAGTTAAAGCACTATAATCTTGCTCAGATAAAATTTGCTTTTTAGCAAGTGGTGCTGTTCCTGGATCAGTAACAATATATGAAGCATGATAAACGACTTCTTCAAGTTGCTTCGCTTTAATACCCAGAAGGATTGCTAAGCGTGATGGAGAATTCTTTAAATACCAAGTGTGAACAACAGGAGCTTCTAATTCAATATGTCCCATACGTTCTCTACGTACCTTGGATTCTGTAATTTCAATACCACATTTTTGACAAATTTGGCCTTTATTACCACTTTGTTTTTTACCACAAGCACATTGATAATCTCTTGTTGGTCCAAAGATACGTTCACAGAACAATCCACCTTCTTCAGGCTTAGATGTTCTATAGTTAATTGTTTCATGAGTTTTGACTTCTCCATATGACCATTGTCTAATTTCATCTGGTGATGCTAAACGAATCTTTAAATGGCTATAAGAGCGACTACCGTAACCTTTTCTTACGGGTTGAACATGACGATGAATACGTTCTAATAAATCAATATCAAGTAAGTCTTCAGTTTCTTCTTCTGCTAACACTTCAGCTTCAACTTCATGAACATGTTCTTTTAGTGCATCAAATCCATATAGTTCTAATATATTATTAATTTCTTGACGTAAAATAGCATCTTCTTCAAATAAATGATAAAGTGTGTGACGATCGAAATCTAAGAATTCTTTTAAGTCTTCAATTTTTGCAGATCTTAGAATTTCAACACTTTCCTCACTGATATTTAAGTTATCAAGATTTCTTGGTAATGCATAACGACGCAAAATTGTTTTGATTTCTTCAAAAGAGTCACCAAGTAACATATTTAATTCTTTCAGGTTGAATGTATTGAAATCTTCTAGTTGATCAATACCTGAAAGTTTAAGGGCCTTTAGAGCATCTTCAGATAACTTTAATGATTCAACGTGTAACGTTAATTTTTCTTTAGCCATCAACGAAATCCTCCTCTAAATTTACTTGGGTTATTATCTACAAGTGACTTCCCAGCTTCATTTTCACCTGTGTTTGCATCAATAAGCTCAACATAAAGACCAAGAGCTTGTAATTCTCTAGTTAATACTCTAAATGATTCAGGAATACTTGCTTGTGGAATTGGTTTATCATGCGTAATCGCGCTATAAACCTTATTTCTTCCAAGCATATCATCCGATTTAACTGTAAGCATTTCCTGTAAGGTATGTGCGGCACCATAAGCATAGAGTGCCCAAACTTCCATTTCCCCGAATCTCTGTCCACCATTTTGAGCTTTACCACCCATTGGTTGTTGAGTAACAAGTGTATATGGTCCAACACTTCTTGCGTGTAACTTATCATCGACCATGTGTGAAAGTTTAATCATGTACATGACACCTACAGAAATTCTATTATCATAAGGTTCTCCGGTACGTCCATCATATAAGAAACGTTTACCATCTGGTTCAATACCACCTTCAGCCATAATCTTAATTAAGTCATCATCATCAACACCATCAAAAACTGGTGTTGCAATTTTAACTCCTAAGTTTTTAGCTGCGATACCTAAATGGATTTCTAAAATCTGTCCAATATTCATACGTGATGGAACTCCAAGTGGGTTCAACATAATATCTACTGGTGTACCATCTTCCATATATGGCATGTCTTCTCTTGGTAGAATCTTAGAAATAACACCCTTATTACCATGACGACCAGCCATTTTATCACCTTCGGAGATTTTTCTCTTTTTAGCAACATAAACACGGATGGATTCATTGACTCCGCTTGGTAAAGCATCACCATTTTTCTTAGAAAAATATTGAATTGATTGAACAACACCACCACCACCATGAGGGACACGAAGTGATGAATCTCTATATTCTCTTGATTTTTCACCAATAACTGCATGAATCAATTTTTCAGATGGGCTTGGTTCAAATACACCTTTAGGTGTAATCTTACCGACTAGAATATCTCCCTCACCTACTTCTGAACCTGGAATAACAATTCCGCGTTCATCAAGGTTCTTTAAGGCATCTAAACCAGCATTTGGAACTTCACGCGTAATTTCTTCGCGTCCTGAACCGGTTTTTAATTCTCTCGTTTCTATTTCATATTCATCAATGTGTATTGATGTATAGACATCTTCTTTAACTAAATCCTCACTCATGATGATGGCATCTTCGTAGTTATAGCCTTCCCATGTCATGAATGCAACTGTAACATTTCTTCCCAATGCCAATTCACCTTTGTCAGTTGATGGCCCATCAGCAAGAATATCACCTTTTTCGACATATTCTCCAGTCTCAACAATTGGACGTTGTAAAATACAAGTATCCTGGTTGGATCTAAAGAATCGAATTAAATTAAATGTTTTACTATTACCCATACCATAATCACTTAATGTCTTAGCCATTTCATAAGTGTAAGGTTTGTTTGGATCATATAAGACATTGTTTCCAACCATAATTTTTTGATCTGGTTCTGGAGTAATAACTATTTTAGTACCATCAACATAAGTTACATAACCTGTAACATCACTAACGATAACACTACCAGAGTCTTTTGCTGCACGATATTCAATACCTGTACCAACAATTGGTGATTCAGGTTTTAGTAGTGGTACTGCTTGACGTTGCATATTCGCGCCCATTAAGGCACGTGATGCATCATCGTGTTCCAAAAACGGAATCGTAGATGTTGCAACTGATACAATTTGCTTAGGAGATACGTCCATAAATGTTACTTCTTCAGGATCAAACATTGATGTTTCTCCACGGAAACGTCCAATAACTCTTTCAGAAATAATTGTTCCATCTTCATGAAGTTCAGTAGCTGCAGATGCAATAACTTCATCATATTCTTCATCAGCAGTTAAATATTTAAAGTTTGGTGTAACTACATGTGTTCCCTTAGAACGATCAACAACTAAATATGGTGTTTGAATAAATCCATATTGGTCAACTTTTCCATAAGTAGCAAGTGAACTGATTAGACCAATGGATGGTCCTTCAGGTGTTTCAATAGGGCATATGCGTCCATAATGGGAGTTGTGAACGTCACGAACTTCAACGCCAGCTCTATCTCTAGCAAGACCACCAGTACCAAGTGCAGAAACTCTTCTCTTTTGTGTTAATTCAGCAAGTGGATTGATTTGATCCATGAACTGTGAGAGTTGTGAACTTCCAAAGAAGGTCTTAATTGCACCAGCAAGTGGTGTCATATTGATTATATTTGAAGGTGTCGCATCAGCAAATGTTGTTGTCGACATCTTATCTTTAATATTCTTTTCCGCTCTTGCTAACCCAATTCTAAATTGGTTTTTTAAGAGTTCGCCGATGAGGCGGAGTCTACGGTTACCCAAATGGTCAATATCATCAGTTAATCCTAAACCATCATATAAATTTAGATAATAACTCATTGATGCAACAACATCAGATAATGTGACGTGTTCTTTTGCTTCTCTTTGATCATTACCTAAGACTTTGACAGAGAAAATACGGTCAGTTTCTTTATCTTTAACCGTAACTTCAATCATTTCAACGATAACGCCTTCGCGTTCTCTTTCTTTTTCGTAAACATCTTTACCAAAGAAATATTTAATTACTTTTTCATCTAAAGACTGACGATTTCTTCTTAAGATAGCAAGAACTTCTTCAGTGACTTCTGTATTTTTAGAAATAATCACTTCACCAGTACGAAGGTTTACGATGTTATCTTTTGTAAACAAAGCGTCTCCACCATCAGGTAGACGAGTTGCTAAAATTTCACCCGGAGTTTCATTCTGCAAAGAATCTTCCTTAGAAATAATTTCTTTTCTTAGTAAATGGCGGTTTTCAGATAACATATGAATGATTTCTTTTGTGATCTTAGTTTTTTCAGCAACAATAACTTCTCCTGTTTCTGGATTGATAATATCATTTGCTGTATATGTACCTAAAATACGCTTTAAAACGTCAAGCTTTTTATTAAATTTATAACGTCCAACAGCAGCTAAATCATAACGGCGACGTTCAAAAAGACGCATTCTGATAAATTCTCTTGCTGCGTCAGCAGGTACTTTTTCACCTTGTCTTAATTTAGAATAAAGATCAACGATTGCTTCATCTGAATTTTTAGTTTCATCTTTATCAAATGTCGAATCCATATAAACGGATTTACCAAACACTTCATAAATATCTTTTTTCTTGGAAAAGCCTAACGCACGCATCATCGTAGTCATTGGGACTTTCTTTGAACGGTCAAGCTTGGCATACATAATATTTTTTGATCCAAGTTCATACTCAATCCAAGCACCACGTGTTGGGATGACTTGAGCCATATATTTAACTTGGTTTAATTTCTTATCTAATTCACTTGTGAAATATGCTCCAGATGAACGAATAATCTGTGAAACAACGACACGTTCAGCTCCATTAATGACAAAAGTCCCTGACGGAGTCATGAATGGGATTTCACACATGAGTACGACGTTTTCTCGTACTTCGCCGGTGACGGCATTTTCAAGTTTTACACGAGCAGAAAGCTGTTTAGCATAGTTGACATCTCGTAATTTTGATTCTTGTTCATCATACTTAGGTTCAGAAAGGAAATGTTCCTCAAAATATAATTTTAAATCGCCATTATGTCCTTCAATGGGCGAAATATCTTGCAAAAGTTCTTTAATACCTTCATCTACAAACCATTTAAATGACTTTGTTTGAATCTCGATGAGGTCCGGTAAATCAATGTCATAACGCATTCTAGAATAGTTTCTACGTTCTGCTTTTTTACCGTATTTGACGCTCCGATATCCCATAATCCACACTCCTATCGTATTTGGAAATCATGATTTAATATATAATATTACTGAAATGAAACAATGATTATGCATTTAACAATATTATCATAGTACTTGTAAATAGTCAATGACTTTTTTTACTTTTGAGCAAAAAGAATCCAATAACCATTCTTTTTCTCTAGAACCGTACAATTATGAAAGATTTCTTCCAAATGTGCGACTGAAGAGGGTGCACCTTGCTTTTTCTGAATGACAGCGTACAAAACACCACCTTTATTCAAATTGGAATAAGCTTCGTCGTATAAATTAAATACAATCTGCTTTCCAGCTCTGATTGGTGGGTTGGTAACAACCACATCAGCTTTAATTTTGACATTATCAAATAACTGACTGGTTTCTATGCTGACATTATCAATTTCATTTTCTTTTTGATTTTTAATCGCCATTTCAACGGCTCTTTCATTCACATCATAAAGATAAACATGTTTATCTGAATACATTTTTGCCAAACATAATCCGATGGCTCCATATCCACATCCCATGTCAATTACTGTCTTTTGAGAATCTTTTAAAATAACAGTTTCAAGTAAGACTCTACTTCCAAAATCAAGTTTATCTTTACTAAATACACCACGATCTGTGAAGAATGTAAAATCGATATTATTGATTTTTGTTTCGTAGCTTTTTACTTCATGATCGAGCTTTGAATCATTTATATAATAGTGACTCATAGGTCCCCCTTACACAGCGAAAAAACCCGAGAAGATTTCTCAGGCTGCAAATCGCTAGAATTAGAAACTATTTGATTTCAACAGTTGCACCTGCATCTTGTAATGCGGTTTTAAGTGTATCTGCTTCTTCCTTCTTAACGTTTTCTTTAATTAAAGCATCTGGAGTTTCTGTTAAAGTCTTAGCATCAGCTAATCCTAAACCAGTTACTGCACGTACAACTTTAATAACTGCAATTTTATTTGCACCAAAAGTCTTAAGAATTACATTGAATTCTGTCTTTTCTTCTTCTTCAGCTGCTTGTGCTGCTGCTGGAGCTGCTGCTACTGCAGTTGGGTCAATACCAAATTCTTCTTTTAATCCATCTACTAATTCTTTAATTTCTAATAAAGTCATTTCTTTAAGCGCTTCAACGAAAGCTGCTTTTGTTAATTTTGCCATTTCTCTTTTCCTCCTAATTATTATTCTTCGCTACTGATCATGTTAAGACCGACCGCTAATTCGCGAACTGGTGTCAACATACCTACTGCTAACATTGTCAACAATGTTTCTCTCGATGGCAATGTTGCTAATGCGCTGAGTTGTTCAACGTTTGCTACTCTACCTTCTACAATACCTGCTTGAATTTTAACTACTTTATTGCTCTTTGCAAATTCATAAACGATCTTTGCGGGTGCGACAACGTCTGAATAACTTATTGCCAATGCTTTAGCGCCAACAAATGTATCTGCTAATGCATCAAATCCAGCGGCAATTGAAGCTCTTCTAGAAATGTTGTTTTTATAAACTGTAACTTCACAGTCTGCTTCTCTTAACTGGCGACGTAGTTCTGTGAACTGCGCTACTGTCAAACCAGGATAATCGAAGACAACAACGGTTGTAGCACGTCCAAGCTTTTCACTTAATTCACGTACGGACTCTGCCTTACGTTCGATAACTGCTTTTAGCATGAATATGCCTCCTTCTGAAAAATAAAATCTCTCTCATGCACAAAGACATAAGAGAGAATAATCATTATGATTTTTCACCTCGGTAGGAAATTAAGCATTCGCACCTACTGTCTTTGGCTATTTATTTACTATTTAATTAAGCGCCTTTAAATGACTCTCCATCAACATGAACGCCAGGTCCCATACTTGAAGATAATGTGATACTCTGCATATAAGTTCCTTTAACTGTTGTTGGTTTGATACGAGCGAGTTGATCATAAAGTGTTTTAACATTTTCTTTTAACTGTGTTTCTGTAAAAGATACACGACCAACAGGTGCGTGAATGTTTCCTACTTTATCAGCACGATACTCGATTTTACCATTTTTAATTTCATGGACTGCTTTTTCGACATCCATTGTAACAGTACCCGTCTTTGGGTTAGGCATTAAGCCTTTAGGCCCTAAGATACGTCCTAATTTACCAAGTTGTCCCATCATATCTGGGGTAGCTACCATGACATCAAAGTCAAACCAGCCTCCTGCGATTTTTTGAATGAGTTCTGCTGCTCCAACGTAATCTGCTCCAGCTGTTTCAGCTTCTTTAGCTTTTTCACCTTGTGCAATAACAATAACTCGGGAAACTTTACCAGTACCATGAGGTAAAACGATAGCGCCTCTTAAGTTTTGGTCTGCTTTTCTTGGATCAAGATTTAAGTTGAACGCTACTTCTACAGTAGCATCAAACTTAACAAATGAGGTTTTCTTGACTAAGTCTACTGCTTCGTCAATTGCATACTTTTTTGAGCGATCAATAAGTTTTGCAGCCTCAAGATATTTCTTTCCTCTTTTCATATTCTTCCTCCTAAAATGTGGTCTAGCGGGATATCCTCCCACAATTTAGATAGCTAGCGATCTAAATTAGTCTACTACTGTGATACCCATATTGCGTGCTGTACCTTCAATAATTTTCATTGCTGCTTCTACAGTGTTCGCATTTAAGTCGGGCATCTTTCTTTCTGCAATTTCCTTCACTTGTTCACGAGTGACGGTGGCAACTTTATCTTTTTTAGCATTTGCTGAGCCAAGTTTTATGTTTGCTGCTTTTTTAAGTAAGTCACTTGCTGGTGGGGTTTTTGTAATAAATGAGAATGTACGATCATCATAAACCGAAATTACTACTGGTACTACAAAGCCCATTTGATCTTTTGTTGCTTCGTTAAATTGTGAACAGAATGCTGGTATATTAACCTGTGCTTGACCCAATGCTGGACCGACTGGTGGAGCTGGATTAGCTTTACCTGCTGGAATCTGTAATTTAACTATTTTAACAACTTTTTTTGCCATGAGACACAACCTCCTTCTTTACATAAGTATGTGGTATGAATTCAATCTTCCACTATGGTGTGCTTTCACACGCGATATTATTCTATCATTAAGGGTATGCTTTGTCAACAAAAAACTATGTTATTTATCTGATTTTAGCACCAAATGGAAATAGTGCGAGCACCGAAAGTTTAAACCATTGAATTGCAAATGGAATTCCGATGATAGTTAGTGTGAAAAATAATGCAATTCCTAGGTAACCAATTGCCATTTCCCAACCTACAAATATCAGCCATAATAAATTCATAACTGGATGTTCAGCAAAATCCGATATGACTTCTTGCCCAAAAGGGAAAAGAACCAATTTTGAAAATTTAAAACATTGTAAACCAAATGGGATTCCAATGATTGTAATAGAGAGTAAAAAGCCCAGTAAGAGCCACAACAGCGCTGCGATGAATCCTCCAAACACAAACCAAATGATATTTCCTATTAATCTCATATAAGCACCTCACTAATATACTTATATATTAACACAAAAAAAATACTCCTGTTAGAAGTATCTTTTATCTAAATCAAAATCCACATTCACCATGGTCATCACAAACTGCATCTTGGTCGCCTTCTTCTAAAACATTAAGTGGGTGATCTTCTTCCCAAATTTGTTCTAAAGCACGTGTGAAGTAATCTTGTTGTTGTGCTCCAGAAATACCATATTTTCTATTTAAAACGAAGAATGGTACACCTTGAACGCCGATTTGTCTCGATTCTTGTTGCTCAGCTAAAACCTGATCCTTATATTGATTCGATTCTAGCACCTTTTTTGCTTCTTTTCCATTAAGTCCTAATTCACTTGCTAATTTAACTAATGTGTCATGATCAGCAAGATTAAGTCCGTCAGTAAAGTAAGCTTTCATAAAACGATTCGTGACTTCATCTTCTTTACCAAATTGATTTGACCATTTCGCTATACGATGTGCGTCTAATGTATTTGTCATTTGAATGATGTCATAACGGTATGTTAAACCGACAGTTTTTGCATTTTGCGTAAATGAATCAAATCTTTGTTTTGCTCCCTCAGGTGTTGTTCCGTGACCCTTTGCAAAACTTTCATATGCCGTCCCCTGCATTTCTTTTGGTGCTTGGGGATTTAGCTGATACGCCTTATAGATCACTTCTACCTGATCTTTATGTTTAAATTCATTTAGTGCTATTTCAAATCTCTTCTTACCAATGTAACAAAATGGACATGCAAAATCCGACCAAATTTCAACTTTCATATCTATATCCTCCATATATTCCTTTGACAGTATAGCACTTTTTTATAAGAAAATCATTAATTTTGCTTTACTTTTCTCATTAATTGAACAAATGTTAAGAAATTTATCATCTTTTTTTGCATTCTTTTGTCCGATAGTACTAAAATGAAGGTGGAGGTACATATTATGTCTAAGTATCATACAAAGAATATTTTGCATATTACTGAGCTAACTTTGTTAATTCGAGATTTCAAGCGATCCTTAGAATTTTATGTTGATATCTTAGGATTCACTTTGTTAAAAAAAGAATCTCATCTTGCTATTTTATCAGCAAATCAAAAAGATCCGCTCATAACATTAATCGAAGATAGAAACGCTTTACCCATTGATTTCAATTTGGGTCTTTACCATTTTGCACTTCTTCTTCCAAACCGAATTGAACTTGCAAAAATAATTAAGAACTTATCCGACAAACACTATCCTGTTTCGGGTATGTCCGATCATGGAGTGAGCGAAGCAATCTATTTAGACGATCCTGATGGAAATGGTATTGAAATTTACTATGATAAACCTGACAATGAGTGGTCAAATGAAAACGACCAACTCATTATGGTAACAAAGGAACTTGATTTGAATGGAGTTATGTCAAAATTAAAATCAACAGACATATTTGAAAAAATCCATCCCGATACATTATTAGGTCATCTACATTTTTATGTTTCCAATTTGGATGATGCTAAATTGTTTTATGCAGATACTCTCGGTTTTAAATTGACGATGACTTATATGGACACAGCGTTATTCTTATCTGCAGCAGGATACCATCATCATTTAGGATTAAATACATGGAATGGTCATGCTCCTATCAATAAAAAGCGTCAAGTGGGTTTGAAGTCTTATATTTTAAATGTTCCGGAAAATCAATATCTAGATTTGATGAGAAGATTAGTGAGTGCTCATATTCCAATCTTAATTGAAAATGATCAAAAATATATTTTAGATATTCTGAATCAAAAAATATTTCTTAATATCAAATAAAAAAAGTGGCAATCAATCAGCCACTTTTTATTTTAGGTATTTAAAATAGGTTGTGGTGTTGTATAGGCTTTAAAAAG
>CAZMIG010000025.1:0-21776 GCA_964566285.1 uncultured Mariniplasma sp. | reverse complement strand
TCAAATAGTCTTCAAGGTTTTTAAGAAGCTCTCTAATCTCAGTTTCATCTTGTGGAGGTATATGGACGATTTCATTCGTATCCATATTCATAATGACAGTTCCAGGAAGTTTGCGTATGCCCCCTTTATTTGGTTCAACCAACTCTTGAATTCTCACTATAGAGTTAGTGCTAATGAATTTTTTGCTGTTTAATTCCTTATATCCGTATTCTATTGCTTTTTTATAATTCAAGACTTCTTTTGAAGCTTTACTAACAGTTGCTTTAGTTACCAGTTCTTTATAGATATCTTCATATGTTGTTATGATATTTTCTATTGCTGAAGAGTCCTTAGATTCGCTCACGTTAATTAAGCTCAAGATTAAATTTGGATTAGGAAGAATATAGACTAGTCCCTTCAATTCTCCAATGCTATTATTGGCTATATTTAATTTCTTTAGAATATCAATGGTGTTTAGATTTACTTTAAATGGTAGTGTGTTTAGTTTTTTCATGTTATCTCCTCGAGGAAACTTTTTTATGTTTTCTTTCCTTGATTACATTATAGCATAATGATCTTTACACGTCAATGATTCGAGGAAAATATTTTTATTTTTCTTTCCTCGTCTAGTTATCTTGTATTCTAATTTTGAATAATTTAAGAGTAGTGCGCTTTCTTGTCAGATATCCATACCTATTTTACTGAATTGGAAGAACAAATATTGAAGCAATCCATGCGGCAGTAAATAGACTAATATACAGTATGTCACTGTTCAAAAATAGATGCTTGTTGTATTTTTCTGATTTTTTATTGAAACTAACAGAAAGGCTAAACAGTAATACATACACGATGAGAAGGTACCACATAATGTAATATCTAGGAAATCCACCATAATATCTAATAATACCATTGTTAGTTATATACATGCCTATACTCAAATTGTAAGGAATAAAAAGAATAATCAATGAAATTAAAAATAATCCATGAAATTGAATTTCTGATGGAAAAAATTGTTTAATTAGATACCATGATAAAATTACCATAGCATAAAGTAGCAATCCACTTATCCACCACTAATATCATCAGTAATCACATTGATAAAAAACAAGGTTATTCCAAAACAAATGAATAGTGTGATATAGAGTGCAATTCTAATTTTCATTTCAACCCCCATATATAAAGCTTATATATAACACGATTATATCACATCATTTTATAAGTTGATACCAGTTTTCTGTTCGTAAATTTTGACACAACTCCCATGAATATTCATGCCCCTGAGATTTAACATTTATTATCCAAAACTCCAAGAAGCTCCAAGGGTGTGTAGTTTTTTATACATTTTACTGTTTTTCATAGTTCATCACATTCATTTACAAACCACTCATGTAATTCTAAAGTATAGGTTTTTTATAATTTCTTAAAAACACCTGAATTGTTCACACGGGTTCGTTGTTGCTATTACACTCTCGTCCCTAGAAATTCATGTATTTAACTCACAAAAACGTCAATTTCACCCAAAAAACGCCTCAAAATGATATAAAAAAAGCGATCATTTGCATCGCTTTTTTGGCTCTACTAAGGGATATATAAGCCGTTCTTTAGGGTAGTAATGGTGCCGAAAAGAGAGCCCGAAGCTTATCCACTTACTTTATGTTATTGATGGCTTTGTTAAGACGTTTTATTTTGACTATTTTCTGTTCGTTTTTCTATATGCTGTTCAATTACTATACAAAATAGATTGCTATAGCTCTATCATGACAAACAGAAATCAATTGCTATCCGACGCTTTTAGTCGTGATCACTGTGTATTCCTTACCATATGCGATATAGGTCACTGTCATCTCAAATAATAAATGATCTACATATGTTAAATCGTGATATATCGTGATGACATTATTTGTTCTAAAATCAAAGTTGCTAAATTCTTCTATTGGTACAGCATATCCAACAACGAATAACTTGATATCAATGTTGGTGATTATACTAGAATCTCGATCAAATCTTAATTCATATTGGTTTTCGCTTCCATAAATATATGCTTTTGGATCTAGGTCATAAAAGACATAAATATCAAAAATCTCAACTTCCCTTTGATCTGTAATATGAATAGTGTAATCTTCACCTATGTATTCTAGTGGAATTGTAAGGCTTTGATCTCCAATTTCCATAGCATATGTCTCAATGCTTTCATGTTCTTTATCATAAATTGTCATATGAAGAACGACTTTTTCTTTATTGTCAGAAAACTGAATCATGTTTTCATTTGAATAGACATATGAAACGATTACTGAATCTTCTGTTTCAAGAACGTCATATATGACAGCATATAATCCATGATATGCAGAAATTAAATGTGAAGTTGATTGCCCAGGAAATCTTGATGAAGTGCAACTGATTATGAACAAAAAAGCATCTTCGAAATCATCTACGCCATCATTACCAGTCGCATAAACTTCAATTTTATAATCAACATTAGGTGCGAGATTGCTAAAGAAATCATTGGTAATCGTTAACTTATCATTAACCATAATCTCGGTTGAATCATACGCTTTCGCATCAATAATATTATCAAATGTATCCCTTAAATAAACTTCGAGTCTTGTGATGGTTCGATCTAAATCCTCAATTTGAAGTGAATAAGCAACTGATGAATATTTAATATCGGTTGTCTCATCAGGTGTCGTATCAGTATATGATTTGATACTGATATGCTTTCTTTCATTTTTGTGACTATCGCTGAATTCTATCCAAGCAGACCCTTCTATATAACCATATGTAGGATTTAAATTATCTAAATCGTCTTTACCGATAACAATACGATAATCTAATGTTTTGTCATCAACATTGACACAACTTCTTCCAGAAAAATCACTAGATCCTCCAAAAACGATAATTTGTTCTCTTGTCAGTAAATGTACTGTATCTTGTAAAATGATATAGTATGTAGCTCTCGCATATCCGGGATCATGAATATCATAGCTAAAACAAACCTGCTGTCTAAGTGGTGAATAACTGATATCTGAAATGGTTACATCTATATAGGTTTGAGGTAGATTAAAGTATGAATTATAGGTAAAAATACTAAATGCAACACCTGATGCATAAGTGATAATGTTTAAATTGTCTTCAATAACCTCTGGTTCATTTATTATAATAACTTCACATGATTCATCATCTGGTGTAACATCACAATCAACAACATCTGGATCTTCTGGTGGAATAATTTCACATGATTCATGCTCAGGATTTACTAAGCAATCAATTGTTTCTGGATCATCTTTGCAGCCAGTTAGGAGTAAGCCTATCAAAATTATGGATAAAATCATTACTATATTCTTCATGAGCATCCCCCTAATTCACTAAAACAAGATTCATTTTGATTACAAAATCGCCATAAATCAATGTTTGATATGCATAACTGACTAAAGTTTCAAATGTCAGTACTAGTTCCCCAGGTCCTGGTATTGAAATTAAAGTAACAGGAGTTGTACTAGGGTAAGCAAAATAATACATACTACCATTAGATCCATTTGTAAACGCGCCGTTGACTCGAAGACCAGTTGGAAACTCAAGACTCAACTTAACCGCATGATCGATATGGATGCTTATTTTTTCAGCATCAGCAAAATAATCAAAACTCATTAGATAGGTATAAGTCGTTAAGTCATCTATGACCTCTATTGATTCAAAGTCGACAAATTCAGTTTCATTAACTGCTTCACCTATCAAAAATTCAAAGTTATAGATTAAACCAGCATTTGCAGGTAATGTCATATTAAATGTTCCTGCAGGTAAAAAATATGGAAATTTTGCTCGAGCATCAAATATATTCAGATATGGATTATCGACACCATAAATCAATACTTGGATTGCATGATCACAATTAAATTGAATTGTGCTATCTGCATCTAGGGTAAATTGATAGATATCGATATCTTCACGTGTAGCTACATATCCTTGAATTTGATGTGTATCTAGTTCTGGTGGCAATACAATGATTTGATCATCATCAAATTTTTCTAGATTGATGGTTATAGTTGCTACAAAATTTAAAAAGCCATAAATTTCAATATAATACTCGCCTTCTATTAAATCATAGAATCCAGCACTATCCTTTTGAACCATTACTAGATTTGAATCCCATATGACATAACTTGCATTTGCAACTTTGACTAAGACATTACTATGTTCATTAATGGAAAATGTAAATCGATCATCTTGACCATAAAAAGGAAGAGCAAGCTGAACATTATTATACTCATAAACATCAATTGCTGGTGCTTCAGTAAAGTCAATTGGTTCATCTGTCACATCATAATATTTTAAATCAAATGTATGAATACCTAAGTTCATACTAGAAAAATAGAGGATTAAATCGCCATTCAAAGGCTTCTGGACAATATATGCACTAGCACTATATTCCAAATCTTCATATTTTAGATTGCCAAAAGCTAATCCGAATGTATTATCACACCTTATAACGATGTAATCGTAATCTCCTGACACAACAAATGTGTCCACGTCATATGCGTAATCTATGTTAAAAGATAATTGTCCATTTGTGGTGAGTACTTCTGTTTCAGGATTAAAGCTATTTAAATAATCATCAACTGGAGCATGTGAAGAATAAGTAACTGTTGCTGAATTACAATTGATGGGTCTTGCAGGTAAGTAAATATAATAGATCCCTGGATTCAAATAAAGATACTCAGTATATTTATCAAAATAACTGGCATTAGGTTTATTGATATATGGTTTATATTGATTACCTTCTAGATCATATAAATACCAAGAAAACAACACATCAAGATTATCAGATGTTGAAGTAAATTGATATTCTCCTTCTGTATCTATTTCAATGAAATAAAATTCAGCATTCGTATTATAATATTCATTTGATAAAGAGATAGTTTCATCACTTGTCTTAAAGGGATACATTGTAGTAACATTTTGTTCTATATCTTGTAAATCGATTGCCCCATTGATTAAACCTGTTGTATCTAAAGCAACACTTAAACTGATACTAATTTTTTGCTTAAGTGTTAGATCACCGCCCACTAGAGCAGTATAATCTAATTCAATATAGGATATTTTACTATTATAAAAGTATGCAAAGACTCCCAAATTTTCCCCATCAAATGTTTCAAAAAAATCAAAGTACTGTTTGATAAATAATTCTACATATGCTTTTTCATTAGCATTCAAATCATTGACATTAACATCAAACATTGTTGATTGATTCCCAATGTGTGCTTCGAGTCCAAAAACAGGATTATTCCAAAATTGAGTAATACTTGATAAGATATTTTCATCATATTTTTTGAAAAATGGTATATATTCTTCTGCTTGTCCACGTTCACTATCGCGAGAAATTCTTTCATAGTTGTCATTCCCATTCGTATTTTTGATAACTAACTGTTCACGGTACTCATCTTTTTCTAAGCGCATAGCTCGATAAAGTTTATGGTATGCATATTGGTCATTAATGATAAATTTTTCTATATCCGTAAGCAAAAAAGCCGTATTTGGTAATTCGTGTTTTGTTTCAATATTATAGGTATAATTCGTTTTGTCTTGAATTATATCAGAATAAACAGATAAATCTTTTTGAATGTCGCTAATTGAACTCGAAGAAAAAGAAACAACATTGAATAATATAATTAAATTCAAGCCTACTATGACAATTATTTTTATGATTCTCCCCATATGATAACCCCACAATCATTTTTATATGATATTTTTAAATAAACGTTATTGATATTTAGATTATAGCATAAGAAATTCAATTATTATGAACTAATTGTTAATTAGAGAATTGTTGATAGCACAGATGATTCTATCTTTTTCATTGCTCTGATTTGTTTTTAATCTAATGAATTCAATTTTATTTAAAATAAGAGCTCTGTCTTTAATTTCATCATTTGCTGATTGATGTTTACTTTGCTCATGAAATGAAACACCATCAACTTCAATTATAAGTACAGTTTCCTTTGTAACTGAGTTTATAATTAAGAAATCTACATGAGTCCATGGGTGTCTAAGATATTTTTGATCAGTCGAATCAAAAGTTGAGTAATCATGTAATAATCGATGTAGAGGTGTATGCATCATGACTTTGAGATTTTTATAACTCTTTAATACTTGCTCTATTAAATTTAAAGCAATATTTTCTGTATCATACTGTGTTTTATAGTGGCTTTTTCGAAATGACTCTAGCTCTTTTTGATAATCCGAGTATAGAATATCAAAAACTGATTTCACAGCTCCTTCTTGGATATCATCCACACTGGAATTGTATTTAATGTACTTAATCAAATCAGCTATATTATTATTTTTGCTCTGATAAATTTTATCTGAGACTACTAGGTTCAATTGCTTTTTAGCTCTTGAAACAGCAACATTGAGTAAATCACTTTTACTAACAAAATCCTCTTTCTCAGATTCAAGAGATGTGTTTGGTGTGATATCGTTAGCAACTGTCGATAATATGACAATATCCTTAGCTCTACCTTGAAATTTATGAACCGTATCAATTTCAATCTTGTCAGATTTAATTTCAATACTCTCCTTAAGTACCTCAACTTGTTTTCTATAAGGTGATATCACCCCTATGTCCTCACATTCTGAATTTTTAATGATAAGATTGATTTCATCTACTTCTCGTATGTTATATAATCCAGATCCCTCTGGATTTTTTCTTGCATGGTTACCCGGTACTGTCTTATATATCTTTAATGGATTGATTTCTGAATTTGACTTAGTTAATATGATAAGTTCATTATTATAAAACTTTTGATTACAAAAATTAATAATCAAAGGATGACATCGATAATGTTCTTTCAACATTACTTTTGGAACATCAGAAAAGACCTTAGCCATGGATGATAAGATATTATTTCCAAAATAATCATATTCATCACTTATATTAAAAAGCTTTTTAAGTATATTATTTTTATCTTCTAGGTATTTGTTTTCAATTTGAGGGAGTTGCTTCGAATCACCAACTATAATAGCATTTCTGGCGCAATACAAAGAAAGCACAGAACTTAATAGATCAGTCTGAGATGCCTCATCAATTATTAAGTAATCAAAAACATATCCATGGTTTGCACTAGGAATGAGTGAATGAGTCGTACTTAAGATTACAGGATATTCAGCAATAAATTCATTAAAATTATTCTTATAGTTCTCGTATGAAAATTCTTGTGAAGTTATTGAAGAATATTTCGTTTTCAGCTTCAATTGAAATAACTGATTTGATATTTTTTGATATTTAGATTTTGCTTCAATAAAATCTTCTAATTCTAAATGTTTTTCAATTTTTTCTATTTCTTTATCATTGCTTCTGATTTTAAGTTTGTAGTATTTTAGATCAAGGTAATTGATCAAGTTTCTAATTGATTCTTCAGTCTCGTCAACAAGTGAAAATCCATATCTAATTTTTAATAATAGTGCTTTAAATCTGCGTTTTGCTTGAATATGTTCTAATTCAATTTTAAAGCGAATAAGACTATCTAAATCATCTGTCTTTTTAATGATTTTCTTTTTTGGGTCGTTGATGATTTCATTTTGTAACTGAAAATGCTCATACTCTTTATTCAGATTTATTTTGTAGGTTTTTAGTTTTGCAAGTGTATTTTCCATTTCATATAACTTAGGAAGTTTTTGTTGGTAAGTTCTGCATTGTCTTTCAAGTCCATCAGCTTTTAGGTTTTTAATATCCCAATTGCTTGTTTTCTCATCTACATTTACATTTGATTTTTCAAAAAATATCGTTTTATTATCTTTATTACCTAACAGTGCAGTAATAAAGCCAAATCCATATTCATCTAACTTTTCTCTTACATTATTAATTGCTGCATTATTATTAGAAACAACTGCAACTGTTTTATTTTGATATACTGCATTTGAGATTATGTTTAGTATTGTTTGTGTTTTACCGGTCCCAGGAGGACCTTCAATAAATGAAACGTTTGAGCTAAATGCATTTTCTACTGCAGCTTTTTGACTCAAATTGAGACCAAAAGGATATATATATGGACCACTTGTTTCTCGATGAACTATTTTAGAATGTATTAGATATCTATTTAGAACTGTATGTTTCAGCGTTGGATCAATGTGTTCGTATTGGTAAGCTAAGTGGTCATTATCTCCATCTATAGATTGTCTTGATAATTCTTTGAAATAATTGAATCTTAATTGCCATTGTACCTTTGGGTCATTAATGTCATTGATTAAAGCAAATTCTTTGCTTGGCAATAATAGACTTTTTTTAGATTCATAAAATAATTTAAAATAAACACCAAAATCAATAATCTCTTTCACATCCTTTAAAGGTTGCCCATGAAAATATATCTCTTGTTGATTTGGATTAATCGATTTCTGTTTGTTATATATAACTATTTTTTGATAACTTATCGGAAAAAAAGTATCATTTTTATAAAATTTGACCCTTACACAGTTATCATCTGGATGATACCATTGTACTTGAGATGTCTTATCTTGAAATTTATCACCGAAATTGTCATACATCATTATTAGTTTTTCTTTTTCGTTAATTTTTGACATAATAACAGTGAATCCCCCTAACTAATAAATCACGAAATTTCCCCAATCATCGTTTGCTATTTGCAATAATTATATCATATCTGCAAACGCGGAATCATTGTCATTAACAAATATGTCTAAAAGTATGTTTTTTCACATAGCAAAACAAGAACTTACAAGGTACCAGTTTTTTTTCAAATCACCAAAACATCCATCAAGCTCCATGTTTTATAGTTTTTTATGAATACATCCACAAATTTCATTAAAAATGTATCTCTTAATAAAACATATATCAATTTCTAAGGTTTGCTATCTATCCATGGACACTCATTTAGTAGATTTATTTGTCTATGATGAATGTTTTGAACAATATTAAAAACTATCAAAACCCTAGAATTACTATATTGTTTTAGCAATAACACAAAAAATACCCCTATTTTCGAGCATTTTTAGCATCAAAAAAAGCAGGTTATTACCCACTTTTTTGGCTTTACTAAAGGATATTAAAGGTTTCTTTAGTGGAATAATCTGGTGCCGAAAAGACTACCCGAAGTTTATACATATATTTTTATGCGTTTTTCGCTTAATAAAGAGATACGATTAATTTCAAATAATCGCAAAATGATTTTGTAATTTTATTATGTAACTATATCCAAAGTTGGATACATTTTTTGAAAGGCACTCCACCAAGCTGAATTGAACTGCTGACACAAGGATTTTCAGTCCAAAACTGCATTAAAATTAGACATTCGCTTTTCTTCGATTATCACAATTTGTACATATTTATTTCTCCTATAAAAAGAGGCTTGTGTATCAAATTGTGGCTTTATTTATAATTTAGCTAAATTATTGGGCATCTTTACTTATTCTACCACTTTATTGATGGATATAATTTCAAAATCATCAGGCAACATATAGATAGAATTTAAATCCTTAATTATGTCCATAACTTCAGTAGGCGTTGGAAGATTTTCGCTTTCTTTTACAGCAACTAAAACTCTATTTCTGTGAATAGTAGAATTTTCATCCACATATCCTACCTCAACCATGAGACTCATTAAGTTTTCGTTTTGATCAGAAATATCGACTATTTTCTTGTTATCTTCTAATATATCGAGTTTGATACCTTGTTTGTCTAACTCTACAATAATTTTTTCAACTACTTCTTTAATTTTTTCGTATTCAAAAATTTCTTCTTTTATGTTTGATTTGAGCCCAAATACGACAACTATATAAATAAATCCAACAACACCAATTATTATCGAAGCATATGTTGGTATAAGTAAACTCATTAAAATCAAAAACATCATAACCGTATTAAATCCTAAAAATGACTGAAAACTCTTCATTATATCAACTCTTTTCTTATTTTTTTGTAATAATTAATTAAATTCTATTCTATCTTTAATCTCTACATCACAATAACAAAACATATGATTATCACCCATCATATATTCTTTTCCTTCATTGTTTAATACAATGCCTCCAGCTTCTCTTACCAACAATAATCCTGGTGCAATATCCCAGAAGTTTGTAACATCTGTATAAAGCACAATAAATGAACCTTCCGCTACCGCTGTTAGTTCATAACCCAAAGTGCCCAGCATGCGCACTTTGATGTTGTTGTCATATGCAAAATCAAGCATATGATAAAAATAGCTTTTATCCTTTTCAGTCTTATGTGAAATACCCACCAAGCTCATAAGCATATTGGGTTTATTGCTACTGGTTGTATAAATGCGTTCTCCGTTTAAATATGCTCCTTCTCCCTTGATAGCATGAAAGACTTTATTTGCTCTAGGCACATAGACATAAGATAAGACAATCTCACCTTTGTCATAAAGAGCAATCTGATTCACAAACAAATCTAGGTGGTGAACATAATTGCTCGTCCCATCAATGGGATCAATAATCCAAGTTCTATCTTTAAGTTCTGTAAATTTATTGAATTCCTCACTATGAAAGTTATCATCTGGGAATTCTTTTTTTATCACTTTAATTAGTTCTTTTTCGATAAACAAATCTGAAGATGTGACAATCTCATTTCTTTCCTTATATGATACTTCTTTATGCTGCATCTCTGTTAGCTTAAAGATATCCGGTACTGATCTTTGCAACAACTCTAATTCCTTAATATATTTCATCTTGTTTCCTCCTCATAGTATTTCTACTCAATATAATCACCAAACTAAAAAGTTTGACATATTGCATAATCATCTTATGACCTTTATTATATCACTATGGATGACTTGAACCAATCTAATTTTATTTAACGCATAAGTAGTGGTTCATAACGAGCAAAATAGCCAAACTTAACTCTAAATATTCAAAAAGCTTTTAAAGTCTTTCCTAACTTGTAGTATAATATCTTTACAATTCTTTTTTTTATTTTATATAGGGAGAACTCAATGAACGATAAAGTTTTATTAGATGTACATGAAAAACCAAAGAATATCATCACTTGGTTATTTTTAAGTTTACAACATGTCTTTGCTATGTTTGGAGCAACAGTACTTGTTCCAATACTCACAGGTCTACCTGTGGGTGTAACACTTGTTGCAAGTGGTATTGGAACATTAATCTATATCTTGTTTACGAAAGCAAAATCACCCGTATTTTTAGGAAGTAGTTTTGCTTTTATTATTGCGATTCAAAACGCTACAATTGTTATGCCTGATGGATCATTAAATTTTAGTTCTGCATATTTCGGTTTAATGGCTGTTGGTGTGGTCTATGTCATTGTCGGTATCATCATCAAGTTTGTTGGAAGTAACTGGTTAGAAAAATTACTTCCACCAGTTGTTGTAGGTCCAATGATTATGATTATTGGTCTTGTCTTAGCCCCTGTAGCTATAGAGAAGGCTGGACTTGTAGGTTCCTCTGATTTAATTACACCTTTAATTGCCTTGATTACTTTTGCTACAGTACTTATCATTAGCATTTATGCGAAAGGACTTTTAAAAATCATTCCTTTCTTAGTTGCTATTATCATTGGTTATACTGCAGCTGTCATCTTTGGTATCGTAAACTTAGGAGTTGTCTTTGAAGGCGTTAGCGCATTTATGGTTCCTGACTTTAGGTTTATAGGTACTTATCCAATTGATTTAACTGCAGTCTTAGTTTTTGTCCCAATTGCATTTGTGACCATTGCCGAACATATCGGTAATCACACAGTTTTAGGTCAAGTCATTGGTCGTAACCTTCTTAAAGATCCTGGTTTAGATAACACTTTATTAGGAGATGGTGTTGCAACATTTGTTAGTGCTGCAATTGGTGGTCCAGCAAATACAACATATGGTGAAAACACTGGTGTAGTTGCTATGACAAAAGTTGCCAGTGTATGGGTTACAGGTTTAGCTGCTGTATTTGCCATTATCTTAGGTTTCTTTGGATACATCCAAGTATTTATCTTAAGTATTCCTGATGGTGTCTTAAGTGGCATTACGATTGTTTTATATGGTCTTATTGCTGGTAATGGTGTAAAGGTCTTAGTTGATGAGCGTGTCAACTTAACCAAGATGAAAAATTTGATTATCGTTGGATCTATGCTTGTTATTGGTTTAGGAGGAGCGGTGATTCAATTAGGCTCAGCTGTTTCATTAAGTGGCATGAGTTTAGCAGCAATTGTTGGTATATTACTAAATGTTATCTTGAATCCAGCAAAAGATCAGAAACATCCTAAAGTTAGCGAAAATTCAAATGATTAAACGAGAAATACATAAAACTGGAGGGAAACATAATGTCATTAATCGAGAAATTAAAACAAAGACGTTCATATAGAGCCTTTGATACTGAATCTTTTGATATTCAGATATTAATTAATGCGATCGAAGCTGCGAAATACGCTCCAAGTGGAGCGAATAAGCAGCCTTGGACTTTTTGTATCGTTCAAGACCCAAAAATTAAAAAAGAAATCAGAAAACAATCCGAATTGACCGAATCAGTATTTTATGAAAAGATATCTAATGAATGGCAGTCTGATTTAGAGCCTTTAGCTGTTACTACAGAAAAACCATTTTTAGAACAAGCTCCCTATTTGATTGTTATCTTTAAACATATCTTTCAATACGATGATAATAATAATTCAACCAGAGTATATTACCCTGATATATCAGTAGGGATTGCTACTGGGATGTTAATTACAGTATTAACTGATTTAGGATTGGATGTCTTAACTTATTCTCCTGCTCCTAATTTATTTCTTAAGGATATTTTAAAAAGACCTGAAAACGAAAGACCTTATCTCATTTTAGTTTGTGGAAAAGGATCTAAATCTTATAAGCTCCCAGAGATAACTAAAAAATCTAATGAAGAAGTCATTAAGATTTATTAAATATGAAGATAAAAAATAATAAGAGCACGATATTTGAGAATTTCTCAAGTATCGTGCTTCTTTTATTAAGTAATACTCTTTACCCATCTAAATAAATCTTCATGATTCATATTGAGTGAATAAGCGAGTCTACATGCCTTTTCAATGATTGTAGGATATAAATCTTTTCCATCATAGGTTTGATAGATGGAACTGACTGCAGAATCCAATAATCCAAGATCTTTAAGCCCGGAAGTTCCCCCAGTTGTTTCAATGATACGTTGGTGTATTTCAATTAAGATATCCTTATCAAATATCATTTTGCCAATGCTTTATATGCTTCACTATATTCCTCTAATAATCTTTCGGACATATACTTCATTTTGAGTTTTTCATATTCTCTTATGAAGTCATCACCCATTTTCTCAATATCAAAAAGAATGTAGGCTGGCTTGTTTCTTTTAAATATAACTGAATCACCATACTTATGCGCAGTTTGAGTTACCTTACTGAAATTTTGGTTAGCTTCTGTAACACTAACAATACGATTGGTTGTAATCATCATATGAACGACCTCCTTAATCTATTTAAGTATATCACATATATAGGTATATTTCAACCTATTTTATTACCTATTTACTGCGTTTTTATAATAACTCAATGATTGATACAATATCTCGATGAACAATATCTGATTGTTTCATCGGAAACAACATAAACACATGAGGACAATCCTTAAAAATCTTTAGATCTGTTTTAGGATTCTTCTCTTCAAATAATAGCATATCAGGATATAGCATCTCACCGGTTCCGCCATAGATATAAATTTTTCGGTCATATGTATACTCC
This sequence comes from uncultured Mariniplasma sp., assembly GCA_964566285.1. Classification (GTDB taxonomy): domain Bacteria; phylum Bacillota_I; class Bacilli_A; order Acholeplasmatales; family Acholeplasmataceae; genus Peloplasma. The sequence goes on along the minus strand of CAZMIG010000025.1, from coordinate 8,086 downwards.
ATGGGTGATATGATCTTTTTTTGTTTTTGAATCGTGTCATATACTTCAAATCCCTCAAATCTTGCCAATGATAAAATCTTATCATGTTCTTCGTATACTTTAATATCAGGATTCTTTAGCGCATAATCGATCCATGGAGATAATAAGATAATTTCTTTTGGTTTTTTGGCGTTCATTTGATTAATCAATTGAAGGATAGATAATATCACAAGTCCCCCAGCACTATCTCCTAATAAGATCAACTCGTCATCGGAATACAGCGATGAAATCATCTGATAGATTTCAAATGAAGTATCATAGATTTCACTTGTTGTATATTTGGGGATTAACGGATATAAAACATAAGTTAATTTTGCATCTGTCTTTTTCACCCATTTATCAATCATCATCCAATAGGGTAATCCTCCGTTTAGACATAATGCTCCACCATGAAAGTAGATAATATGTTTATGATTCTTAGATTTTTCATTGATAGTGTGAAATAGATGTCCTTGATATTCATTGGTATGTATTTTATATTTTGATTTAATGATGAAGGGAACCTTTTCTGGTTTCTCTTTTTTTGATTGTTCTAAAAAGGTCTCATTTGATGAGACATAATTTAATATAAGCTTTGATAATCTATTGATTGATCCTTCAAAATATGTCTTCACTTTTTAGTCTTGAACCATTTTCATAATATTTTTAATAAAGTGTTGTCTAAACTCTGGATCCTGAAAGGTTTCAATTTGTGATCCACCGGTTTTTTTCATTTGGGCGATTTGGATAAATAACGGAATACTAAATGCTGAAAATAAAATGATGTATTTTGCAAAAGATTCGCTTGTACTTCTAATATTCATTCTTTGTGCTAATTGTTCATAGATATATCTGGTGAATTCATTATCAGAAAAAAATGAATCGATGAGTAATCCAGAAGATTCACTCTGAAGCTCTTTAGATAAAAATAAATAATTTAGGATTCCAATATTTTCCATTGAAAAATTATAAATGAATGTGATTAGCTCTTCAAGTTTTTCTTCAATGGGTGCATCATCTAAATGATCAATGATGGTATCTGTAATATAAGTCTTTAAATCGCTTAAGACCTCGTTGATTACAACCGTGAGTAACTGTTCTTTACTTCCAAAGTGATAATTGACTGCTGCTATATTGACATAGGATGCTTCAGCAATATCTTTAATGGTAACCGTCGCGTTTTTTTGAATTAGAATCTTCGTGTTTTCAATTAACTTTCTTTTGATTTCTTGACTTGACATATGATACCTTCTTTCATTTGAAACCACATTTTAAATGATGTTTCATATCTTATTTATACCATAATAAATATATAATTAAAATGTATATTTGAAATATTGATTTAAATTGTGTGTTTAAGGAGACTTTATGAAGAAGATATTGATTTTTTTAGGGATTGTCGTTTTATTATTGGTATGTTTTTTGTTTATCCCAAAAACAGTAACCAATTATGATATGACCATCTATCTACCCAATGACTCAGGAACAAAACAAGGACTAGAGATAATCAAAGATGAATTTAGTGAGGAATCATCCATTCAAATTCTTGTGATGGATGTAACTATTACTAACCTTATTTCACTCATGGATTCTATAGGTTCAGTTCCTTTAGTATCACAAGTCATCTGGCTAGATGATTACGTTGATTTAAATACGACTCCAATTGAATTTATCCCCTCAGAAACATTGATTCCTTTCTATCAAAATGGTGATGCCTTAATCACTATCATATTTAACATGGATGCTTATGATACATCCCTTGAGTCTTCAATTAATCAGATCAAAACCATTCTATCAGATTATGAAATTCACTTAAGAGGAGAAGTATTAACAAACATTCAGACAAGAGATGTAACATCTAATGCAGTTCTTAAGGTAATGTATATCATCATCCCTATTATCTTAATCATCTTACTTCTCGCTTCTCATGCTTGGATAGAACCTCTTTTAATCTTAATTACTTTAGGTGTTGCAATTTTATTTAATACATTCACTAATGGACTACTCACAAATGTTTCATTTATCACGCAAACCATGGCACTTGCGCTTCAGCTTGCTTTATCTATCGATTATGCAATCTTTATGATTCATCGGTTCTATGAGGAAAGAAAAACACATGATGCTCATGATGCAGCACATTTAGCGAGAAAACATACATTCAAATCAATAACTGCTTCCGCATTAACGACTATTGCTGGTTTTACTGCGCTATTCTTTATGAAATATCAAATAGGCTTAGATATTGGATTAGTCTTATCTAAAGGTATTATTTTCAGTTATTTTTCAGCTATGATTCTTCTACCTGTTCTTCTAGTTTGGTTTGATCCACTCATTCAAAAAACAAAACATGGCATGCTTATGCCTTCGTTTAAGAAATTTTTTAAATTTCAACATAAAATTAGATATGTCTTATTCTTTATCCTAATTGCTCTCATTGCTGGTAGTATATATTTTCAAAAGGATGTTGAATATCTTTATGGTGCAAGTTCTTTAGGTGGTACCGAAAGTACGTTAACACTTGATCAAAACCTCATTAGAGAGCGCTTTGGTTATCATAATCAACTCATTATATTAATTCCTAATGAAACAGTTGAACAAGAAGTTCTTCTATCTCAAGCGCTTTTAGCTAATCAAAACATAACGAATGTTCAGTCTTTAGTAACTACTGTTGATCCGAGCACACCAAGAGCATTCTTACCACAAGCGCTTCTAGATCAATACATAGGAACAAATTATAGTAGGATTATTATAACAACCTCACTTTATGAAGAAAATGATGCACTTTATCAATTTGTTGATAATCTAAAAGCAATCATTAATACACAATATAGTGAATCTTATATCGTCGGTAATGCATCAGCATTAGACGATATCAGAACATCCATCTTAGATCAAAAATTAATTATTATGTTACTCACCATTTTTGCAGTAGGTATTATCGTAGGCATTGTTTTTAAGTCCTTTACGATTCCAATCTTACTCGTGGGCATCATTCAAGGTGCTGTTTGGATTAATCTTTCAATTCTTTATTTTATGGGTACTGAGATTATCTTCATTGGATATTTAGTGGTGATGAGTATTCAGTTAGGTGCAACCATAGACTATGCTGTACTTCTTACCAATAGATACATAGATGAAAGAAAATTTCTACCTAAAAAAGAAGCAATGGAAGAAGCATACTCTAAATCATCGATCTCTATTTTGATTTCGGGCGTTATCTTAACCATTGCTGGTTTTGCTGAAGGATTGTTTTCCAGTGTGGCATCTGTAACTGATATTGGTCTTCTTTTAGGAAAAGGTGCACTCATCTCTACAATGATGATCTTTCTATTTTTACCAACAGCACTTGTCTTACTTGATAGAGTCATTATTAAAAGACCTAAAAAAGAAAAAAGTTAACATTTTCTTGCTTAAACCTCTCGTTTTAAAGCTTTAATTATATAATAAGAACTCCAATCGCATTAATTGGGGTTCTTATTATTTATTTTTATAATTGCGCTTCTTCCACCTCTAAATATTTAGCAAATTTCTTAAGGGCTTTATTAAAATCTAGCTCTAACTGTTTCGTTTGTTTAATATTGGGTTCCCACCATATATTTAATACCTTCAATGGGTCATGATTTCTTTGTTGATCAAACTCGACTCTCCCGATTAAATCACTCCCCCTTAAAATTGGCAAAACATAATAACCATATTTTCTTCTGTTGCTGGGAGTATATACTTCCCATGTATAATCAAAATCAAATATTTCTTTAACAAGCGTTCTATCCCATAACATATTATCAAGTGGAGCTAAAATAGAAATATTATTATTGATTCCTGTCAGTTGATTTAAAGCATCATTAGGAATATAAAATGGTTCTATAATGTCTTCTATTTCGATTTGTTCAATTAATCCTTTTTCTAATAATACTTTTAGGTATTTACTTCTTGTTAATTTTTTACTGATATATAATCCACTAAATGCAATACTATTTTTATTCCAAGCAAGACCCATAGATTGAATTCTTCTTAATAGATAGTATGCTATCAATTCCTGTTTTGATGTAAAAGGATTTGAATCCACAATATCGGGATAGATTCTTTCAATCAAATCATATTTCTTTTGCGTGTTATTTCTGCTTTCTATTCCTATAACACCTTTGTGGAATAAGTAACTTAATGTAATACTTGATGCTTTTACGTTTCCCCACTGATGTTTTTTTGTTTCCCCTATATTTATTTGTGATGACAAAATGGGTCCATTTTCTTTAATTTCTTGATAAACATCATCAATGATATGTGCAAATTCCAAGTTTAAGTGTTGCTTTGCAGAAGACATTTCGGCTTCTGCTCTATCTTTTCTAGCGGGGTTAAAATATTGAAAGTCTTCGGTTTTATAAATACACATTTGTTTATCCCAAGCATCAATAAGATATCGCTGTTTATAAAGGGCATCATATAATATTGATGTCTTAAAATTGTGTACTCTTGATTGGAGGACTAATTCGGGATTTGTACCAACGACATTTAAAGGATCATATTGAATCGATTTTAGTCGATTAAAAACATCATTGATTGTATAATGATGATTTGTATTGATCATGTGATAATCTACAAGATAATCTCTTGCTTGTTTTTTTGTCCATTTAAGCATGTTGCACCTCTTATTTTCTTGATTGACATTCAATAATTGCTTGACTAATTGCTAAAGTAACATTTTTATTAAATACATCCGGTATAATATAATCTTCTTTTAACTCTTCATCGCTTACTAAAGCGGCCAAAGCTTTGCAAGCTGCAACTTCCATTTTGTTATCAATTTGTTTAACACGCGCTTTTAATAATCCTTTAAACAATCCTGGAAAAACTAATGCATTATTAATCTGATTAGGAACGTTAGATATACCTGCACCATATATTCTTGCACCTGCACCAAGTGCATCATCTCTTGATATTTCAGGTGTAGGATTAGCAAGTGCAAAAATAATCGCATCTTTATCCATCAATTTAACCATCTTCTTATTAACGATATTACCAGCACTTACACCAATAAATACGTCAGCATTAACTAATGCATCACCTAAACTACCTTTCACATTATCTTTATTAGATAATTGCGCGATATGAACTTGAGCTGAATTTAAATTTTTGTCGTTTGGATCTAAGATACCCGCTTTATCACAAACAATTAAGTGCTTTGCTCCAAGACCAAGTAAGAAAGTTGAAACTGCGATACCTGCACTACCTGCACCATTAATCACAATCTTAGCATGATTTAAATCTTTTTTTACGATTTTAAGTGCATTTAATAATGCTGCACTGCATGCGATTGCTGTGCCATGTTGATCATCATGAAAAACAGGGATGTCCAACATAGATCTTAATCTTTTTTCAACCTCAAAACATCTAGGTGCGCTAATGTCTTCTAGATTAATACCACCAAATGAAGGCGCTAAATGATAAATGGTTTTCACTAATTCATCCACGTTTTTGGTATTTAAGACAATCGGAATTGCATCAACACCTGCGAATTCTTTGAAAATCGCACATTTTCCTTCCATCACTGGAATGGCTGCGAGCGGTCCAATATCACCTAAGCCTAATACTGCCGTACCATCACTGATAACGGCAACAGTATTATTTTTAGACGTTAACCCGTAAGCTTCTTCGGGGTTTTCTTTAATACTAAGGCAGCTGCTTGCTACACCCGGTGTATATACTAATGATAAATCCTTTTTATTTTTAATAGTATATTTACTTTCTATCACTATTTTACCTTTAAGTTTTCTATGTAACGCTAATGATTCTTCCATTATATCCATGGGTTCACTGCCTTTCAAAATAATAATTTGTTAAGCTTAAAAACTACGAAATATATATTTTAAGTATACCATACTCACATGCAGAAAATATAGACTTTAAGGTGGTTAAAAAAAGAGGGAATGCTAATGAAAAAGAAAAGGGCTTATTTCTAAAAATGTGTCAGAAATTAAGCCTTTATACAGTTTATTTATTTGTGCATTTTATATTCCCATTTTTAGGTTTTTAATACATTCGCACGATATGACATATATACGATCTTTTGGATTAGGATGATTAGAATCAACGAGCAATGCATATGTTTTCTTATCTTCAATGAGTCCCGCTTCAAAGTGGCTAATCGCAATTCCGATATCTAAAGCTTGAATGTCAAATGTCCTATTAAGGCCATAGTTAGGTGTTCTCTCTAAATAGAAATGAACTTTGTTTCCATCAACAATAATTCTCCAAGGCTGTTTATTAGATGCTGATGGACCAATGCGAACCAAGTCTAAGTACTCAGCTATAAAATGATTTTCATCAAGAGGTGTATCAAAATTTTTGTCAAAGAACAATGACTCATATGCATATCTTTTATCTGCTTTGATGCGGTTTCTAATAATGTTTTCTCTAATCGATAATTTTTCGGAAGGATAACCCACTGGTGTTATAGCTGGTATCACTTCTCCGATATCTAATAGGTAACCAAAATCTTCTCTATTAAAAGTTCCACCTAACCATACTGTACCCAATCCAAGATCGGTCAATTTCAAAATAAGAATTTCAAATAAATAACCGTAATCAACAATGCCTTCAAAGGTATTGTTCACACTTCCAGCAATAAATGATTTAGGATTTTTAATAAATCCGTAAGTTCCTATTTGAACAGTTTTTTCTTCTCCAACATAAGGTTTGTCATAAAAGAACAATTTTATTTGATTTCCAAAAGGTCCTTTTAACTTCAGCACTTCATCAATGACATCATGAATCTTTTTTTGATCTTCTTTTGACAATTCTTTATTTTTATATGTACGAACAGATCTTCTTTTCTTAATTGCTTCAATCATCTATATCCCTCTTCACTTTGCAAATTTATATAAAACAAATTCAATAATAATACCATAGAAAATACCTGCTACAAATCCAACTGGATCAGCAAATCCTGTAGAACTATAGAAAGCAAATGAGACAATGGCACCTAAAATTACGCCTCTAACCAAAGCTTTATTGAGCGTAAAACACTTGCTAGATAATCCAATCACCAATCCTATCAATACGCGATTAAACCAAAACGAAAATAGATAGAGGGTTTCTAATTGCCCAGTCGTTCTAAGTTGTGCACCAATAATACAAAACACCCCTAAAATTGCTCCTGTACCTAAACCAATTAAAATTCGGTCCTTATTCATAACATCTCTCCTAAGTAATTATTTTATACAATCAAATATATAAATCCCTTCTGCGATAAAAAATGAATAATCCAGTGATTCCTAAAACAGTAATTCCGATTGAAATAATAACATACTTTAATTGAATAATTCCATCTAACATATCATTTACTTCAAAATATTTAAATGGTGTTAAATATTTCAAGAAATCAATTTGTTCTGCTAAACCAATTAAAACAAATAACAAATAAGATCCCATAACAATCCCAACCATGACGCCACCTGATTTTTTATATTGTTTTAAAACGGCTGAAAGAAACATTCCAATAGACATAAAGACTAATTGCATAAAAATCAGTCCTATTGATAAATAAAAGATAAAATCAAAAAATGACTGACTAGGTGAAAACCTACTGTAGACCAATATCGTTCCAAAGATTAAACCTAAATTAAGAATAACATTATTAATAACTGCAACAACAACTTTACTAACAAGTACTTGTTTTCTTGTTATAGGTAATGTAAATAAATACTCTGCAGTTTTATCTCTCTCTTCTTTTGAGATAATTGAGCTACCTAGTAATGCAGCATAAATAGCTAGAGGAATATAGAAATAGATGCTCATCAGACTTACAAATCCTTCCGGTTCAGATAAATTTGTAAATGGAATGCCCATTGCTTCAAAGACGCCAATAAACGATTCCATTGCATCCATTAAACTTGTATTTCCTCTAAAAGCTTCGAATTCATAACTCGCACCAAAAACAATGAAAACTAATAATACAATCCAAATTAATAGCGATTTGAGATTGGCTTTAAACTCTCGTTTTATAATATTCATAGTTTCCTTGTATACTCAATACTGTAATGATAGATTGAGTAATTCCTTTCTTTCTATT
>CAZMIG010000024.1:0-21904 GCA_964566285.1 uncultured Mariniplasma sp. | reverse complement strand
AGAAAAAGATGTTAATAGACTTTTTTTTGTGTCTACTAACATCTTACTCTTTCACCCACTGCCCTTTTTTTATTGGTAAGCTTTAATTGAATCAATAATCAACTCAAATGGAAATGTCTTATCATCAATTTCTCCCCCATACCAACCACCAACGGCTAAATTGATAATTAAGAAGTATGGTTGATCAAAAGGCCATTCTTTTTCTGTATCTATTTCTTGTTTTTCAATTGTCATATACGATTTACCATCTATTGAAAAAATTAAAGATGATTTAGTCCATAGCAGTTCATAATCGTGAAATTCATCTGATGCAGTAGGAAGTGAAATACGTTTCCCTTTGTGAGTGTTAATCTTATGATTATACGTTTCAGTATGTATGGCACTCGAAATACTTCCAGGTTTGTTACCTGCAAATTCAACAAGATCAATTTCACCACATAATGGCCATCTCACATGGTGCTCCTTGAGGGAAGTTCCTAAAAACCAAATTGCTGGCCAGCTACCTTTGCCATTTGGCATTTTTGCTCTTATGACAAATTTACCATATTGGAAGTGCTTTTTATTGAGTGTATTAATTCTTGCAGATTTATATTTACATGGTGATTCATTACTTAAAGTTGCTATGATATGCAATTGATTATCTTTAATGAAAAGATTCTCTTTTGCATCTGTATAACATTGTTTTTCATTATTAGACCATTTTTCACCTATTGCATAATTCCATAGTTTTGGGTACAGTTGTTTTGATTGATTGAATTTCTCTTCAAAAACTAGATTGTATTTTTCCATATCCTTTTCCTCATTGTTGAATATTTAACATCCTAGTTATCATATCATAAATTAACGAATAATAAAACATTTCTGTTTCATAATCCTACAAAATATGGTTATTTTTATAAGGCTCAAGCATTTCAAATAGTAACAATATATGCTACAATATTAGAGAGGTACTTAAGTATGAGTGTGACTAGAAGAGAAATACGCATTGAATTGATGAATACGCTATATCAACATGATCTATATTTAAGTGATAAGCTTCCATTTATCCCATCATTTGAAATTGAAGAAGCAAGTGAAACTTATCAAGATATCGTAGATCATTTAATAGAAATAGATCAAATTATTGAGTCTCATCTTTACGAGTATAGTCTATATAGACTCGCTTTTCTAGACCGAGCGATTATTAGATTAGCGGTTTATGAACTTCTCAAGACAGATTTAGCAAAACAAATTATCATTGATGAAGCTGTTGAATTGACAAAAATATATTCTAATCTTGATGATGAAAAACAACATAAATTTACAAACAAAGTTTTAGACAATATTGCAAAAACAATTAAAGGATGATTTTTCTTGGAAAATTATTTAACAGTTACAGCATTAACTAAATATATTAAAGCAAAACTTGAAGGTGATAAGCACCTTTTTTCCATATTAATCAAAGGTGAAATTTCTAATTTTAAACGTCATAGCCGTGGTCACCTCTATTTTACCTTAAAAGATGAAGGAGCTCAACTGAGCGCAATTATGTTTGCTAGAGATGCATCTAGACTAGAGTTTGAACCTAAAGAAGGCGATCACGTATTAATTTCTGGACGTATTAGTGTTTATGAGCCTAGTGGAACTTATAGTGTACAAGTATCAAGTATGAAACTTGATGGCGTTGGCGAATTATATTTAAAATACGAAGCATTAAAAAAAGATTTACTTGAAAAGGGTTATTTTAGTGATACACATAAAAAACAAATTCCAAAGTTTCCTAAGATCATTGGTGTTGTCACATCACCAACTGGTGCAGTAATAGAAGATATAAAAAATACTGTTTCAAGAAGATACTTATTAACAGAGATTCATCTATATCCTGCATTGGTACAAGGACCCGGAAGTGCTGATAGTATTCGAAAACAAATCTTATTGGCAAATGTTAAAAAGGAAGTCGATGTACTCATTGTTGGTAGAGGTGGTGGATCCATTGAAGATCTTTGGGGTTTCAATGAAATGCCAGTTATTCAAGCTATTTATGATTCAGAAATACCAGTTATTACAGCAATAGGGCATGAAACGGATTTTACAATTAGTGATTTTGTTTCTGATTTAAGAGCTCCGACTCCTACTGCAGCGGCTGAACTTGCTACGCCTAATAAAGCTGATTTACTCCTAAAGATTAAAGAACATCAAGCAATGATAGAATACAAAACATCTCAGTATATCAATGAATTAAAAACAAATTTAGCCTATATTGATCAAAGGCTAGACCGATTATCACCATCCTTAAAGCTCGAACAATTAAAAATTGATTTAAATAGATCAAGTGAGAACTTAGCTAAATTTATGACTTATATCATTGAATCAAAGAAAAACGATGTTGATGGACTTAAAAAAAGCCTAACCAGCCCTGAATTACGTATTAAAAATTTGATTGAACGTAGAGAAAATTTAGATATTAGAATGCATCGAAACATCTATGAATTGATGCAAAACAAGACCTATCGATTTGAAATCTTAAAAACCGCATTAGAAGCCCTAAATCCTTTGAAATTAATGGATAGAGGATTTGCTGTTGTTTCTAAAGAAGGTGCCGTATTAACCTCAGTTAAGCAAATAGAAAAAAATGATAACGTCAATATTCGTCTAAAAGATGGTAGTTTAGATGCAATAATTACGGATAAGAAGGAGAAAGAAAATGGAAAAGAAAACCTTTGAAGAACTTTTGAAATCTTTAGAACAAGTTGTAAAAGATCTTGAAAACAAAGATATCCCTTTAGATGATGCAGTTAAAAAGTATCAATTGGGATTAGAATTATCAAAAGCATGTTATCAAATGCTTGAAGAAGCAGAAAAATTGGTTGTTAAGGAAATCAAGTCATAATGAATTTATTTGACATCAAGGATCCGAGCTTTTTAAAACAAATGAAACCGAAAGAACTTAAAGCGTTAGCTATTGACATACGTTCTTTTTTGATTGAGAGTATTTCTCATACAGGTGGTCATTTAAGCTCAAACCTTGGTACCATTGAATTAATTATCGCGCTTCATTATGTATTTAATAGTCCTGAAGATGTTTTCGTCTTTGATGTTGGACATCAAGCGTATACGCATAAGATTTTAACTGGAAGAATTAATCAATTTGAAACCTTAAGACAAACTGGAGGTCTTTCAGGATATATCAATTATCAAGAATCCATTCATGACCAATGGGAAAGTGGTCATGCAGGAACGGCTTTATCCGCATTAATTGGAATTCTTTATGCTAAACATCTAAAAAATGAAAGTGGCCAAGGGATTGCTATAATCGGTGATGCATCAATTACGAATGGTATGTCATTTGAGGCTTTAAATCTTTTAGGTACTGATCACAATACTAAAGGAATTGTTATTCTAAATGACAATGAAATGAGTATCTCAAAAAGTGTTGGTTCAATATCTAAGGCTTTGACGAGATTCCGTTCAATGAAAATTGTTATTAAAATGAAGCGTTTTTGGCAAATCATATTACCTAAATTTATCTTGAATTTCTTAAGTCGTGTTAAACGTGGTCTCCGAGGATTTCTGCAACGACAAAACATATTTGAAGATATGGGATATATGTATGTTGGACCAGTCGATGGTCACGATATTAAGGGTTTAATTTATAATCTTCAAAGAATTCAAAAGGTCAAAAAATCAGTTGTTTTTCATATTATTACTGAAAAAGGTAAAGGTCATGTTGAAGCTGAGCAGGATAAAATTGGAACCTACCATGGTGTCTCAAAAGCTAACTCACCAAAGAAATTAGGAATTACTTGGAGTGAACTTATCAGTGTAAATCTTGAAGCTTTGCAAAGTCATGTGAAGACATTTGTTATTATGCCTGCTATGACAATGGGTGCGAAGTTCATTAATTTTTCACAGCATTATCCAGACCGATATTTAGATGTTGGAATTGCTGAAGAACATGCAGCAACCATGGCAGCATCTATGGCACATCAAGGTATCAAAATATTCTTACCTTTATATGCAACATTTGCTCAAAGAGCATTTGATCAAATCTTAAATGATATTGCAAGATCTAATCATCATGTCGTTTTTGGAATTGACAGATCTGGAATTGTTGGAGAAGACGGATCAACACATCAAGGTTTATTTGATGTCTCAATGTTTTATCTTATGCCCAATGTAGTTATCACGATGCCTTACAATGAAAAAGAAGCGAGTGATTTACTGTATTATGGCTTTATGAAGCAAGATAAACCTTTTGTTATACGTTACCCAAGAGGTGTGGTTTTTAGCACTCCAGGCGTTGAAGATTGTTCATTTGAAGCAATTAAACCTGTTTGGACTGTGCTCGAAAAAGGTAAAGATTTAACAATGATTAGTTATGGACCAAGTTTGGATTTATTAAAAATGGTCAGAAATGAAATGAACATAGATGCACAGATTGTGAATGCTAGATTCATCAAACCAATCGATGAAAAGATGATGCATAAAATTGCTAAAACTGAAAACCCAATATTAGTTTATGAGGAATGTGCAAATACAGGATCCTTATATCCTCAAATTCTAAAATTCATGGCTAAACATGGTTATCATAATCGTATTGTCGATATGTCAATAACTGACCAAGTTGTTGAGCATGGACATTACCATGATATGTTAAAGATTCATCAGATGGATAGCGAAGCAATAATTAAGGTTATAAAGGATTTGTTGAAATGAGATTGGATTTGTATCTTATAGAAAATCAAATGGTTAAATCAAGAAGTCAGGCCACGGATATTATTAAACGTGGTCTTGTTTTAGTTAATGACCAAATAATAACAAAAGCTGGCTATGATGTTATAGATGATGTCATCAAAATTATTGAAAAACAGAGATTTGTTGGACGTGCTGGAGAAAAATTATTACACGCAATTATTGATTTTAAACTAGATTTTAATGATAAAATTATCATTGATGTCGGTTCGTCTACAGGTGGGTTTACAGATTGTGCTCTTCAACATGGAGCTAAAGAAGTTTATGCTTACGATGTTGGGACAAAACAAATGGATGAAATGTTAAAAAAAGATATTAGAGTTCACCTTTTTGAAGAAACAAATATTTTAGATGTCGAGCTACCTGAATCAAATCTAATCATGATTGATGTCTCATTTACATCAATTAAACCAATACTCGAACATATCAAGGGTTATGACAAAGAAATAGTTGCTTTAATTAAACCTCAGTTTGAAGCAGGACATATCAAATTTAAAAAAGGTATACTAAAAGATCAGAAGATACATAAAAAAATATTATTAGACGTATTAGAATATGCTGAATTATTAGGCTTTTGTATTTGTGATTTAAAGAAATCGGGATTAAAAGGTAAATCAGGTAATCAAGAATATGTCTTGTATATGCATCGAGGTTGCAATATGATAGATAAACATAAAAAGATTGAGGAAATGCTATGTTAAAAACACTAAAAGTGAAGAATTTTGCACTTATCGATGATCTAGAGATGGATTTTGAAAGTGGTTTAACTGCGCTTACAGGAGAAACAGGTGCAGGTAAGTCAATCATTATGGAATCGTTACAACTCTTATTTGGGAAAAGATCAGATGCTCAGATGATCAGACATGGTGAAAAAAAGGCGATTGTTTTTGGAATATTTGAATTAAATCAGAAACAACAAACACTTCTAGATCTACCTAATATCATTGAAGTTGAAAGAGAAGTTGATGTCAATGGAAGACATCAAATGAGAATCAACAATCAACCAACAACCTTAGGAAGACTTAAAGAAGTTATGAATACATTGGGAAGTATCCATTCACAAAATGAAACGATGACCTTATTTGATAAGGCATATTATCTTGTTTTTGTTGATCAGGTAGATCAAAAGAAAATTGATATACTAATGAACCAATATTTAATGGACCGTAGTCGTTACTTAGAAAAAAGAAAACATGTTGAATCACTCAAGCAAAAAAAGAATCAAAGCGTCGAAAAACAATCCTTTTTAGAATATCAATTAGAAGAAATAAAGAATTTCAAACTCTTACCAAATGAAAAAAACGACCTTGATGAAAAAATAGAAAAACTCAAAAATTATGATAAAATCATGAATCAATTGCGCACTTCATATCAATTACTAGATCAAGAAATGTTTCCAATCGATCAGATTTATGAATCTGGAAGGTCTCTAGAAAAAATAGGAGACTTGGATGCTGAATATCAACAGATGAGTGAACAGATCATTTCTGCATATTATGAATTAGATGATGTGAAATCAAAGATTTATCAAACACTAGAGCATTTAGACTTTGATGAACACGAATTTAATCAGATGCAGGAACGTAGCTTTGAATTATCCAAAATAGAACAAAAGTATCAAAAATCAGTTAATGAATTAATTGAATATCAAAAAGAAGTTGAAGAGGAACTTCTCTTGATTACAGATTATGATCGCTACTTAGAAATTTCGCATGAAGAGTTGAAAAAAGCCTTTAATAAGGCCTTTGATAGCGGACTAAAACTGAGTGAATTGAGGAAGAAACTTGCCAAAAAGCTCTCAACTGACGTCTTAATTGAGTTGAAGGATTTAGATTTAGATAAGTCAATATTTAATATTGAGTTTGAACCTATTCAAACATCAGATAATGCTTTATTTGAATCTGGTCTTGATCAAATTGAATTTTTCATATCACTTAATGAAGGTGAACCTGTAAAACCATTAGCAAAAGTTGCTAGTGGAGGTGAAAGAGCAAGATTTATGTTTGCTCTTAAGAGTATTTACGCCAAATCAAATGAGTTAACGCTTTTAATTTTGGATGAAATCGATATTGGTATTAGTGGAAAAACTGCTGCAAAAGTTGCAACCAAGATGATTGATTTAAGTCAAATCATGCAACTCTTAGTCATTACACATTTACCTCAAGTTGCCGCAAGAGCTCATCATCATTACAATATTACTAAAATAAAAGAAAAAGCGCGTATGGTTACGCGCATAGAAAAATTAAATGATGATCAAAGAGTTGAAGCTATTGCATTAATGCTTTCTGATGAAAAGCTCTCACATTATGCGATTGAACAAGCAAAAATTCTTTTGAATAAATAAAAAAAGCTTTCGCTTTTTCTATTATGCAGAACCTTTTAGAACTGCTAAAACAAATGATAGTATAATTAAGCCAACCATGCCAAACATAATGATCCAAACAATTACTTTTCCCCACCATGTTTCAGTTGGAGTCTTGAAATGTTTCTTATCCTGAAGTGTTACTTGGTTTTCATCAACATGTTTACCTGTCTTAATTTTCGTGTCATTCATTTTTTTAGATTTAGCAATATTTTCATTTACTTTTTTAGCCATGATTTCACCTCGATTTTGACAACATAGTCATTATACTATAAATATTTCTCTAAAGGAAGAGTTTTGATGAAAAAGAATGTTAAAATTATCTTTCATATTGACCTAAATGCCTTCTTTGCCAGTTGTGCTACCATAAAAGAACCTTATTTGAAGGATAAGGCTTTTGTTGTTGGTGGTTCTTCAACCTTTAGAAGAGGTGTAGTTTCAACTGCATCCTATCAAGCTCGCAAGATGGGTATTCATAGTGCAATGAATATTAATGATGCCTTACGTCTTCATCCCAAGTTAATCATTGTACCTTTGCAGTTTAGTTTATACCAAAAATATTCCAAACTTTTTTTCAATTATCTAAAACATTACTCATCAATTATTTTAGAAGGTTCAATTGATGAAGCTTATGTTGATATGACAAAACAAGCTGAAACCAAACATCCTATGGAACTTGCTAAAGAAATACAAAATGGATTAATGGAAAGTCATCAATTACCATGTTCTATTGGAATTGCATCAACACTTTTTCTTGCTAAAATGGCTTCTGATATGAAAAAGCCTTTGGGTATAACGGTATTAAGAAAAAGTAATATTGTTGAAAAACTATTTCCGTTACCTATAAGAGAGATGTATGGTATTGGTAAAAAGACATATCCTAGACTCGAAGCAATTGGTATTAAAACAATTGGAGAATTCACAAAACAAGAGAATGTAGAAAAAATAATGGGCGTTATGAGTGAAAGTTCTTACTTATCCTATTTAGATCATATTATGGGAAAAAGTAGTGACATTATCGATCCCAAGAGATATGCAATACCAAAATCAATTTCTAATGAAACAACGCTAAATTATAATATGGATAACTCCGAATTGATTTTGAAAATAATTATTGAACTCCTTGAATCAACTCATGAAAGACTAGTTAAAGAGGAGTTAGTTGCAAAAACCATTGGTATTAAATTAAGAGACAGTGACTTTGTAACCATTAATCGTAGTAAGACTTTCGATTTCCACACCGATGATTATCAGAGCTTTTATGATGCTGTAGAATCGCTATTTGAAGAAAATTATGAAGCCCAAGCTATACGACTTGTTGGCGTGTTTTTAAATTCAGTTGTTCTAAAAAAGGATTTAAAAGAAGATTATAATCTTTTCACATATCAAGAATTGACTAAACGAGAAGAAAAGATTTATCAAACGCTTAACAAAATTAATGAAAAATATCCAAAAAGCACATCGAAAGGAATAAAAAAGACATCATAGGATGTCTAATATGTCTAATTTACTTTGATGATCCCAAGTTTTGGGGTCATTTTTATTATATTGTTTTAAAAAGGTAATCACTTCTTCAGTAACAATCGTTGGTGTAGATGCACCAGAGGTTACTGAAACACTATTGATGTTATTTAACCAGGAAAGATCAATATCTTCAATTCCACTGATTAATTTACTTGGTATCTTTTGATAATGTGAACCCACGAAAACTAACTTATTTGAATTTGAACTTAACCGATCGCCAATAACAAGCATTAAATCGGTAGGTTCTTGATTCATAACAGCTTGTTGTCTGACAGTAGTTGCTTTACAAATTTCATTATCAAAAAGATAATTTGGAAATTTGGATTCAATAATTTTTAACACAGATTCAATATCAAATAGACTCAGTGTCGTTTGATTTGTTACAAACAACTTTTTACCAGCTAAATGATTGGGTAGTAGTAATGCATCCTTTTCATCTTGCACAAAATAGATTTTCGGATCTAAAGCAAGGATTGCTTCAGGTTCAGGATGATTTTTATGGCCTATATAAATGATTTCATAGCCTTCTGAAAGCTTTAATTCAACAGCCTTGTGGACTTTTAGTACATCTCTGCAAGTAGCATTTAAATAAGTGAGCCCTTTTTCTTTTGCACGCTCAATGACCTGTTTACTGATGCCATGCGCAGTAAAAATAACAGTACCTTCATCAATAGTTTCTATCAATTCAAGTCTAGTCTTACCTTTTTGATCTAAACTGATTACGCCATATGCCTTAAAGGCTTGAGTAATCTTCGTATTGTGCACGATTTGTCCCAAGATATATATAGGACGAGGATAACTTTCAGTTCTTATGACTTTTTTAACCATTGCTAGTGCATTTAGCACGCCATGGCAATATCCTCTAGGAGTTAAATCTATTACATTCATATAATCACCATTTTCATTATACTTGATATCAATTAAAAAGTCCCTTTCTTTGTCTTAAAAACCAAAATAATGATATAATAGCAATGGTGATTTTTATGTATATAGAAGAAAAGTTAAAACAACTAGGTTTTGAAAAAATAACGCCAATTCAAGATGGTGTTTTTAAACATATCAATAATAGAAAGCATTTGGTAGGACTAGCACCAACAGGTACTGGTAAAACGCATGCTTATTTACTACCCATATTAGCTAATATGGATTTTGAAAAACAAGAAGTCCAAACAGTCATATGCGTTCCGACGAATGAACTTGTCATTCAAGTTGAAAAAATGTTGAAAGAAATTGAAAAAGATATAAGAGTCAAAGCTTATTATGGTGGTTCTAATAAACAAAGAGAACAAGAATGGTTAGCGAAATATCAACCTCAGATAGTCATCATAACACCACAAAGACTTGTTGATTACGTTATTGAGCTAAATATACTTAAGATTCAAACTGCAAAATACTTTGTACTTGATGAAGCTGATATGATGTTTGACTATGATTTCTTATCTTTACTTGACCGTGTTTTACCATCAGTTAAAAATGCAAAACTGATGTTATTTTCAGCGTCAATTACTGTCGGTATGCAACCTTTCATGAAAAAATATTTTGGAGCTTATGACTTAATTGACACAAATAAAAAACATACATTAAAAATCGAATATCAATTGATTAACATTAAATATCAAAATCGTTTAGAAGCACTCAATCAATTGATTAATCATATCAATCCATATTTATGTTTCATCTTTGTAAGTAAAAAAGAAAATCAAGAAGCAGTATTTCAGAGTTTAGTCGATAGAAATCTCTCAGTTGTAAGCATTAATGCCTCATTAGGTGTTAAGAAGAGAAGTCAAATTATTATTGAAATCAATGCACTTAAATATCAATATGTTGTGACAAGTGATCTTGCTGCACGTGGATTAGATTTCAAGATATCCCATGTTATTCATTATGATTTACCGCATCATCTAGAGTTTTTCATGCATCGCAGTGGACGAACTGGACGGATGTATGATTCAGGTTATGTCATTACTTTTATGACAGTTGATGATCATAGAAAAATAGAAAAACTCAAACAACAAGGTATTCCTTTTAAGAACTATATTTTAACAAATGAAGGACTGACTAAAGTTTCAATCCGTAAGAATAAATTCTTTGAAGAAGAAAGAGATGCAATCAGTAAAATCAAAAAGCCTACGAAAGTAAGCCCTAATTATAAGAAGAAGAATAAACTTCAAATCAAAAAAGCAAAACAAGAGATTCGGAGGAAAGATAATGCTAATCATCGGTAGTCATGTTTCAATGAAAGGTTCAAAGATGTATTTAGGATCTGTAGAAGAAGCCCTGTCATATGGGTCAAATGCATTTATGATTTATACAGGAGCACCACAAAACACAATTCGCAAGCACCTTGATCAATTAATGATTGAGGAAGCTGTCGATTTGATGAAAGAAAAGAATTTAAGTTTTGATCATGTTGTTGTTCACGCGCCATACATTATCAATTTAGCAAATCCTGATCCTGAAAAAAGAGCATTTGCAGTTTCTTTTTTAACAGAAGAAGTTAAAAGAACAACCGCAATGCATGCAAAACAAATTGTCTTACATCCTGGAAGTGCTGTCGGCAAAGACCGTGAACAAGCTGTCATTTGGATTGCGGAAGGACTAAATAAAGTCATTGAAAATACAAAGGATTCAGATGTAAAGATTGCTTTAGAAACCATGGCTGGAAAAGGTAATGAAGTTGGAAAAACCTTTGAAGAATTGAAAGCAATTATGGAGTTGGTGAATGAAAAAAATCGATTGAGTGTTTGCTTTGACACCTGTCATACACATGATGCAGGATATGATGTTAAAGAGGATTTCCAATCTGTTATCGACCACTTTGATAAGGTAGTTGGTAAGTCGTATATTTCTGTCTTCCATATCAATGATTCCAAAAATCCTATGGGAGCATCTAAAGATAGACATGAAAATTTTGGATTTGGTCATCTTGGATTTGATAGTTTATTAAAAGTTGTTTATCATCCGGATTTTATGGACATACCTAAGATTTTAGAAACACCGTACGTCGATGGAAAACCGCCTTATAAAGAGGAAATACAAATGATTAGAAATAAGGTATTTAATCCATTACTAAAAGATAAACTTAACGAATAAAATGAAGACAACCCCATTTGGGAGTTGTCTTTTTAATTGTTTGAGATCATTAAATATAACTCTTCATATTGTCTAGCCATCTTAATAATACTGTGTTTGATCTGCATTGCTTGACCAATGAGATCATTCCAAATTTCTTTGTTACTATGATACAAATTCAAAGCATAATCTAGTGTTTCAGATAATTCATTTGCATCATAATTTTTAAACGAAAACCCTGTACCAATTCCACTGTTTGGATCATATGATCTCACAGTATCTTTTAAGCCACCGGTATTTCTTACAATCGGTAATGCACCATATCGCATAGCAATCATATGATTCAAACCGCAAGGTTCGAATAAACTTGGTAGTAAAAATAAATCACTACCTGCATAGACCTTTTGTGAAAGTTCATAATCGAATCCTTGATTAAAGTAAACACTACTGGGATATTTTTTTTGCATCTCTATAAAAAACAATTCATATAAAGGGTCACCCGAACCAATAGCTACTAAATAAATTTGCTCATTTTTTAAATAGGGTTCAAGCGATGTCATTAAGATATCAATGCCTTTTTGTCTTGAAAACCGATTAATGAATGAAACAATGGGTACACCTTTTGTTAAAGGTAGATTTAAGTATTCTAATAAGCTTGATTTATTAATTGCTTTTGCAGACTCGAAAGATTGTTCATCATAATTTTTAAACAAGAACTGACTCGTCTTGGGATTATATAAATCGTGATCAAGACCATTAAGGATACCATATAAATCGTATTGTCTTGATTTCAGGGGACCATCTAAAGTGAAACCAAAAAAACGTGTTAAAATTTCATTCTTATAGTTTTCACTCACCGTATTGATAATGTTCGCACGCATAATTCCGCACTTCAAAAAATTAACTCGATTCATATGCATATACGTGAAATTCTTATTGCCAAATAATTTTTCTGTTTCAACTGGATAGGATCCTTGTTTTTCTAAATTATGAATTGATAAAATCGTTTTAATTTTTGCAAACTGCTGGTTGATACCTCTATATTTGACATCTAGGAAGAATGGTAATAATCCAGTTTGCCAATCATTGGCATGAAGAATTTCAGGATAATCAGAAGTAATTTTTATATATTCAAGGATTGCAAAGTTAAAGAAAGTGAATCTAATCGCATCGTCTTCGTATCCATAAAGATTCGAACGATAAAAAAAATCATCGTTTTTGACGAAGATGTAGGTTACTCCCTGATATTCCGTTGAATAAAATTCTACATCCTTGGTTATATCACCCATAATAATACTTGAAGAACCCAATCGTTTCATATACATATCCATTGATTGGATTGCCTGATAGTATGGAGTAATAATTTTTACTTGATGGTTGAGTTGATTGAGTGCCTTTGGTAGTGAAGCGGCAACATCAGCAAGGCCACCTGTTTTACTAAAGGGATATGCTTCACCGCTACAAAATAATATTTTCATTTAATCACCTTGTTATCATTATATAGAACCGTTACCATATTTACAAGTAGATTTTACGCAAAAAGAGAAGAAAATTATCTGTGCATGAAATATTGGCTCACATTGACTAAGTGGTGATTGTATGCTAAAATCATTTTGTTTTGACAAGGCATTTACTATTATATTTAATAGATAAGTAATAACTATAAGAGAATCGGGGTAAATTATGAAAAGAATCGTCGTTGTTGGTACGCAATGGGGTGATGAAGGAAAAGGTAAAATTACTGACTTTCTTGCACAAAATGCAGATGTAGTCGTCCGCTATCAAGGGGGCAACAATGCTGGTCATACTGTCGTTTTTGATGGGATGAAGCATAGTCTACATTTATTACCTTCTGGCATATTAAATCCAAAGATCCAAAATGTGATGGCCAATGGTATGGTTATTAATCCTAAAGCTTTTGTTGAAGAAATTGATGAACTTGATAATTTCAATTTGAAAATATCTGACAGAGCACATATTGTTCTACCCTATCACTTGGAACTTGATAAAGCTTATGAACACTTTAAAGGAAATGAAAAAATTGGAACAACTCAAAAGGGAATTGGACCAGCCTATACTGATAAATCATCACGACTTGGACTCAGAGTTTCAACTTTTATCCGTCCCGAGAGATTTAGAATTAGACTTTATGAACTATTGAAAGTTAAGAATCAGGAACTTAGAAAATTAGGAGCTCCACGGATTAACTTTGATGAATTATATACAGAATACTTAACTTATGCAGAACGTATAGCGCCTTATGTCTGTGATACCTCTGTTTATTTAAATGAAGCTATTGAATCAGGTAAACACGTTCTCTTTGAAGGAGCACAAGGTGTCTTATTGTGTTTAGATCATGGAACTTACCCCTATGTAACATCAAGCTCTCCAACGGCCTCAAGTGTACCCTTGAACACCGGGATTGCACCTTGGTTAGTAGATGGAGCGATTGGTGTCACTAAAGCTTATACAACGCGTGTGGGTGCTGGTCCGATGCCTACTGAAATTCTAGGTGATTTAGCTGATCACATTAGAAAAGTAGGTAATGAATTTGGAACAACAACTAGCAGACCAAGACGTATTGGTTGGCTTGATACGGTTGTTTTAAGACATACCAAGCGAATCAGTGGATTAAGTTATCTTGCTGTGACACTACTTGATGTTCTTTCTGATATAGACGAACTTAAAATTGCAGTTTCTTATCATTTAAATAACGAAGAGATTGATTATATTCCAGCTGAAATTGAAGATTTTGAAGCTTGTTCTCCAAATTATATTTCAATGCCAGGTTGGAAAGAAGATATTACTGGTGTCAAATCATTTGAAGAGTTACCTAAAGAAGCACAAAACTATTTAAACAAATTGACTGAACTTGTAGGTGTTCCACTTGCAATATTCTCGGTTGGCCCTGATCGGAAACAAACCATTCAGGTTAAAAAGATTTTTTAAGGAGATAAAAGATGATTAAACGATATACGCGTCAAGAAATGAAAGCGTTATGGAGTGATGAACATAAATTCGATACTTTTTTACGTGTTGAGCTAGCATGTTCTTATGCTTGGAATCAATTAGGTTTATTTCCTGATTCTGTTTATCATCAATTACAAAAAGCAACCTATCAATTAAATGATATTGAAAGGATTGAAAATGAAGTAAAACACGATTTTATTGCCTTTACTAAAGCAGTTTCTTTATCGCTTGGTGATGAAAAAAAATGGTTTCATTATGGATTAACATCAACTGATGTCGTTGATACAGCACAGTCTTTGATCTTAAAAGATGTGAATCAGATTATCAAAAAGGATTTAGAGATGATGATGGCTGTTTTAAAAAATAAAGCAATGCAATACAAAAATACGCCTTGCATCGGTAGAACCCATGGAATTCATGCTGAAATTACAAGTTTCGGTTTAAAATTTGCATTATGGTATGAAGATTTTAAACGATTATCTAAATGGTTTGATGAAGCAGCAAATGAAGTTGAAATAGCAAAATTAAGTGGCGCAGTAGGTAATTATAGTGCAAACACACCTGAACTAGAAAAAATCACTTCTAAAGTCCTTGGTTTAAAACATGCAAGGATTGCTACTCAAACGCTTCAAAGAGACCGCCATGCGCACTATTTAAGCGTTATAGCACTTATTGGATCTGAACTTGAGAAGATGGCAGTTGAAATAAGACATCTATCAAGAACTGAAGTTAATGAGGTCTCGGAGTATTTTGATTCGAATCAAAAAGGTTCTTCAGCTATGCCTCATAAAAAGAATCCAATTAGCAGTGAAAATATATCTGGTTTATCAAGGGTGCTTAAGGGATATATGGTTTCAGCCTATGAGGATATTAGTTTATGGCATGAAAGAGATATTTCTCATTCCTCAGTTGAAAGAATTATTTTGCCAGATTCAACAATTTTAATTGATTATATGTTGAATAGATTTGCTGATACAATTGAAAAACTTCAAGTAAATGAAAATCAAATGTTTGAAAACATTGGGTTAACTTATGGTGTTATCTTTGCTCAAAGTGTCTTAAATGAATTGATTGGTCATGGCATGGATCGAAGTATCGCATATGACTTAATTCAAAAGCTGTCTCATGAGGCACTTAAAACTAAAAAGTCATTTGAAATATTATTAAGCCAAAATGAAGATATTATGAAGCTTTTAAGTGTTGATGAACTACGTCAAGCATTCACAATTGGGAAACATATGAAATATGTTAGTCAAATTTATTTGGATGTATTTGAAAAGTAACTTCTAAATTGGAAAAATCACTTTTTCTTCATTGATTAACCCTGTTTTTTATGCTATAATCATAAGGAGTCAAACTAGGAGGATTTCACATGGCAGACAAATATACAAAAGTAGAACCTAAAATTCATCCAATAACACTATATTCGATTATTGGATTCTTTGTTATTTCAATTAGTCTTATTTTTATATTACAACCAAATAATCAAGACGTCGTTTATGCATCATATGAAACGAGTGCAACAGCAGATTTTACTGAGGACCATCCCTTTTATCAAGTCACTTATGATGGTTCATTATTTCATCGTGGATTAGATACAATTTTGAAAAAAGATGAAGTTGTAGCATTATATTTAGGTTCACCTGAATGTCCATCTTGTGTAGCTCATATTGGAGCATTCGAAAAATACTTCAACAGTGAAGGTTTCGATGAGTATGTGACAAGAATTTATTATATTAATGCAACTGAAGATGCAGCTGGTATGACGAAATTAATGGAATTATATCCAGAAGTAGCAAATACAACACCTCAACTAATCGTTTTCATGAATGGTGAAGTTATAGATACATTTGAACCTGTAAGTGGTGACGATGCAACATTAATCAATCGCAGTGTACGTGATTATTATCAAGATGTTATTGCAGTAATTGACGAAAATTAAAAAAGCACATTGTGCTTTTTTTTGATAAGGATGATTTTATGATTGAATCGATTAAAAAAGAAATTAAAACTAAAATTGAAGATCGCCTAAATATTGATGCGATTGTCATAGAAGAACCGAAAAGAGGCTTTGCAGATCTTGCAATTCCTTTGTTTGCGCATTCAAAACAGTGGAAAATTTCTCCAATGGAAGTTTTTAATAGATTTACTGAAGTGATTGCTGATGATAAAGCTATTGAAAAAATAGAATTTATTAACGGATTTTTAAACATCTATCTCAAAAGAGATCGAATTGCACAAGATATTTTGTTTTCAATTCATGAAAAGAAAAGTGATTACGGAAATCAAGTTTTAGAAAATCCTGAAACAGTTGCAATGGATTATTCATCTCCAAATATAGCAAAGAGCTTTGGTGTGGGACATTTAAGATCTACAGTAATCGGAAATGCGCTTAAAAATATCTATAAGAAGCTTGGTTATAAGGTTGTTGCTGTCAATCACTTAGGTGACTGGGGTACACAATTTGGTAAAATGATTGTTGCTTATGAACGATGGGGCAATGAAGAAGCTGTTAAAAAGAACCCAATCGCTGAAATGCAAAAACTATATGTTAAATTTCATGATGCAGAAAAGAAAGAACCTCATCTAGAACAAGAAGCGAGAGATGTCTTTAGAGCACTCGAATTAAATGATGAAAAATATACAAAGCTCTGGTTATGGTTCAAAGAGGAATCACTCAGAGAATTTATGGAAATGTATGAACTTCTAGGTGTTGATTTTGATTATTATACTGGAGAATCATTTTATAACGACAAAATGGATGCTGTTGTAAAAGATTTGGAACAAAAGAATCTGCTCAGAGTTGATGAAGGTGCGACAATTGTTGATCTATGTAACGATTTACCTCCTGCACTGATTAAAAGATCTGATGGAGCAACGCTCTATATAACTAGAGATATTGCTGCATTAATCTATAGACACGTCACCTATCATACAAATCACGTCTTATATATCGTTGGAAACGAACAAATCCTTCACTTTAAACAATTAAAAGCTGTTACAGATTTGATGGGCTATGATTTCAATGTGGATCATATTAATTTTGGACTCGTTTTAATTGATGGTAAGAAAATGTCAACAAGAGGTGGGAAATTTAAACGTCTTGAAGATGTCATCAATCAAGCAATTAATGGGGCTAAAGAAGCGATTACTTCAAAAAATCCAAATTTAAAAAACCAATCCGACGTAGCAAAAGCTGTTGGTATTGGTGCAATTATTTTTAATGATTTGAAAAATGAAAGACACTTAGATATTGATTTCAATTTAGAAAATATGCTTAAGTTTGAAGGACAAACAGGACCATATCTTCAATATAGCAGTGTTCGTATCGCATCAATCCTAAGAGAACATGCGCTTGATCTAGAAAATATTGATATGTCATACTTTAGCGAAAATGATTATTTTGAGTTAATTAAGATTTTAGGACAATTTCCACATGTCATTATAAAAGCCCAAGAAACAAATGCTCCAAATCTCATTGCAAGATATATTTTGAGCCTCGCTCAAGGTTTTAATAGCTTTTATGGAAAACAACGTATCAATGTGGATGATATAAAGCATAAAAATGCAAACTTGTTATTTATAGAATCCATAAGAACTGTTATTAATGAAGGGTTAAGAATACTAGGCATCCAATCACTTGAAGAAATGTAATGTATTTTTATAGAATTATTGCAAAAACAAATAAACCATGATATGATAATTTTGCTGTCAAAATACTTGATGGCAAATACCCCGCGTGATGAAATTGGTAGACGTGCCAGACTCAAAATCTGGTGGATGAATAATCCGTGCTGGTTCGAGCCCGGCCGCGGGGACCAATCGATATAATAATGAAACCAAGCTGAACTTGGTTTTTTTGTTTGAAATTGTCCGAAATGAACGAGATTTAATTTGATTTAAGAAATTCTTAATAGATAGCTAAGTCTTTTTAAAGGTTAATTGTGTTATTATTAGCTAGTAAGTCACTATTAAGTTAAAAAACTGATTGAAGATGAATGGTTTTATATGCGAGATTTCCTCATTTTTTCAAGGAGGATTATATGGCAAATTTAGATTTGTTTACAGCTTTAATAATTCAGTCCATTTCATGTGGGATTTTCGCTGTATTTATATACAAAATGAAAATTGATTCCCAACATAGATATCCTAGCTTAAGGAATATGATGCTTGGTTTCATTGGATATTCTTTGGGATTGTTTATTTTATCAATGAGAGAATTTCTTCCATATCCAATATACACTTCAGTTATTTTAGGCAATTTTATATTATTACTCGGCGTCATCTATTTGACTTATGGAATAAAACAGTTATTTGGAGTTAGAGAAAATATTAAACTGTATTTAATTCAATATTTTGTTATTGCAGCTATATTTTATTACTTTGCAGCTATAGATAATCAGGTTGGAGCAAGAATGATAGTAATCTCAGTTATCATTTCATATTTGTTTTTTCATACAGCAGTTAAATTGCATTTTAAGGCAACGATTGATAATTCGAAACTACTGAATGGTTTAATCTATGTACTCCTTGTTTATGCGGTTACATTTTTAACACGAGTGATTTTGACATTCATAAACTATAGAACAATTAGTGATTTTCTTTCATATTCAACTGATACAATTTTTCAAATCGTATCCGTTTTCAGTTTACTCGCTATTTTTGTTAATATCATCGTGATTATTAATAGACTGCTTTCCAAGGAAGTAGAAATGAAACTTACTGAGAACAGTTTACTAATACAAGAATTAGAAACTTTAACACAAATAGATTACTTAACTGGCTTGTACAACAGAAAAGCACTTGAAGAAAAAACTAAGAATCTGATTGATATTTGCTCTAATGATGAAACAACTTTTCAATTTTTACTCATAGATTTAGATGAGTTTAAAGAGATTAATGATCAATTTGGACACAAATTTGGTGATCAGGTATTGATAAAGTTCGGGAAAATATTACAGCAATATGCTAAAAATGTTTACCGTTTTGGTGGGGATGAATTCATAATTATATTAGAAGAAAATGATTCTACTCCCCAAATGCTCATTGATCGATTAGTAGTTGATTTTGCTGCTTGCAGTAACGAACAAAATTATCATCCAAGTTTTTCTTATGGAGTTCATGAATGGAAACAGGGAGAATCGTATAATGATGTAATGAGCATTACCGATCAAATGATGTATAAAGATAAACGTCAAGAAAAAGAGACTTCACGCTAAGTATTAATCAACACGATATCGTATGAAAACAAAGACGTCTGTCTTTTTTTCTTTGTAATTATAAATAATATGATAAAATATTTTCGAAAGCGAGTTGATATCATGAAGGACAAAAAAGTAAAATCATTTATTATGACAACAATGAATGGCATGGTTTATGGTTTATTTGCTACACTAATTATTGGCGTAATCGTTCAACAATTTGGTAATTTAATTGGTGTTTCCTTAATTGCTGATACTTTATCTGGTGCACTTAAATCAATGATGGGTGTCGGTATAGGTATGGGGATTGCTTTAAGCCTTAAACTTGATGGTTTAAAAATGGTTGTTTCATCAGTGATGGGTGGTATCGCAACTAGTTTTAAGGTTGCTTTTGGTGTAGGTATTGTCTTTAGCCCTGACGCTCCTTTTCTACCAGTAGCAAACAATGATCCAGTAACAACTTATTTAGTTGTTATCTTAGGTATTTTGGCACTTAAATTTATTTTAAGAAGAAGAACACCTGTTGATATTTTATTAATTCCATTATTAGGTTCAGCGATTGCCCTAGGATTAACATTAATCTTAAGTGCACCTATTGGTTTCTTGCTTGCTGCAATTCAAAATGGTGTCGATACAGCAACAGTCCTACTTCCAATTCCAATGAGTATTGTTATCGCTGTTGTACTTGGTATTCTTTTGACCTCACCAATTTCTAGTGCTGCTATTGCAATTGCAATTTCTTTGCAGGGTATTGCAGGTGGTGCAGCTGTAATTGGAACGACAACTCAAATGATAGGTTTTGCAATTCAATCTAGAAAAGATAATAATATCGGTATGGTTTTGTCGATTGCATTTGGTACGTCGATGTTGCAATTCAAGAATATTCTAAGGAAACCAATCATCTGGTTGCCTACAATTATCACATCCGCAATTCTTGCTCCTATGTTCTATTTAATCTTTGGTGTTGAAACATCTAAGGTTGGTGCTGGTATGGGTAGTTCAGCACTTGTAGGTCAACTACAAACATTAGACTGGATGGGATATTCAACAACTGCTTGGCTTGCTGTAGCCTTTATGCTCATAACTCCAGCATTATTGGTTTTTGTCATAGATTTATTGTTTAGAAAGAAAGAATGGATTGTTCTAGGAGACTTATCAGTCAATAAAGATATTTGATAAATATCATTATATATAACAAATGTGTATATAATATGATAAAATAATAGTTGAGTTACATTTAATGGAAAGTGGTGGTTCTATGAATAAACGCGTTTATAATAAAACCTTTGGTAAAATAGTTCGTACATTAGGCTTCTTTTTAGTCTTAGCATCATCTTTATATTTTGCTACATCTTTGATAATCGAAAATGATACGTTACCCTTTATAAGTATTTTAACTCCATTTGCTCAAACGGCCGACGGCTTCTTATCATCTGTTTCAATATTTTCTGAATATGCTGGTCTAGCACTTGTTCTTGGATTAATTTTAATTCTTTGGGCAATTAGAAAAGGTTTAATCTTAAGAATTTTACTTACAGTAGTTTTACTTTTTGGATTTATTGAAAGTTCAGTTAGTGGAACATCGGCATTAGTTCCTGTAACACTTTCTTCACCAAGTTGGTTAACTGGTATTTTTGACATGTTTGAAACCTATGTTAATCAAATAACTTCGATGAGTCCTTATGTAATACCTGGAGTAGGCGTTGCTGCACCGTTCTTATTATGGATTTTATTTGCTTATAAAAAGCCAGGAAGATTTTCTATATTTATGCTTCGCTTAGGCTCTATAGCTTTATTCTTAGCAATTCTTATGTTAGCAGTTGCTGAATTATTTGCAACAAATCTATTAGATGTTGACATCTATATGACAATCAATATGGTCTTATACATCCTAACCTATTTACTTTTCATTGTAGGTGGATTGTTTGGAACAATTGGTATGACAAGAAAATAAAAATTTAATTAAATTTGAATAAAGAAAAAGGCCGGTTGAAGTAGTCAAGAGTTTGTAGACACTTTAAAAACTATATGAACCCTAATTCAG
>CAZMIG010000023.1:0-22576 GCA_964566285.1 uncultured Mariniplasma sp. | reverse complement strand
GATTTGAACTCACACGGCATAAAGCTGCCACATGCCCCTCAAACATGCGTGTCTACCATTCCACCACATCCGCCATTAAAAAAGGTGCAAGCACCTTTTAAAATCATTATTCAACAGCGATGATATATGAGTATACATCCTGTTTTCCTTCAATCAAGTCAACCTCGATATCAGGATTTAGCTTTTTAGCATGTGCGACAATTTGTTCAATTTCATCTTCTCCTGCATCATTACCAAAGAAAATAGTAACAATTTCACGATTTTTATCAATCATATCTTCTAATAATGTTTTTGCAGTATCAAGTCTTACTGGTTGAGAAACTAAAATTTCACCTTTAGTAATTCCGATAAAATCGCCATTCTTTATAGCAACACCATTAAGTTCTGTATCACGTACAGCATATGTGATTTCACCTGAACGCATATTTGATACAATATTCGTCATTTCCTCAAAATTGTCATCTAAATCCTGTGTTGGATCAAATGCCATCAATGATGCATAACCTTGAGCAATACTCTTCGTCTTGAGGACTCTAATCGAGCGATCAGGACATAAATCTAGGGTTTGTTCTGCTGATAAGATAATGTTTTTATTATTAGGTAGGATGATAATGTTTTCTGAATTAAGCGACTCTACGGCCTTAACAAAGGATTCTGTTGATGGATTCATCGTTTGTCCACCATCAATAATCAAGTCAACACCTAATTCTTTAAATGATTCTTTAATACCTTCACCAGATGCAACTGCAATAATTGCAAATTTAGCTTTTGGTTTATCAGGCATAGCAATTTTTTCAGATTGATGTGGAGCAACATCACTCATAATTGTAGAGTGTTGCAGACGCATATTTTCAATCTTGATTGTTTGAATATCTCCATATTTTTGTGCTAAAGTCAAAGCAACACCAGGTTGATTTGTATGCACGTGAACCTTAAGAATATCATCATCAGTAACAACAACTAATGAATCACCCATTTGTGATAAAGGATCTTTCATGAAGTTTTCATTAAATTTTTCAGGTTTATGTAATTTAACAATAAATTCCGTACAGTAACCGAACTTAATATCAAAATCACCAAGGTTTTCAGCACCATGATAATGTTCTTTTTGTTGAGGAGCAAACTGTGCTTCCAACTCATTGAGCATATTTCCTTCTAGTGCCATGACCCAACCTTCAATAATTTTGATAAATCCTGCTCCACCACTATCTACAACACCTGCTTCTTTTAAAACAGGTAATAAATCTGGTGTTCTTATTAATGTTTCTTTAGCTTGTTGAAGATAGAGTGTCAACACTTCTTCAACACTATTTAAGTT
This sequence comes from uncultured Mariniplasma sp., assembly GCA_964566285.1. Classification (GTDB taxonomy): domain Bacteria; phylum Bacillota_I; class Bacilli_A; order Acholeplasmatales; family Acholeplasmataceae; genus Peloplasma. The sequence goes on along the minus strand of CAZMIG010000023.1, from coordinate 21,258 downwards.
TGATTGTTCACGGAGTACTTTTTCTGCGGATTCTCTAACAACTGTTAGTATGGTTCCTTCTACAGGATCCATCACTGCACGATATGCCATTTGATAACCACCAACAAGTGCCTGAATAAATTCTTGCACTGTTGCAGATCCATTATCAATTTTAGCTATTTCACTATAAACACCACGGAAAAATTGGGAAAGAATAACACCAGAGTTACCTCTTGCTCCCATGAGTAGTCCACGTGATAAAATTTTTGAAATATCGATAATAGATAGAGAATCTAAAGTATTTACTTCTTTAATACCTGCCATCATCGTCATTTGCATGTTAGTTCCTGTGTCCCCATCGGGTACTGGAAATACATTTAAGTGATCGATTTCTTTATGATTGTTTTTTAAGTTTACTGCTCCGTTAGTAACCATTTTCTTAAATAGAGTTCCACTGATAGCTTGATTCGCCATTTATAAATCCTCCCTCGTATTTGGAAAATTGATGTATATTTAAATTAAGATAAATTAATTGGTTTGAACTTACTTCATTTTAACACTTTTACAGTATAGCACTATTGATTTTAAAAAGCAATATATATTATAACCATAATAATTACACAGATATTATACCATATTACCAAAAAAAAGAAGTAATTTTGAAATATGGATGGAAAATTAGAATATTTTATGTTTTTTCTTTATATATTATGTATATTCTGGTTGCTTTTTCAATTTTATTATGTTAAATTAGATTGTGCAGTTAGGAGTGAAGAATATGGCTGAATGCTACGTAACAGGAAAAAAGACAATTTTTGGAAATAAACGCAGTCACGCGTTGAACGCGACTCGCCGTACATGGAAGAGCAATCTTCAGACCGTACGGATCAAAGATGAAAGCGGAAAAATCATTAAAGTGAAAGTTTCTGCTCGTGCTTTAAAAAAGAATAATTTAAAACGCGTTTAAAATAAAAAAGGCAGTTGCCTTTTTATTTTTTTGAGATAACCACTAACACTTTACCTTCATGGACATGTACGTATCCAGCTGATTCAACGATTTCATTGCTGACACAAAGTGGATCATATGGTAATAATCGATATTCGTTTAAGTTATACTTAAATCCATCTAAAGATAGAATTGCCTTTGGATACCCAAGAAAAGTATTGTAATCCTTATTGACTAATTCATGCACACCTTTTTCTAAAAGAAAGAGTGTGCTATTTTCATCTTTAATCACCATCTTTGGAAACTCATTGAAGAACATCGTATGTATCATAAAATGTTCAATTCTTTCTCCACCAATCCCACCAATTAGATAAACCTCATCAGGATTGATTTTTGTTGCTTCTACTAAGGCTTGATGTGTATCAGTAACATCTTTGACAGGATTAAGTCTGACAACGTTTAAATTGAGTAACATACTATGGTTATTTAATGAATCAAAATCACCAACTGCTAAGTCAATTTTAATTCTTTGTTTATAAAGACTATTGACTGCCTGATCAACAGCTATGATATAATCACTTTCTAAAAGTGGTATGACTTTTCTAATATCTTTAGGGGTTGGGTGCGTAACGACTAATACTCTCATTTGAGTGACTCAATTCCTTTTTTTCTGTCAGCCATATTGAAAAGATAGCTTCCAGCAACAACAATATCAACACCTGCTTTTCTGCACAACTTAATTGTTTCTTGGTTGATACCCCCATCAACTTCGATTTCAAATTTTAGCTTTCTTTCATTTCTTATTCTCACAAGGTCTTCGACCTTGATCAACATATCTCTCATGAATGATTGTCCACCAAATCCTGGTTCAACAGTCATAACTAAAATAAGAGCTACATCTTCGATATATGGTAAAAGCGTGTTTACTGATGTTTTTGGTTTAATAGAAAGACCTAGATTAATATCATTTGATTTGATGGATTTTATCGTTTCATTGACATCGTTTGCTTCAACATGAACTGTTATGAATTGAGGTCTGCATTTTGCAAATTCGTTAATCCATTTCAATGGATCAGTAACCATCAAATGAATATCTAATGGTATAGATGTTTGTTTAGCAATCTGTAATGAGATTGCAGGCCCAAAGGAAATATTTGGAACAAAATGACCATCCATGATATCTAAATGTATGTAATCCGCTGTTTTTATACTGTCTAATTCCATTTTAAGTTGACTGAAATCAGCAGTTAGAACCGAAGGTGCTATTTTCATAAAATCCTCCTTTTAATATTTATCTTTTTGATTTTTAACATCTTGACAAAACTGAACATAATTTTCATACCTAGATGCAAGAATTTCACCTTTTTCAACTGCTTGTTTTACTGCACAATCAGGTTCATTCAAGTGTAGACAACTCGATTTAAATCTACACCCTGCACTCAGCTTCACAAAATCGGGATATAGCGCTTTAACTTCATCAACATGAAATATTAAAAACTCAATTTTTGAAAAACCTGGAGTATCGACAATATATCCTCCATTATATTCATATAATTCTGTATGTCTTGTCGTATGTTTACCACGTCCAAGAGCTTTAGAAATCTCTTGCGTTTTTAATTTTAATTCAGGCATCATTGCATTAAGTAAGGTGGATTTTCCCACGCCTGTCTGACCTGCAAGAACGGTAAGTTTATCTGTAAATATATGTGCGAGAACGTCGATTCCAATCTTTTGTTTACTATTTACGTAATATATTTCATAACCCATTTTTTTATAATATCCCAGATCTATTTTAAGTGCTGAAAGTTGACTTTCTTTAATCAAATCAATCTTAGAAATGATAATTACTGGTGTCAAATTTTCTTGATTTAAAATAATTAAAAATTTATCTAAGAGATGAAAACTAAAATCAGGATTTACTGCTGAAAAAACAAGTAGAACTTGATCAAGATTGCATACATCTGGACGTACTAAATCATTTTTTCTAGGTAGAATTTCAATGATTAAAACTTGATCCTCGGAATCATCATAGGTCACATAATCTCCAACCTTGGGACTGACCTGCATGATCTTCGTTTCTTTCTTTGTTCCCTTTGTCATTTTACGATAAAATGTGTTGTCTTCTTCTAATTTCATGTATCGTAATTTCCCTCGTGCAAAAGCAATAACCTCTGCTTTTGTTTCGAGGTCTATCAAAGTATATTGATTTGCTATTAATCTCTTTATAAAGCCTTTTTTCAAATTTTCCTCCTACAGTTTTTGACTTCTTAACTGCCCGCAAGCAGCATTGATATCATGGCCTTGTTCTTTACGCAAGGTAACTTGAATGTTATGTTTTTTTAATGTGTCATAAAAATGTTCCATGGTCTCTCTAGATGAGCGTTTATAGGGTGCTTCAATTACTTCATTATAAGGTATCAGATTCACATAGACATTCAATCCTCTTAAAACTTGGACAAGTTCTAAAGCTACCTTTTCAGTATCATTGAGTTGATCAATTAAAATATATTCAATAGTTACCCTTCTATTGGTTACACTTAGATAATATTTGATAGCACTAATCACATCTTCAACTGGATATTTTTGATTAATTTTCATTAATTTTGTACGAATTTCATTATTAGGTGCGTGTAAACTAATCGCTAAATTTACTTGCAATCCCATGTGTGCATATTCTCGAATTTTAGGTACGATTCCGCTTGTTGATACAGTAATATGTCTTGCTCCTATTGCCAGCCCCTTGGGATGATTAATAGTGTGTAAAAAACGCATTAATTCTTCATAATTGCCAAATGGTTCTCCGATGCCCATAACAACAATATAAGATATTCTTTCACCTAATAAACGTTCAGTTTCAATGATTTGAGCAATGATTTCTCCTGCAGTCAAATCTCGCTGTTTTTTAAGCATTCCTGAAGCACAAAAAGAACATCCAATATTACAACCAACCTGTGTTGTTACGCATATTGAATTACCATAGTGTTGTTTGATCAAAACTGACTCAATCAAATGTCCATCATTCAAACTATATAAGCATTTCAGTGTTCCATCATGACTCTCATGCTTTAATACAAGTTCAAGTGCTTGAATTTTAAAGTTTTTTTCAAGCAGATCAACACATTCAGATGGTAAATTAGCCATCTCTTGAAAGCTCGTTACTTTTTGTCTATAAAGCCATTGCCATATCTGGTCAGCTCTAAATTTCTTTTGATTATTTTCTAATAAAAATGTTACTAACTCTTCATGAGTTAGATCGTATATTAGCATGACATCACCCATAATTTATTATACACGAAAAGCATTAGATAGCGAAGAAAAACCTGAGTGTTCAGGTTTTTAATTTCTAATCGTTGCTTGATAACTAAAACTCAAGCGATTTGTTATTTTTTTCATTAACTTATCGACATCATCACTTTGAAGTGTCTTTTCAACATCATTAAAAACAAGGTGGAAAGCGATTGACTTCTTACCTGTTTCTATATGAGATCCCTGATAGATATCAAAAACATCTATTTGAACCAGATTTTTTCTAGCACTTTGCTTAATCATTTGGATTAAATCATCAGCATTGACACTTTGGTTTAACACAATAGCTAAATCACGTTCTATCTGAGGATATCTGCTAACTGGTTTATACACCATAGGTGCAGATTGCTCTAATAAAGGAGCTAAATTGATATCAACAACGATTGTTGTTTCAATACCTAACCGTTTCATTTCATTAGGGTGTAATTCTGCAATTTGTCCAATAACTTCATCTTGGTAAACAACATTTGCTTGACGATATGGATGATATGAATCAATGTGATTCGTTGGAACATACATAAATGAAATATCTAAAGGGTTAAAGACGCTATCAATGAGTCCCTTCAATATATGAAAGTCTGGTTTGATTTCCTGTTTTTTCCAAGGGTTTTTGTGCCATGTCCCACTCATTGCAACACCTAAATGAAGGGTTTCTAATCCCTTAGCAAAGCAATTTCCAATTTCAAAAACAGCTACGGAACTTAATTGTCTAGACTGATTAAAACTAACAGTTTCTAACAATCCATGAACAAGACTTTGTCTTAATGTCTTTTTATCTTCTGATAGAGGCATAAGGATTGACACTGCCTCACCTAAATTTTGGTAACGATGAACTTCGCTAGGTTGGATTAAACTATAACTAATGATTTCATTCAATCCTAAATTAGCAAAATGATGACGTAAAGCTCTCAATCGTTTTTGTTTAAAAGTTAATTTACCTTTAGCAGGTTGATCAATTGTCTTCATTGGAATTCTATCTAAACCATACATGCGTGCGATTTCTTCTAATAAATCTGCTTTAATTAATATATCTTTTCGATAACTTGGAGCTCTGAGTTCATAAGTGTCTTTAGATACAGCATATTTATAATTATAAGCATCAAAAAACTCTAATAATTTCTTTTCAGGAATGGTAACCCCTAATTTTTCGTTGAAATATCTTTTCTCTACAGAGATGATTGGATTTTCTATCTCATGATGAATAAATCCATTCACACCAGATGAAACCTTTGCGTCAGCAAGCTCAATTAAGAGCTCTGTTGCACGCTCGAGTCCTTTTATAACTCTTTGCTCATCTATCCCTCTTTCAAATCGCAAGGAGGAATCAGATTTAAGATTTAATCTTTTACTCGTCTGTGAAATACGTTTAGGATTGAAATATGCGGCTTCTAATATAACACGCTTTGTTGCATCATCAATCATCGTATTAAGCAATCCCATAACACCGCCAATTGCGATAACTTCTTTATTGTTAGTGATAACAACATCCTGATCATTTAAAACTCTTTCGATTCCATCAAGTGAAATCACTTTTTCACCTTGTTTTGCATCACGTACAACAATCTGATTTGTTTTCACTTTATCGGCATCAAACATGTGTAATGGTGTGCCATACTCTAGAAGTATATAATTGCTGATATCAACAACATTATTGATTGGTTTTAAATCATTTGCTAATAATGCAGATTTTAACCACCATGGAGATTCTTTGATTGTTAAACTCTCAAAATAACGAGCATAATATCTTGCACAACCATCTGTATTAATATCAATCACTATTGGGTTGGTATTTTTTGTTTCATTTATTTGATATTCGGGTATAGTAACTTTCTGATCAGTCATTGATGCTAAATCGTATGCAAAGCCCAATACTGATAACAAATCTCCTCTGTTAGGCGTTAAGCCTAATTCCATAACCCAACCTTCTAAAGATAAAGCTTTAAGTCCTTCAGTACCAATGGGTTTAGGTGAATTAAAATAATAAATTCCATCTTTAAATTCTTCAGATATATACTTATCATCTAGCCCTAATTCCTTGAGGGAGCAAATCATACCATTAGATTCAACACCTCTAATTTTAGTAGCTTTTATCTTAAAATCACCGGGTAAGATAGTTCCAACTTGAGCAACGATGACATATTGGTCTTTTGCGACATTTTCAGCGCCACATACAATTTGAGTAACTCGGTTACCCAAATCAACAGTTGTAACATGCAAATGATCTGAATCTGGATGATCTATACACGTTAAAACACGTCCAACAACCAATTTTGTTGCAGGATTTAAAGGGCCAAAAGATTCGACTTCAATGATTTTCTGATTTGTAATTTCTAATATATTTTCTGGAATATTGATCCATTTTTTGAGCATATTTTCAGTAATTCTCATTGTCCTACCCCCTTAAATTGTGCAAGAAATCTTAGATCGTTTGTATAAAAGTGACGAATATCGTCAACATGATATTTTAATATAGCTATTCTTTCAATACCAATACCAAAAGCAAATCCTTGATAGACCTCAGGATCATATCCCCCCATTTTCAAAACATTGGGATGAACTTGCCCTGCACCTAAAACTTCAATATATCCAATCGTACCATCTTTTTTGACATAAGAAACATCAACTTCAACACTAGGTTCAGTGAATGGAAAATATGAGGGTCTTAAACGAATTTCTCTTTCTGGACCAAATAAATGTCTAACCATTTTAAGTAAAGCATCTTTTAAATTAGCAAAATTAAGACCTTTTTCAATAACAAGTCCTTCCATTTGCATAAATTGATGACTGTGTGTAGGATCATCATTATCTCTTCTATAAACTTTTCCAGGACAGATGATTCTTAAGGGTTTTCCCTTTTTTTCTAGCATTGCTCTTGCTTGAACAGGAGATGTATGTGTTCTAAGCAATGTTGTTTCATCAACATAAAAGGAATCATGCATAGCTCTTGCGGGATGATCTTTATCCAAATTCATCATTTCAAAATTATAATAATCATTTTCAAGTTCTGGACCTTCTGCTACTTCATAACCCAATTCAACAAACAGATCTTCAACATCTTCAATTACTTGATTGAGTGGATGAATGCTGCCTTGATAAAACTGATAACCTGGCAAAGTAACATCAATCTTTTCTTTTTCAAGTGTTTTTAGCAATTCAATATTTTCAAAATCAGTTTTTTTAACAAGTAAGGCTTGTTCAATGGTTTCTTTTGTTTCATTGACTTTTTGCCCAAACGCTGGTCTTTCATCTGGTGATAGTTCTCTGAATTTTCCCATCATGAGAGAAACTTCACCCTTTTTGCTTAAATACTGGATGCGAATCAAATCCAATGATTCTAGATTTTCTGCTTTTTCAACTTCTAAAAGTGCTTTAATCCTTAGTTCATCTAAATGTTTGATCATAAATTCATCTCCTATTTTTTAATAAAAAAAGTCCTTAGAAATGTCTAAGGACGAATAATTTCGTGGTACCACCTTAGTTCTAGAGAAATCTCTAGCACTCAAAATCCTTAACGTGGATTAGACGGGTGTGATTAGCACCTCTCCAAGAAGAATTCATTAAACCCACTTGACATAGTTTCCACCGTTCTATGCTCTCTAAACAAGTATATGTTTAACTACTAGTTCCTATCATCGATTTTTAATTTCTTCTAGATGCAAGTATTGCTAAGAATCTTAAAAGTTCAATATAAATCCATACAATTGTTACCATTAAACCAACGGCAACTACCCATTCATATGATTTATCTGCTCCACTTTCAACAATCATTTCAGCACGATCAAAATCAAGTGTCAACATTAAAGCACCGAAAATAATTAAGATGCCTGTAATTCCTAAAGCCATAGGTTCAGAAAGTGAGATATTACTACTAAACAAACCTAATAATCCAAATACGATAAAAAATACAAGGAAGGATAACAGGACACTATACATGATTTTTCTAAATCTTGAAGTGACACGAATCGTTCTGCTTGAATATAGGAAAAGCATCACAGTGAATATTGATGCAGTACCAATAACGGCAGCAACTGCAACACCTGGATATATGGTGTTGATCAATATTGTTATTACACCGAGTAACACACCTTCAGATAATGCATAAAGCAAAGCAAAAGGCATCGCTAAGCGGGGGCTTACGGATGCTACAATAACGGAAACTAAAGCAACAATCAGTGAAACGATAAGTAATGGATAAAGTGTTTCAACTGGAATATATGATATTGCTAAATATCCAGAAATTACTGCTGTAATTAATAATGTTGCTGTTTTTGATATGATTCCACGATAAGACGCTGATTCAGCACCTATGTAAGATTCACTACGCTCAATATTTCTAAATACGGGGTTCGAACTTCTCATCATTAGCCATCTCCTTAATCGATTTCAATATCATTATATAATAATGTCTGTTTAAAGTGCAAATAATCCAGACTCAATCACATTATTTTCCGATTTTAAATCCTTCAAAGCTCCAAAAGTTTCAAGTTTCTCATAAACGGTCTTATTTATCTTCGTTCTTTCCTTGACATCATCACGAGTGTCAAAGGGTCTTTCAGATCTTTTTTGGATAATATCATAAGCAACAGACTCTCCCAAACCATCAATAGAGCTAAATGGCATTCTCAAACCTTTGTCTTCCATTTTAAACGTTGTTGCTAATGACTTATTAATATCAACAGGTAAGAAATTAAAACCTCGCTTTGTCATTTCTAACGCAACTCCAAGGGTCACCTGTAGATTTTCATCTTTAACTTTTAGATTGAATTGTTCATTGATACTAATCAATTTGTTTCTTATTGCATTCGCTCCAGCAACCATGACTTCGTAATCGAATTGAACAGCTCTTTTAGAAAAGAATCCAGAATAGAATAGTAATGGTTTATAAACCTTGAACCAAGCAATTCTCATCGCCATAATAACATATGCTGTTGCATGTGCCTTAGGAAACATATATTTGATTTGACCACATGACCATATGTACCATTCAGGGACATTGTTTTTACGCATTTCTTGTTCATAATCTAACCATTTGGCTTTATCTTTACTCGGTTTTCCCTTTCTAACAAATTCCATGATTTCGAATGCTTTGAAAGGATCGAGACCTAATTCAGTTAATTGAACCATGATATCATCACGACATGCAATAATATCATTAAATGCGATTCTTCCGTGTTCAGTTTTTCCATTAATTAATGACTGTGCATTTTTTAACCACACATCTGTACCATGTGAAAGGCCGGATATCTTAACCAAACCTGCAAAGGTGCTGGGCTTAGTGTCTAAAAGCATTTGTCGTGTAAATGATGTTCCAAATTCAGGAATTGCATAAGATGCTACCTCACTCATTATTTCATGAGGTTCAACACCGATAATCTTCGTTCCAGAAAACAATTCATAGACTTTAGGATCATCTAAAGGAATATTTTGAGCTTTTGAAAATGGAAATTCTTCTAGATGCTCAAAAACATAATCCATTAAAAATTTAATCATTGTCGGATCATCATGTCCTAAAATATCAAGTTTCAATAAATTAGCTTCAAATGAGTGATAATCAAAGTGTGTTGTCTTCCATTCAGAATTAACATCATCAGCAGGAAACTGAACAGGGGTTACATCGTAAATTGATTTAGATTTAGGAACAACAACAATGCCTCCAGGATGTTGTCCTGTAGATCTTTTTACACCTTCTATTTTTTTAGCTAATCGTTCGATTTGTGCAGATCTTGCTTCTAAGTGCTTATCTTCTAGATAACCTTTGACATATCCATACGCATTTCTTTCAGCAACCGTTTGAATCGTACCTGCTCTGAATGTATGATCTTCTCCAATAAGTTCCTTGACATAAGCATGAGCTATCGCTTGATAGTCTCCTGAAAAGTTTAGATCGATATCAGGAACCTTGTCTCCATCAAAACCCAAGAAGGTTTCAAATGGAATATCATGTCCATCTTTAATGAGCGTTTTTCCGCAAATAGGACATTTCTGTGTTGTTAAATCAAACCCTGATTGGACACCCTTTAAATGAGCCTGAAAGGCCTTTTGTTCGGGAGTTATACCATATCGGATAATCTCCTCCTCTGAAAGATGAAAGGCCGTAAAATCGCCATTTGGGCATCTGTAGTGAGGTCTTAAAGGATTTACTTCGGTGATTTCTAAGAGTGTTGCTACTAAAGACGAACCTACAGATCCTCTTGATCCAACTAAGTATCCTTCTTCTAGTGACTTTTTAACCAGAAGATGAGAGATATAATAATTAGGAGCAAACTCATTTTCAATAATATTTTTTAATTCTCGTCTAACACGATCTCTAACCATTGGGTGTGGATCGATGCCATATTCAGCTTGCATCTTATCGTAGACAAGTCTTTTAACTTCATCGGAAATACTCTCGATACCTAATAAAACTTTAAATGCATCATCAGGTAAGGAATAGAGTTGTGTGGGAAATGCTTGAATTTTTTCGATTAGACTATTTAAATGCTGCGTGTTTTTAACAACGATTTCAAATGCTAAATCTTCTCCTAAAAATGCCATTGCTTTAAGCATTTCATCAGTTGTTAATAGATATTGTTCAGGCATTTCATTATACTTAGAAAGTTCGTGGATACCTCCACCTACTAAAGGTGTGCGGATATAAATCTCACGATATAAGACATCTTTTTTATCAAGATAATGAACATCACCTGAAGCGATAATGATTTTATTTTGTTCTTTTGCAAAGCGTACAATTTTAGATAAAACAGCTTCAATAATCTCATCAGCAAAAGCTCCTAAACCTTGTCTTAAATGTTTATAAGCTGCTGGAGGTTGCACTTCAATATAATCATAATATTCGAGTGCTTGAATGAGTTCATCATCACTTTGATTAAGCGCTGCTTCAAAAACATCACCATTGGCACAACCACTACCAATAAGTAAACCTTCTCTAAATTTATTTAAAACTGATTTTAATGTTCTTGATCCATGATAAAAATGTGTGGTCAGTGCATCACTGATAACTCTGAAGAGATTTTTATATCCTGTCTGGTTTTGTGTCAAAACATTGATGTGATAAGGTCTGATATGTTTCCAAGATTCCTTTTCATCTATCTTTAGATTAATCTCATGAAATTGTTTAATGTTTTGTTTGAGCAAATCGTTTAGCATCGACAACCATATTTGTGCAGTGACAAATGCATCATCTTCAGCTCTATGATGCTGTTTCTGTTTGACTTTAAAGAATTTTGCTAATGCTTTTAAATTAAATCGTTTAAGTGAGGTATTATAAAAATATCTCGCTAAATTTAATGTATCAATAACTAGTGAATCATCAAAATCAAGAGATTGTGCTTTTGCGTTTTCTTTGATGTGCCCAACATCGAATAATGCATTATGGGCGATTAAAATACCACCTTCAATGAATTTAAGAAACTCAGGAAGTGCTTGATCAATGGTTGGCGCATTTTCCAACATTTCATCTGTGATATCTGTTAACTGTGTTGTAAAAGTAGATAAGGGTTCAACTGGATTAACAAATGTTTGATAGCGTTCAATAATTGATCCTGATTCAATCTTAACAGCTGCTATTTCAATGATTTTATCGCGGGTGCTAGAAAGCCCTGTTGTTTCAATATCAAATACGATATATTTAGCATCCTTTAAATAGATTTCTTTAGTCGTATCTGATGTAATCTTAAAACTCGCTTCATCAACAAAATCTAATTCAACACCATAGATTGGTTTAATATCTTTACCTTTTGTCGCTTTATATATATCCGGATAAGCATATAAACCATTATGATCAGTAAATGCAATAGCTTCATGCCCCCATTTGACTGCTTGATTAACATATTCAAAAACATCAGTAACAGCATCCATATTTGACATCTTTGTATGTGTATGGAATTCAATTCTCTTATCTTTTGCTTTATCTAGACGTTCTTCTTTTTTACTTTTCTGAATCGCTCTCATCGAACGGGCAAAAATCACAACATCTTTTTGATAGGTATCAAATTGCGCATTGCCTTCAACCTGAACCAAATCACTTTCTTTAAAAGATTCAGCAATTTGAAAATCGCGATCAGATTTGAGAAATTTTTTTACATAAATAGCATCATCTTCATCACCTAAAACAAAACTCATTAAGGTTGTATTTGTTAAAGCACGAATTACTAATTTGGAAATAGTTCCTTCAATTAAGAAATTTGTATCTCCTTTTTCATTTTTATATTGATCCAATCTGTATTGGTCTAAAGGTATTTCAGTAATAGATACAGCTCTTGGACTACTCTTTGTTGTAAATGTCTTTTTTGATTGTTTAATTGCCTGTTTGGCATATTCATGCTTTTGTACAAGCACTTTGCCTTGTTCCTCAATTGATGATTCAATCATTTGACTTGTTGGTGTCATGGTATGAATCACTTCTAGCTTAATCTTTGCTTCAAGTCCAAATTCATTAAATATTTCATTTATTTCTTTGAAATAGTCTTTAATATATGTGCTATCTTGATCAATGGATAAGATAAATTCTCCTTTTTCAAATCTTGTCTTAAAATTCTTTAGAACCATATATCTTGCCTTCTGTTTAGACAATTGAATAATTGCATAATCAAAATAACCTATGACATGTTTTTCATAAGATTTCATTGAGCGATAATTAAGTTTAATATCAACTGCTCGTAAAATTTTAGGGACAAAAAAATAACTTTCCAAGGTTTGAATGAATGGAATAAGTGCTTCTGGTTCAATTACATCATCTAAAACAATACTAAAAATCCATTTCTTTTTTGCTTGATCTATCACGATTTCTTTAAGTTCAGCATGATTTAAAATAGGTGAAGAAAATTTTGATTGTTCTAAAAAAAGTGTAAACTTGTCTTTATTCATTGAATCGCTCCTCTCTTGATGATTTTCATGGATCGATAGGCCATAACATGGTAGATATATGCTAATAGCACACTAATGAATTCCAGTTGTTGTAAATGAAATAAGATTAAAATAAATTCAGAAAATACCCAGATAGTTGTTAAATATACTGATAATTTAAAACGCGCTTTAAATGGAAATTGAATACGCGTCACAAAAAGTAACATCATCAAACTCATCACAAGAACGATAAATAAATAATCCATTAATCGGAATAGGTAATTTGAAAAAGTATCTGTCCAAACAATAGCCGGTTGTTGTTCAAAAAAAACTTTAAGTGCAATTTCAATAGATTTTAAATCTTCAGTGTTTGTAGAGCTAAAATCATGATTGCTCAAATTTATATTTGCATAGCTTACTCGATCAAACTCAATATTTGAAAGATATATGACTAAATCGTTTTGTTCAAATACAAAAGCAATGGTCGTATTATCTAATTGTTGACTACCCACATAAATTGAAAAGTAATCAAAGGTTGCTTTTGCTGGTGTTGTATAAGTTAGAACACCATCAGTAATGATTGCTCCATCGACTCTTAAATCTTCTTCTATTGCTTTTGTCATCAAATCATATCTTGCAAGACTCATGGAAGGGTCAGCAAAATGAGAAATAATCATTGGAATGATCAAAAGAAAAGGGAGCAAGAGGATGTAGACTATTACTCTTTTCCAGGAGTCCTTCATAAAAAAAACTGTTTGTGAGGGTCTCGATAAACTTGTTATTATTCTCTTGAACATACCTTCAACTCCTTGTGTCTTATTATATCATAATAACACTTTTATGATAAAATGAATTTGGTGAAAAAAATGAATTTGATGACTGATGAAAAGCATTACAATACATTAAATAATTACTATTTACAAAAATTTAACAAAAAGGTTTTTAAGGTCGCATTGAATGGCGGCTTTACTTGCCCAAATATAGATGGAACAGTCGCATTTGGTGGTTGTACTTTTTGTTCTTATATGGGAAGTGGTGATTTTGCAGGTAATAAACATGAACCATTACCTATTCAATTTGAAAAAATTAAAACAATGATGCACCAAAAATGGAAAGATGCATATTACATTGCTTATTTCCAAGCGAATACAAATACACACGCACCTTTAAAAAAATTAAAACGCTTATTTGAAGAAGCTATCACACTAGATCCTCATATTGTCATGCTTTCGATAGCAACGAGACCCGATGTTTTACCCGATGATGTTGTTTCCTACTTAAGTGAACTTAATACACGGATGCCTGTTCAAATCGAACTTGGTCTACAGACCATCCATCAAGAAACATCTGATTTAATCAATCGAGCACATGATTTAGCCTGTTTTACCAGTGCCGTGCATAAACTTAGAAATGCAAATCTTGAAGTTGTGGTACATATTATCAATGGATTACCTTATGAAACGAAAGAAATGATGATTGAAACTGTTAAATACATCAATACAATAGATATTCAAGGAATCAAAATTCATATGCTACACCTCATGGATAAAACCAAGATGGGTTATGACTATAAAAAAAATCCGTGGGAGATTCTCACTTTAGAAGATTATGTTGATATCACTGTTGATCAATTATTATGGTTGAGAAAAGATATTATTATTCACCGACTAACAGGAGATGCACCCAAAGAAATGCTGATCGCACCCGAATGGACAAAAAAGAAATTTGTTGTTACAAATGAAATCGATAAAAAATTAAGAAAAATGGGATTATACCAAGGTGATTATTATGAAAAATAATTTAATTTTAGAAACAGCACATCTTCTTCTAAAAAATAATATTGAGTCTAATGATGTAATCATTGATGCCACGATGGGTAATGGAAATGATACCATATTTCTTGCAGAACATGCAAAGTTTGTTTATGCATTTGATATCCAAAAACAAGCAATAATAGAAACTCAAAAAAAGCTTGATCAACATCAAATAAAGAATGTTCAGTTAATTTTGGATAGTCATGAAAATTTTAACAAGTATATTACAAAATTTAAAGGTGTTGTCTTTAATCTTGGGTATTTACCCAAAGGTGATAAATCAATCACAACTAAAAAAGAAGTCACCATTAGAACAATAAAATTAATGCTTCCCCTACTCGATGCAAAAGGATTTATTCTCATTGTCGTTTATCCTGGGCATCCAGAAGGTAATTTCGAATCAATTGCACTTACTTCATACTTTTCCGAACTTAATCCTTTGCTTTATAAGTTACTAAAAGTTGATTTGCCTTTTCAGGATAATCAACCACCTTACATCTATATGATCATAAAAATAAAAGACGAAAGCAATTAAGCATTCGTCTTTTTTATGTTATCCCATAAGGGGATTATGGGCGTTTACCTTGAAATTCTTCTATTTCATCTTGCATTTCATCTTTTCTTGTTTGAAGTCTGTTCATGAAAGCTTGAACTTGACCCATATGTTCTTGCATACGTAGTTCGCGTTGTGCTTGAATCTCACTGCGTAAGCCTTCAGTTTGAAGATGATAATCATCTCTAAGTTGTGATACTGCATCATGGAATGTTGCAACTAAAGCATCAAGTTCTGCTTGAAGTTCTGTTGTATCGCCTTCTGCAGCTTCAATTTGAGCTTCTAATTCTTGAATTTGTGGTAAATATTCATCGAAGATAAGTTGTCTAGCTGCAAAGAATTCATCTTTAAGTGCTTGTGCAACTTCTCTATTTGCTTGTTTTGCTGTTTCCAACATTTCTAGTAAGTCAGCTTGTGGTAATGCTAATGCATCTTCAAGAGTTAATGTGTCATCAACTAAAATTGCTGATTTAGCTAGGAATAAGAATCTTGGAGTAACTCCGTAAGTTTCTGCTTCTGCAACAAACTCAGGTGTAAATCCTTTATCTTGTGCTCTACCCATCATTGCACGATTTAAGAAAGCATCATTGATATGTTCTTTCAAACGATCACGAATTCTATCACCAATTTCTGGATCATTAGATATTGCAGATACACTGACAAGAACTTCTTCAGAATCTATATCAATGAATCCTAAATTAATTGCTTCTGCAATGATTAAATCTGTAGCTTCACTAAGAGGTAATCTAACTAAATCCAAATTTGATAATAAGATTTCACCATCTTCATTAAGTGGATTTGCATAGAGTACTACTTCTTTTTGTGAGACGATAAGTTCAATACTTGGATTAATATCTATAGTTACGTAAGTATCATCAGTTGATGCTGAAACACCTGATTCAGTACAACCCACAACAACTAAAACTGTTGCTAAAACAAATACAAAGCTTAATACATAAGTTAATTTTTTCATTTTTAAATCCTCCTTTTACACTTAACATACAATATGAACAACCATTTTATTGGTAAATATATAAGTTTTTTTTATTTATACTCCTGAAGTACCTCTTCCAGGTCTACCATTAGTATTATTTTCACCTCTACCTCGTTCGACAACAAATGGTTCTCTCCCTTTAGGTTCTACGGTAATTGCATATCTTGAATCTGCTCCAGTTTGATCTACTGTGACTTCAATTTTTCCTGATTCAGATGTTGAATTTGAGATATAATATGAAATTTTCATTTGTTTGTTCTGTCCGATATTTTCAACTTGAAATGCATATGAGCCTGTTGCATTACCAGAAACGAAATCTAAGTATATCAATCTCTGATTGTTTTCCTGTCTAACTGCTAGATTCGTTGTCTGAATCTGTACATCATTTTCCGTAATAATTATTTGATAACGATTTACTAATGGACTAATTTCATACTTGATATCAATATAATTATGTTCATCATTTAAAACCCGCAATTGAAAGATTTTAGGATTTTTTATATCGCCTTGTCCCGTAATTGAATATGTTTGAGCTCCGATAACTAAAGACCCTTCAATTGTATATACGTTGTTTTTTGTATCATTTGTTTGATTATAATTGAATGCATAATTAGTTTCTTGATCAAGCAAATCTTTTGTTTTAAAACTCAAGTGATGTGCATAACCATTGGGATCTGTTGTATCAAATTCGTAATCAAAATTCTCATCGCTATTGAGTAATCGTTCCATCATACCTAAGTATTGGGAAACTGTATCAATTTCATTATCAATCAATGGTTCTTCAGCTACGTCCAATGTAAAATATCCAAGTGCTATATTGACAGAATCGTTATCAGCAATGATTTCGTCGGTATAATCAACAAGACTTGCTGCTGAAACAACTGATACAGCCATGACTTGGTTGACATCTTCAATAATAGGTACTTGCGTTGAACCTGGTTGATAAAAGATAAAGAATGCAAGTGCTGCAGTCATGACAGATAGTGTCATCGCAAATACTGGTTTATAAGAAAATCTTCTCTTTGGAACTGTTACAACTTCAGTTTGAGGTAAAAGACGGACTTTATCTAAAATCGATTGTGATAAATCCTTTATTTCAACTTCTTGTGATTTCGTTTTAATTAATTGTAGTAATGTTTTTCTTTTCATATGAAGTCATCCGCCCTTTCTCTAAGTTTTTTAATTGCTTTATTATATATCCATAAGACTGTTCCTAGTGGTTTATCCACGATCGGTACAATTTCTCTAAATTTTAAATCATTAATGACATGCAATGTGACAATTTCTTTTTCAATTGGATCCAAAAGATCGAGAATTTTAAAGATTTCATCATTCGGTTCTTCAACTATTGGTGCAGCAATTGTTTCAAATATTTCCTCTGAAACAATTTCTCTTTTCCTTTTGTTGTACATATTAATTGCTAAGTTTCTACCAATTGTTGATAAATAAGCATAAGGATTCGAGTTAGACTTGTAGTCGTCAATCTTCTCTAAAAACTTGACATAGGTATCTTGCATTAAATCTTCGGCTAATGAATGATCCTTAATAATATTGATGATTGCATAGAACACTTGATTTTTTGTCAAGTCATAGAACGTATCAAAAGACGAATAGTCTCTTTTTTTTAGTTCTTCAATAATCACATGTATGTTGTCCATAGTTTCCCCTTACGCATAATATACAAAGAAAGCGCCCATTTTATTGGTCTATTCCTATTTTACACTTTTTTTTGATGATAAAAAAATACCTCGCAAAAATTAATTCACGAGGTAGATTCAAATTAGTTAGCAACAATATTGACAAGCTTGTTAGGTATAACAACAACTTTTCTAATTGTTAAACCTTCTAAATGTTTAACAACATTGTCATGGTTAAGTGCTTCTTTTTTAATAACTTCTTGATCTTCATCATATTTAGCAGTGAAACGAGCACGCAGTTTCCCGTTGACCTGAACAACAATTTCAACTTCATCAACAATCAAATAAAGTTCATTGTATTGTGGCCAATCTGAGTAGATAAGCTCTTCATTTTGTTTGAGCATTTCCTTATTTATTTCTTCAGTGATATGCGGGCAAATCGGATTTAAGAGTTTAAGAAATCCTCGAGCCATATCTTTACTTATTGTTTGCTTCTTATATACATCATTAACAAAAATCATCATTTGACTGATTGCGGTATTAAATGCAAGCTTATCGTAATCTTCGGTAACTTTCTTTATGGTTTGATGATAAATTGTTCTTAATTCAAGAACTTCATCCTTAATAATTGGGAATTCAAACATTCTCCAAACCCGATCTAAAAATTTCTTTGATCCATTCAAACTTTCGGTTGACCATGGTTTTTCTGCTTCCAAAGGTCCCATAAACATTTCATATAGACGTAATGAATCAGCACCATGCGATTCATAAACATCGTCAGGATTGACGACATTGCCTCTAGATTTACTCATTTTAGAATGATCACTACCTAAAATCATTCCTTGATTAAAATACTTAGTGAAAGGTTCTTTGACAGATACTAAACCTAAATCGTATAAGAACTTTGTCCAAAATCGAGAATATAACAGATGTCCAACGGCGTGTTCAGCACCACCTACATAAACATCCACGGGTAACCATTTATCTAAAACCTTCTTTGCTTCTTCAGAATCAAGAGGAATCATTCCTAAATGGTTTTTCAAAATATAACCAATGAAGTACCAAGAACTACCTGCAAGTTGAGGCATTGTATTCGTATCTCTTCTACCGGTAATTCCATGATAGTTAACATGAAGCCAGTCATGAGCATTCGCTAATGGGCTCTCTCCAGTTCCACTTGGTCTAATGTTTTTTAATATGGGTAATTCTAAAGGAAGATCTTTATCATCTAAGATGTGTATATTATCATCTTGATCATAGATCACTGGAAATGGTTCTCCCCAATATCTTTGTCTTGAAAAAACCCAATCTCTTAATTTATATGTACTATGGGCGTAGCCCTGATTTGTTTTTTCTAAATATTCAGTAATTTTGATTTTAGCTTCTTCGTTATATAAACCATCAATAATTCCGCTATTGAAGTGAATGCCATCACCAACAAAAGCTCCATCAGATTCACCTTGTACAACCTCAACAATATCAAGTCCATGAATTTGAGCAAATTCAAAGTCTCTTTCATCGTGAGCTGGAACAGCCATCACGGCTCCGGTTCCATAATGTGGTAAAACATAGTCTGCAATCCAGATAGGTACTTTCTTATGATTTAATGGATTAATCGCGTATGCGCCTGTAAATACTCCTGTCTTTGTCTTATCCATAGAGCGATCAATTTCATTTTTTTGTTTCGTTATTTCAATATATTCTTTTACTTGCTTAATTTCATCTCCAGATGTAATTCTCAAAACTAGAGGATGCTCAGGTGCTAACACACAATAAGTTGCCCCATAAATAGTATCAGGTCTTGTTGTAAACACATCAAAAGATTCTTTACTTTGATCAACTTTAAATGTCATCATCGATCCAATACTTTTTCCTATCCAATTACGTTGCATTTCTTTTAAATGCTCGGGCCAATCAATTGTATCTAAATCATCAAGTAAACGATCTGCATAAGCTGTTATTCTAAGAACCCATTGACGCATTGCTTTTTTAAAAACAGGATAGTTGCCTCTTTCAGAAACCATTCTTCCATTAACTAGTTCAATTTCATCATTAGCTAGTACTGTTCCTAAGCCTTCACACCAGTTAACTTCAACGTCTTTAAGTACAGCTAATCCGTGTTCATACATTTTCTTGAAAATCCATTGTGTCCATTTATAGTAATTAGGATCTGCTGTTGCCAGTTCTCTATCCCAATCAATACCTTTACCAGATTCTATAATTTGTCTTTTATAATTAGCAATATTCTGATATGTGAAACTTCTAGGATCTTTTCCTGTAGATAATGCATATTGTTCAGCAGGCAAACCAAAAGCGTCCCATCCCATAGGGTGTAAGACGTTATATCCTTGCATGCGTTTGAATCTAGAAATGATATCTGTAGCTGTGTAATTTTCTATATGGCCAACATGCAAGCCACTTGAGCTTGGATATGGAAACATATCAAGCACATAGAATTTTTCTTTAAGTCTATTTTCTTGTGTCTTGAAGAGCTTTTGCTCATACCAGTACGTTTGCCATTTCTTTTCAATTTCTTTAAAATTATAATACGTCATATATGTACCTTCTTTCGATGCTATTCTCATTATATAAAAAAAAAGAAGATTTTAAAACAAAAAAAGGGAATTTCGATTCCCTTTTTGTATTATTTTAAAGCTTCAACGTAATTAACCAAGTCACCAACAGTTTTAATATTTTGTGCTTCTTCATCGCTGACTTGAACTTCGAACTCATCTTCGATGTTCATAATAAGCTCAACTGCGTCAATTGAGTCGGCACCGAGATCTTCCGCAAGTCTTGCTTCCATAGTAATTTTTTCCTCAGGAACATTAAGTTCTTCTACGATCATTTCCTTAATACGCTCAAATATCATGTCTATATCCTCCTTATTTCAGCAATGTTATTATAAGTCATTTTCAGCTCATTGTCAATTCATAATTAAATATTTTTTGAACCTCAAAGCATTTTATACGAAATCATGTATATGATAACGTTTACATCACATTTTTAATTTATAGATATTGTTTCTTTTTAGATTTGTGTCAACATTTATTCCAATAAAAATAATCAAATTATTTTTTAAGATGGTATAAAAACTCTTGAGTATAGAAAAGACTATAAGCCAGCAAGGTGGAATGATATAATTAAGTAGACACTAAGTTAAGAGAATTTAGGAGGTCTAATAG
>CAZMIG010000022.1:0-23077 GCA_964566285.1 uncultured Mariniplasma sp. | reverse complement strand
CACCACAATCCTTTTTAAAGCCTATACAACACCACAACCTATTTTAAATACCTAATTAAAAAAACGAGTCTAGCAAATGCTAGGCTCATTTTTATTTCATATTATCAAGAAATGCATCAAAAACAAATTTAGTTACAAGCGCATCATCTTTCGCATCATGTGCTTGATCAAACTCTACATTATAATACGTTTTATATGCTTTAAATAAACCCAGATCATCTCTCAAGTTATAATAA
This sequence comes from uncultured Mariniplasma sp., assembly GCA_964566285.1. Classification (GTDB taxonomy): domain Bacteria; phylum Bacillota_I; class Bacilli_A; order Acholeplasmatales; family Acholeplasmataceae; genus Peloplasma. The sequence continues at coordinate 22,841 of CAZMIG010000022.1, read as the reverse complement.
TCTTTGTGAAGTTTCAATAAATCAATGAATTGGCTATCTTCAGTTAGCTTCTTTTTTTCATGAAGCACATATGAATCATTCATTGCGGTTAAATCGTTTTTTCCCCAAACTACAAATTTGGGTTGATATTTTTTAATTAGTTTTTCAAGTTTTTTATAAAAATGTTCGTAGGGCAATGCTTCCTTGAAAAACTTTTCTTCATCAAGATTCAAGAATTTTTTTGTTCTTCTACTCAATGTCATTTTTTCTTTCGGTAAAATATAATATCCATCTTGATGAATAATACGTCCTTTGGCTTCTGCCAACACATATCCTACTTGAATAATTTCAGTAAAAAAATAATGATCGTGATAGCCTGGCATAGTCATTTCAAAATCAATAAACAAATAGTTCTTATTGCTCGCTATAACCTCTTTCATCTCTTTTCTCATTTTGGTTAAATCGTAATGAACGTAAAAAGGATTTAGTGAGATGATTTGATTAAAATGTGCTACCTGATAATAAGAAAAAACGCCTATTTTTTTCTTCTTATGTGAAACCTCAAAATCCACTAAGACACCTTTTTTTAAGTACATAAAGAATGTCTTATATAAACGATTAGATAAATAGAAACCGACTTTACGTCCACTAATTATCAAATAGAAAACCTTTAGATTTTTATCAATGCTCCATATAATTTTTTTCATTTCAGTTCCTCTTTAATCTGTATGATAACAGCCTGTGGAATTCCTAAAGAAAGTAATTCCTCATCGCTTGCATTCTTAATCTCATCAATACTTGTGAAATGGCTTAATAAAGCTTTTTTCCTTTTATCTCCAATACCTTGAATATTATCGAGTGGAGAATTATTCGATAATTTTGTTCTTGTATTTCTATGAAAATCAATAGCAAATCTATGAACCTCTTCAGATAGTTTCAACAGTAATTTATAGAGATCACTATTTTTTAGTAAAGGTATTACTTCATCTTCATAAACAACCGCTTCAAGCTGATGTTTATTATTCTTTTTTAGTCCAGCTATTTTGATATCAATGTTTAAATCATTTAACACTTCGGCTGCAGCATGAAGCTGTCCCTTACCACCATCAACTAAAATTAAACTTGGAAATTCAAGATTCTCAATCAACAATTTTTGATACCTTCTATAGATGACTTCTTTCATTGCTTGATAATCATCATTAGTGGTTGTTTTTAAGTGATATTTGCGATAACTTTTTCGATCAAATTCACCATCTTTATAAACAATGAGGGCTGAGATAGGTGCTGTTCCAAATAATTGAGCATTATCAAAAATCTCAATTGTGTTTATCTTGTGCTTTATGAGTTTTCCAAGCTCATCTAAAGCCTTTTGTTTTTGTTCATCTTTATGTCTATAAAGCATGAAATGATGCTCTAAATCATAATCTGCATTTTTTGTTGCCATTTCAGTTAATTTCTTTTTATCTCCCTTTTGAGGAAGGAAAGCTTTCTTACCAAAATACGATTTAAGTTCCTCAAGATTAAATCTATCACTAAAAAGTAATTCATCAGGCGTAATGGTTTCATAATATTGTTGAAGATAACTCATCACCGTATCTATAGGATCACCTATATAAGCAAATACAACTTGATGATGATCTATCATTTTTCCTTGTCTCATGACTAGAATGGCTAATGATACATCATCTTTATTACTTGCATAACTAATGATATCTCTGTCCTTTAAATCATTTGAATTGATAATTTGTTTTTCAATAGTTGATTCTATATGCTGAATCATATCACGAAATTCAGCTGCTTTTTCATATGCCATATCAACACTAGCTTGCTGCATTTCAAGATTAAGTCGGTTTAACACTTCTTTTGTATCACCCTTTAGAAAACTTGTGATCTGTGAGAAAGTATCCTTGTAATCTACATCTTTGTTAATACAGGGGCCTAAACACTGTCCAATATGATAATACAAACATGCCTTTTTTGGCATCGTTTCACATTTTCTCAGTGGGTATAGTCTATTGAGTAATCTGGATGTCTCTCTAGCTGCATAGACATTCGGATAAGGTCCAAAGAGTTTACCTTTAGTATTCTTCTTTCTTACCACTTGCAATCTAGGATGTTTTTCTTTAGTTAATTCAATATATGGATAACTTTTATCATCCATTAAACGAATATTATATTTAGGTAGATATTGCTTGATTAAATTACTCTCTAAAATTAATGATTCACGTTCGCTATTCGTAAGAACATAAGAAAAATCGCGAATTTCCGATACTAAACGCGTTGTTTTTTGATTATGTGCTCCTGTAAAATAGGATTTCACACGATTTTTTAAATTTTTTGCCTTGCCTACATAAATGATATCTTCATTTTCATTTTGCATTAAATAGCATCCAGGTTCACTGGGTAGTAATGCTATTTTTTCTTTTAAATTCATGTAATCACCATTCTTATTGTATCACAAACTAAATATCATATTGCATTTTGAAGAACAAAAAAAAAGCGCTATGCGCTTTTACATTAGGATTTAAATTCGATATCTACTTTTCCATCCAATATTTCTTCAAGTGCAATACCAATAGATTTTACACAAAGCGAATCATCAACACTTAACTTTTCTGATTCTAAAATTGTTGCAACTTTACTTGCAGCATAAACAAGTTTGTATTTTGAATCAATTTTTGATAACAATTTATCAATTGAGGGATATCTCATTCCGTCTTTATTTTTCATCTTATTCTCCAATCATCTTAATATAGTTGTGAATTGATCTTTCAGTTCTCGCATGCTCAGCTCTTATAATCGCCATGATACGGTCTGCAGCATTATTAACTTCGTCGTTAACGACAATATAATCATATTTGTGAGCAAGTAAAAATTCAGATTCAGCCTTTTTCATTCTTTTTTGAATCATATCTTTGGGCTCTGTACCTCTATTTTTCAATCTTTCGTACAATGCTTTCTTTCCTGGTGGAACCAAGAAAATAAAGACAGCATCTTTCATTTGCTTTCTTACTTGAAGTGCACCTTCAACTTCAATCTCAAGAACAACTTCTTTACCATTATCTAATTGTTCATCTACTTTATCACGAGGTGTGCCATAATAATTGCCAACAAATTCGGCCCATTCTAAAAACCTATTTTCTTTAATGCGTTTTAAAAATGTATCTTTATCAACAAAATAATAGTCAACACCTTCAACTTCATCTGGTCGAGGAGGTCTTGTTGTCATGGATACCGAGTAGATTAGATCATGATGAGGCATTTGGAATAATGCTCTACGAACTGTTCCTTTTCCTACGCCTGAAGGGCCAGAAATGACAATCAACAATCCTCTTTCATTCAGTTTCATAGGCTCCTCCTTTATTCATGATGTTATTACTTATTATATATTATTAAAGCAACTTAGTAAATAGATTTAGAGTTTATTAACAAAGAATAACGCTTACACTAAGATATTTCACATATTTTTATGATAAAATGATTTAGAGGTACGATATGGTTTTTGATGGTTTTTTTATTTATCACTTAATTACTGAACTTAATCAGAAGCTAGAAAAAGCTAGACTTGAAAAAATATATCAAACGAGCGAAATGTCGTTTGTTTTTGTCTTTTATCTAAAAGGAGAAAGAATGTACTTAGATCTGAATGTAAGTTCGCATGATTTCGGATTCCATTTGACAAGTAAAAAAGCAGAATCAACCAATAGTTCACAATTTCTAAATACACTTAAAAAACATTTAGGGGGTGCAATACTTCAAAAGATAAGTCAATATGAAACCGATAGAGTTATTCTTTTTGATTTCATCATCCATGATTTCATTGACGGACAAATACATAAATCACTTGTTTTTGAAGCTATGGGTAAACACTCTAATCTTTTATTAGTTCAAAATCAAGTGATTGTTGATACACTTAAAAAAATGTTTTTTGAAGAAGGTCGACAACTATTGCCTCAGGCTCAATTCGAATTTTTCCCATCAAATAAAGTCTCATTTCTTAATTTATCCTACGAAAAAATATTCTCTTATATGGATTTAGTCAACCAATATATGGGAATTTCACCTTTCTTAGCAAAATATCTTTTTGAGCACCAGCAAGATATTTTAAAAATAGAGGCTCATCCAACAAGAAATCTAACTGATAAAAAAGATTATGTTTTTGATATATTTGATTCAAATGTTGAAAAGAAATATTATAGTTCAATATCAGAGATGATGGATGATAAATTAGAACAATCAACTTCAGCTCAATCATCACATGCTATTTTTATCAAAAATCAACTTAAAAAAATGTTTACATTAAAAGAACATTATCAAAATACTATTGAAAAAGCTGAAATTAAGTTGCTCGATAAAGAAAAAGGTGATTTGATATATCAATCTGGTCACATAATGAAAGAAAAGACTTCATCACTAACTGTCAATGATCATACACTTCTTCTCGATCCGACGTTAACCTTAAACGAGAATGCTCAAAGTTTCTATAAATCTTATCAGAAAGCAAAACGAACGATTCTACACACAAAAAGATTGTTAGAAAAACAAGAACAACTCATCAATCTATTTGAAGAATTTAAAACCTACCTAGATTTATCTGCAAATGATAGTCTTAAGGATTTCGAACAAGAGCTGATTCCTTATGGATATAAATCTATCAAATTAAAACCTCAGCATAAAAAACAGGTTAAAAAGCCAAATATCATAAAAATAGTTGACGAACAATCTACCATTTATGTTGGCAAAAACAGTCTGCAAAATGGATATATCACACATCAGCTTGGAAACAAAAATGACTTTTGGTTCCACGTCAAAGATTTTCCGGGTGCTCATGTTTTAGTTATTGCTGATGAATTGAATGAAGCGATTATTCGCAAAGCAGCGATGCTTGCTGCTCAATTTTCAAGTCTAAAGTATTCTTCTTCAATTCCAGTTGATTATACTCAAATAAAATATATCAAGAAGATTTCAGGAAAACCAGGATACCATGTTACTTATAAAAATCATCAAACTATTTATATAGATATTGATGAACAAAAACTAGATAATTATTTAAAAAATGTCTAATTTAACATATTTTAGACTTTTTTTAATCTTTGGTGCAAATGAGTTGATACAATTGTTTATTTGATGTAATATTAAACTATAAATAGGAGGAATTAAACTATGAAATTTGAATTACCAAAATTACCATTCGCATATAATGCACTTGAACCATTTATTGATGCAAGAACAATGGAAATCCATTACACAAAACATCATCAAGGTTACGTTAACAATTTAAATGCAGCTCTCGATAAGCATCCTGATTTGGAAACACCATTAGAAACGTTGCTAGCTGATCTTTCTTTAGTACCATCTGATATTCGTGGTGCAGTTCAAAATAACGGTGGAGGGCATTTTAACCACTCATTCTTCTGGCCACTATTAAAGGTGAACAATGGACAAACACCAAAAGGTGAATTGGGAAAAGCTATAAATAAAGCATTTGGATCATTTGATGAATTCAAAAATGCATTTAGTACTGCAGCTAAGACAAGATTTGGTAGTGGTTGGGCATGGTTAATCTTAACACCAGAAAAAACACTTAAAGTCTTATCAACACCAAACCAAGACACACCATTGGCTGAAGGAACACCAATTTTAGGATTAGATGTTTGGGAACATGCTTATTATTTAAATTATCAAAACCGTCGTCCTGATTATGTATCGGCATTCTTCAGTGTCGTTAACTGGGATAAGGTTGACGCTTTATATAACGCAGCTTTATAATTCTTTTCTCTCTTAAAAAAAAACTAGTTGCAGAGCTAGTTTTTTTTATGCACTTTTATCAATATAATTTAATTTTCAATAAAAAAAAGGAAGCAATTGCTTCCTTAAAATGTATGAGTTTCGATGATTGCATAATCACCATCGTGCCTACGATAAACAACATTTGTTTTTTCTGTTTCCTTATCTAAGAAAACATAAAAATCATGTCCCGACAATTCCATAGCTGCAATAGCTTCATGTGATGTCATTGGTTTTAATTCGATTTTTTTATTTTTCACTAATTGACTTGCTAGAATATCTTTTTCAAGTGATTCTGCATCAAATTCATTTGAATAAGCCTGCTTAATACCTTCTTTTTCAAGATTGTGTTTCAGTTTATCCTTGTGTCTTCTAATTTGTGAAACTAACTTGTCGTTAGCTTTATCAATTGCAGCATACATATCTAAATCAGAAACTTCCGCTCGCAAGACAGTTCCTTTGGTTGGAATTGTCACTTCAATCTTGTGGTGGTCTTTATAAACCTTGCACACCACTCTAACCTCAGATACTACTTCTGGACCAAAGAAGGAAACAACTTTATTAAATCGCTTTTCAGCATATTCCTTAATGGCAGCAGTTGGAACAAAACCATTCTTTCCCAATACTTCAAATTTCATAGTTTTTCTCCTTTTTCTATATTTTCATAAAGTGTCAGCAAATAAATATCACCTAACTTTAGAGAATCCAATTGATCGAACATTGATTCATCAACATAATCCTGATAAATGAAAATACTTTGTGGATAATTTTTTATAAAATCCAAATAATAAGGCTTTATCATTGACATATAAGCTAACCCTGATATCTTTTTTTGAAAAATGAGCAATGAATGATGATAGATAACAGCATCTGTTATAGGAATAACACGTTTTCTAGGAATCAGAGGATTATCCATATAACACGATTCGCAGATATGATGTATTTCAGGATCAAATAAATTGAAAATGTTCTTCTTAGTCTTTACTTTTTTACCGCAGATTTCACATTGCATAACAAGCCCTCCTAATTGATATTAGTTGGGCTTGTGAATGATTACTTTTTATAAGCTTCTACAATTTTATCAATAAGGTTATGAGGAACTTCTTCATATTTGATGAATTCGCGTGTAAATGAACCACTACCTTGAGTCATTGCTTTTAGATCAATGGCATACTTGACAATTTCTGATTCTGGTACTTCAGCGATAACAACTTGGTAACCTTCTGTTTGGTTCATACCAAGCACACGACCACGACGTTTGTTCATATCGCCCATGACGTCACCAACAAATTGATCCTTAATGGTAACTTCAACTTTAACAATAGGTTCTAAAATGGTTGGTTGTGCTGTTTTAATTGCATCTTTAAAAGCTAAAGCTGCAGCCAATTTAAATGATAGTTCATTAGAATCGACTTGATGATAAGATCCATCATATAGCGTAGCTTTAATATTAATGACTGGGAACCCTGCTAGAGGTCCATGTTCAAATGTTTCAATTAATCCTTTTTCAACCGCTGGAAAATAGTTTCTAGGAACTGCTCCACCAAAAACATTTTCTTCAAATTCAAATAGTTCTCTAGATGGTTCAAATTTAATCCAAACATGACCAAATTGTCCAGCTCCACCAGATTGTTTCTTATGTTTACCTTCAGCCTGAACTGATTTTTTAATCGTTTCACGATAAATAATTTTCTGGTCATCAATATCAACATCAACTTTAAACATTGTCTTCATTCTTTCAAGAACATAGGCAAGATGTGTCATTCCTTGACCACCTAATAAAAGTTGTGAAGTTTCTTTATTACGTTTAATTTCAAATGTTGGGTCTTCTTGATTAATTCGGTGCAAGGCCATTGAAATTTTGTCTTCATCATTTTTATGTTTTGGATGAACTGCAATATATATAACTGGTGTAGGAATGCTAACAGGTTGATAAACGATAAGACTCTTGGGGTCCGCTAATGTATCTCCTGTTTCAATGCCATCAATTTTAGCAACAGCTGCCATATCACCTGCATGGAATAAATCAATTTGAATCTGACCTTTTCCACGAAGAGCGAACAAATTACTAATCTTCTTATTTTCTCCCTTGTTAGAGATAACAACTTCCTGTCCAACTTTCATTGTACCTGAGTTAATCTTTAATATATTGATAGCACCCAAGAATGGGTCTACTGTGGTTTTAAATACATATGCTGAAAATGGTTCATCATCATGAGTTAATCTTGTTTGATCTTCTCCAGTTTTCGCATCTTTACCTATCAAAGGACGTAATTCATCTGGTGCTGGTAGATAATCAACAAGCATATCCAACATTGTTCTTATTCCAATTGTTTTTGTCGCACTACCTACGATGACAGGTGTTAATTCACCTTCAATAATTCCGTTTCGTAAAGCAAGTTTAATCTGATCTTCAGGAATTTCTTCACCTGAAAGATACAAATCTAATAATTCTTCTGATGTTTCAGCAACACTTTCTAAAATCATATTGTGAAGTTCATCAACCTTAGATTTCTTTTCTTCCCAAATTTCTTCATCGTGACTATCTGTACCATCATAGATTCTAGCTTTCATATCAATGACATTAACAAAGCCTTCAAAATCATCATGGTGTCCAATTGGCCAACAGAAAGGAACTGCCTTTTTACCTAATTTTTGACGAATTTCTTCTAGAACTTCTTCGAATTTAACGTTTTCTTTATCCATCTTATTGACATAAAGAATTGCTGGAATATGACGTTTTCTAACTTCATTCCAAACACGTTCAGTACCGACTTCGATACCTTTACTGGCGTCGATTAAAATAACCGCACCTTTGACAACTTCGAGTGTTTGACTCAAATCGCCAACAAACTCATCACTCCCTGGAACATCTATAAAGTTTAACTTATGGTCATTCCATTCAACTGGATTGATAGTAAGTGAAAGACTGGTTTGCTTTGTCTGTTCTTCAACTAAATAGTCTGAAACTGTGTTCTTGCGTTCAACTTCTCCCTTTTTATCAATTGCTCCGCCCACATAAAGTAGCGCTTCCGAAATACTTGTTTTACCTGAACCTTGATGCCCTAAAATCGCAATGTTCCGTATTTCTTTGGTGGTGTACTCTTTCATCCTAAACCTCCTGTAATCGTTTGCATTTTCTATACTCATATTATAGCATAAAATAAGTGCCATCAAATTGATTTTATCTCAAAATCATGAAATTTCACATAAGTTATAAAAGATGCTATAATATAGACGGTGAAAAAATGAGAAAACTAGCTATTAGACTAATTGAATGGTACCAAAAAGAAATATCACCTCACAGCAGTCACAAATGTAGACATTCGCCTACCTGTTCTGCTTATGCAAAAGAGTGTTATGTAAGGTTTAATTTTATAAAAGCTTCTTTTTTAAGTACGAAGCGCATTTTAACTTGTAACCCATTATTTAAACCAAGATATGATCCTGTTCCCGAAAAAAAAATTAGAAATAAAAATAAACAAAGCCAATGATGGCATATCATTGGCTCATTTTTTTATTTTTGTAATGCCTTTTTTGCATTTTCCTTTTGATTTTTAATCATCTTCTGTCTAGAAAAAGCTTCTCTTTCCTTCTCTTCTAATGCCTCAGTAATATATTTTATATTTTCTTCGAATTGAGGTATCACAACATTTTCTAAAGCATTTGCTCTTTTTTGTGCTTTTCTGATGGCGTTGGCTAACCTGTAAGTCGAATTATCGATTTCCGCTAATTTAATAGTTAACTCTCTCACCTTCATAAAACATTTATATGCGTAGTCAAATTTAGTATTAGTATGGCTGATTCCATAAGAAATTCTAACCTGTTCTGCTTCAAAGGTTACATGAGGAATTTCTACACCCATAACACTTCTATAACTTACTGATATTCCTGATGTAGTTGGAATTGATTTTGCAATATCACTGACAATTCCCAATGTAATATTTGCTTCTTGAAGTGCTTGATAAGCCTGTTTATACGTTACTGATAATTCATCTCTTAACAAGCGTACGTCAGCAAGAAGACTCATCATCTCATGAATAAGAATATTTCTTTTCCGATCCATGAGTTCGTAGCCTTTATGAGCAAGTTTATTCGATTTTATAAGTGTCATCAAATTTCCTTTTGTAGGAAATACTTGTTTATTCATTTATTACATCCCTTTCAGGGCACTAATAATTGGTTTTGCAACAATATTAAACCGTTCAACTGCACGGTCATGATTATAGAATTCAGTCAACATCTGATCGTCAACTCTATTTAATTCATCCTTAGGTAGGACTGATAATAAGTCCCAACCTAGATCTAACGTATCTAAAATTGAACGATTGGTTTCATATCCTTGGCCAATAAAGTGTTTTTCAAAGAGCTTGCCAAATTCTATATATTTACGATCAACTTCTGATAACTCATCTTCACCAATAACTGAAGCAAGGCTTCGAGCATCTTGGACTTGTGCATAAGCAGCAAATAATTGATTTGCAACAGATTGGTGATCTTCTCTGGTGTATCCTGCTCCAATTCCATCTTTCATCAAACGTGAAAGTGAAGGTAAGATTCCTACAGGTGGAAAGACACCTACTTGATTTAAGTCTCTACTTAACACAATTTGTCCTTCAGTAATATAGCCAGTCAAGTCAGGAATTGGATGTGTTATATCATCATTTGGCATAGTTAAAATTGGAATTTGTGTCACACTACCTTTAGCTTGTTTAACAATCCCTGCTCTTTCATATAGTGATGCCAAATCAGAATATAAATAACCCGGATAACCCTTACGACCTGGAATTTCACCTTTACTACTCGAAAATTCACGTAGTGCTTCACAATATGATGTAATATCAGTTAAGATAACTAAAACATGAATATCGTGTTTAAATGCTAAATATTCCGCTGCAGTTAAAGCAAATCTAGGAGTTAATATTCTTTCAATAATTGGTTCATTTGAAAGGTTTAAAAACATAACAACCTTGCTCATAACTCCTGCTTGTTCAAAAGAATGTCTGAAGTAAGCAGCAACATCGTTTTTTACACCCATTGCAGCAAACACAATACAAAAATCATTACCTTTTGATTCGGCAATTTTTGCTTGTTTAACAATTTGAACAGCAAGTTCGTTATGTGGCATACCAGATCCTGAAAAAATCGGTAATTTTTGACCACGAATTAATGTTGTTAATGCATCAATTGAACTGATTCCTGTTTGAATATAATCTCTTGGATAAACTCTGGAAACTGGATTTAAAGGATGTCCGTTAATGTTTCTTTTTTCATCAATAAAGACCTCGCCTAAGCCATCAATAGGTCTACCAGATCCATTAAATGTTCTTCCCAAAATTTCTTTTGATAAAGACATTTCAACAGAGTGCCCAGTAAATCTTGTTCTTGTGTTTGTTAAACTGATGTTTTGGGTTCCTTCAAAAACTTGAATAGCAACTCTTGTGCCTTCAATCTGAACGACACGACCATATCTGGTTGCTCCATTGGTTAATTTGATTTCGACCATTTCTTCAAAACCAACACCAGTTACATCATCTAAGAAGATTAAAGGTCCGTTAATTTCATCTAATCCTATGTATTGGAGATTCATCATACGCCTCCTTATTTCAATCTCTTGATTAAGCGATCAATTGTTTTTGGATATTGATCAAACTGATCTAACTTATCATTTGGAACGTCATATTTCATTTTAATGATTTGGTCAAATATACCTGTTTCAATTAGAACATTTAATGAGTGACCTTCATCAATAAATTTTTTTGCTTTTTGATGTAGATATAGGATAACATCCATCATTTTTAACTGCTTTTCTAAAGGTACATAAGTATCGTCTTTATGAAATGCATTTTGTTGAAGGAATCCTAATCTAATAACCTTACCTACTTCAATGACTAATTTTTGATCATCAGGTAAAACATCGCTACCGATGAGCTTCACGATTTCTAGTAATTTATTTTCTTCGGATAAAATACCCATAATCTCTTGTCTGTTAGTTAAAAATCTTGGACTAACATTTTTATCGTACCATTTTGTTAGGTCAAGTACATAATCAGAATAACTCGTATTCCAGTTGATTGCTGCATAATGTCTTTGATAAGCTAACTGCTTATCAAGTGCCCAAAAACTTCTGACGAAACGTTTTGTATTTTGTGTGACTGGCTCTGAAAAGTCAGCTCCTTGAGGTGAGACAGCTCCAATAATTGAAACTGATCCTTCATTTCCACTTAAGGTTTGCATATATCCGGCACGTTCATAAAATTGAGAAATACGGCTTGGTAAATATGCAGGAAATCCTTCTTCAGCTGGCATCTCTTCTAGACGTCCACTAATCTCACGCAGTGCTTCTGCCCATCTTGAAGTTGAATCAGCCATTAACGCTACATGGTATCCCATATCTCTGTAATATTCAGCAATAACAACACCAGTGTAAATGCTCGCTTCTCTCGCAGCAACTGGCATATTTGAAGTATTTGCGATTAACACTGTACGCTCCATTAAAGGTTTATTCGTTCTAGGGTCAATCAATTCACCAAATTCTTCAAGAACTTGCGTCATTTCATTTCCACGTTCACCACAACCTACATAAACAATTAAATCAGCATCACACCACTTTGCAAATTGGTGTTGCATCATTGTTTTACCAGTACCAAATCCTCCAGGTACAGCAGCAGCTCCACCTTTTGCAATCGGAAATAGTGTATCAATGATTCGCTGTCCACTAATCAAAGGTCTCGTGATAGGAATTCTTTTAGTCACAGGACGAGGTGTTTTAATTGGCCATTTTTGAACCAATGTTAATTCATGAATCTCACCTTTTGAATCCTCAGTTTTGAGAATAACATCAAATAATTTATACTTTCCATTTTTCGCAACCCAAACTACACGTCCATCGGTTCCTTTTGGAACCAAAAAACGATGTTCAATTGTTTCAGTTTCCTGAGTCGTCGCATATATTGCACCGAAACGAAGTTGGTCATCTATTTTAGCAGTAATTTTGACATCCCATTTTAAATTTCGATCAAGTGATTCAACATCACTACCAATAGGAATGTAAATACCTTCATTTTCTGCAATTGTTTTTAATGGACGTTCTATTCCATCAAAAATATTTTTAAGCAATCCAGGTCCAAGCATTGCTGAAATTGGTTCGCCTGTTGAATAAACCGGTTCTCCAACAACAAGTCCCGTTGTTGATTCATAAACCTGAATTGTTGTGAGTGCTTGACTAATTGATATAACTTCTCCCAACAGCTTATCATTGCCTACATACGCCATTTCAAGCATTGAAAAATCTGTAGCGTTTTTAACGGTAACAACAGGTCCATTGATTGAATATATTGTATTTTTCATGTTTGTTACCTCCTATCTTCTGATAAACAGTTTGGAATTTCTATAGAACCATTCTTTCTGAGTGGCTAATCTAGTATCAATCGTTTCATCGATTTGAATACCTTCATTTTCAAGTAAAAACTCAAAACCACCCAAATGTAAATCCGGTGATTTTATAATGTCACACGGAGATGTTATTGTTTCATTAATAATTTTAGGTAAGTGGGTATCACGATCAGAAATTGTAATAATAGATTTTGTATTCGGATACTTCTTATTTAATTCTTTCAACTTTCCAATCATCAATTTTTCATAATCTGGGGATGTGATAAATTGATATATTTGATCAAGAACAGAGTGAAAGACAATATTGGTCATGAATGTTCTCTCCTTAATGAGTTTTGCATCATATCCAATACCTATTTGATTGATTTTATCTTGATATTCGAGCTGCAATTCTTTGAGTTCTTTGTTCATTTGTAGATCTCTTTGCTGTTGCAAATCTTCAGTGATTGTTTTCATCTCTTTTGCATGAAGATAATCAATCTCTTTTTTTAGTTCTTCCGTTCTCTTTTCTGCTTCTCGTTGTATCGCTTTATCAAAATAGCGATACAATTGGTCTTCATTATAATATGCCAATTTAATTCACCTCATAACTTGATGCCGATGGCTTCACTCACATATCGGTCAATTGCTTCACCGATTTTTGCGTTGCCATGACGATCTGGTATTTCGACAATTAGTTTTCTCTGCAGTGTTAGTTTAAGTTCAGAAATAATATTGGGAGCAAGTTCAACTAATTTAGTCGTCACTAAAATAACAGCAATAGATTCATCGTTTAAGGCTTTTTCGAGCGCTGTCAAAAATTCCTTTTTTTCATGAACTACTACACTGTCTATACCCACAAGTCTCATTCCAACCTGAGTATCCACATTGTCGCTTAATAAGAAAAACTTCATAAGAATCCTTCTTCCGATTAAAGCTTATTGATAATTAAAATTGAAATTAACAAACCATAAATCGCAACCCCTTCACCAAGCGCAACGAAAATCAATGATTTACCAAAGTTTTTTTCATTTTCAGAGAAAGCTCCAATAGCAGCAGGTGCAGCTGCAGCAACAGCAACCCCAGCACCTAATGCTGACATGCCCGTAGCCAGTGCGGCACTTAAAAAGCCTAATCCTTGTGCAATGGTTCCAGTTAATAAATCAACGGCTGGGTCTGTAGCACCAAAAACTGTAGGATGGACAAATAATTGCACAACTAATACAGCAACAATAACTGTAAAAAATCCAACAATGTGTGTTGCAAGTCTAGATTTTGCAGACTTAACTGAAACTTTTCCCTTGAAGACTTTAATCAGTGGGATGGTTACTAAAACAATCAAAATTAAAGGTAAAACCCATTCTAAAAAATTTAACATATTCAATTCCTCCTAAAATTATTTATTTAAGGCATTAAATGCAATGCCATTACCATGATAATATCTTGAAAACATTTCATAGAATTCAAGTCTTAAGACCTGAATGCCAACAATCATTCCTTCAAGTCCCATCACGAAGATGTTACCGAGGATTAATACAATCCAACCTGAGTTACCAACCATTGACATCAAACTGATGACAACAAGCATCATTCCTGCATGAGATAATATGAATCCGCCAACACGCAAGAAACTCATCGTGTTCGTGATATAACTCAAAATGATTTCGAACAATTCAAAGAATCCTTCTACAAAAAATCCACCAAAACCTTTAGGAAACATGCTCTCCTTATTGAATTTTCGTACAAGAGGTTCTTTTAAGAAAATCAAGATGAGCGGTATACCAACAAACACTAATATCAACCAAATATTGAATATGGAATATCCCAAACCTAATTGTAGGCTTGCACCAACTAAGATATATCCATATAGGAGTAGTCCAGCAAATCCATTATGAGATGCAACGAGTTCTGCATAATGATGCTTCTTAATCAAGGTAATGATATTAAGAATCATCGCAATTACAATAAACAGTGCACCTATTCCTATTGCAGCAATTAAAAGCGGCATTGTGAACGCTGAGTCCATCACAGAAATTGGTTTGCCCGCTAATCCCAAAACTTGAGTGTATAACGGATCTAGAAAACTCTCATTACCAAAAAACGATCCATATAATAGTCCAAATATTGCAGATGAGATACCTATTCTCATACCAATAGCACCTAATCTCATCTTCTTAAACCTATAGAGTAAGAATCCAAGTAAAATCAAAACCAGTCCTTGTCCAAAATCACCAAACATTATTCCAAAGAGCAATGCATAGGTTAATGCAACAAAAGGTGTGGGATCAATTTCTCCATATGATGGTAGACCATACATTTCAACAAACATTGAAAATGGTTTACTAAACCACCCATTTTTAAGTTTCGTTGGGGGTTTAATTCTACGATCACTATAGGCATCGTTAACTTCAATTTCAACATCATCAAAATCTTTAAATGCATCCCTAAAAGCTTTAATATCCTTTTCTTCTGCAAATCCTGAAATACTAAATTTATTACCCAAACCAACAACATACTGTTTCGCATCATAGACGCGATTTAAGAAGAGTAACTCTCCTTTAATAGATGATAGTTTTGATGTTGAATCACTAATGAATTGATAAAGCTCACTTCTATAATTTGTAATCATCTTTGTTGTATTAACTATTTCCTGATTTAACGATTCAACGGCAGCTTTTGGTGTTCCATGAACAAAATCTGGAATATAGATTCTTTCGAAGAAGAGTGAAGAAAACATATTATCAATTTCTCTAATATATTCATCTGTAGCAAAATACATACACCAACTATTATTATTGTCATGACTAAACGATTTAAAAACAAAGGGTTTGTTTTGGAAAAATCTTAGTTTTTCAACATTTGAGTTAGGTAACCTGCCAAATCTGATATGAATATATTCAGAAGCAAACAGGTCATCAAGTGGAATATCCAAATTCATGATATTCTCAACTTGGATTAATGCATCACTATATTTTTGAATATGACTATCTAATTCTTTGATACGATCAGATTCTTCTTCTAATCTTTCTTTAAATTTATGCATATATTCTTGCATATCACTGAATTTGTAATTTTCATCGCGTTGTTCAATGCTCGGTAAGCTAATATCAAATTTATGTTCTATATCATCAAGTTCTGAAAGTAACGGTTCACATGGATTTTCAGTTACAAATGATGTTAACCCATGAACTTTTTCAACAATCTCACTTGCCAGAACAGGATGAAATCCCTTGATGTCGATGAAACTCATGAGAATGCGATCTAAATTATTCAAATTAGTTGTTAGGTCAATCAATTTAACTTTTGCAATACTCATGGGCTTCTCCTTAATGCTAGTAAATTAGCATTTGTCTTATTTCTTGATCACTCACGTGATAACGAATACCTTCAATAATATTCGTTATATTTTCAATTTCAAATTCACTTAATGTAACAAAGGCTAAGAATACTTTGGGTACATCTGTTGAATAATACATAAATTTTTTAGCAAGATCATATTGAATTCTTCCTGCATAATACTCAACATAAACATAATCTTTATCACTTGTAAATCTTGAGAATTCTGAAGTTGAAAGGGAGTTAAGTATGTCGTCTGGATTTTTTAAATTAGCTAATTCTTCAAGTTTTTTTGTACTAATTCTACTGTGTCTTTTTATTAAAACACTATTGATAGTTATTGGATTTGCTTGATAAAATTTTTTCAAACGGTAAATTTTAATAATATTGCCAAGTTCGATTCGTGTTTGAAATATACTATCCAAATCTTTTTTCAAAGTGCCAGAATAATACTTTTCAATTCTTCTGAATGCTTCAGCATAATAATAATCTTCTAATGCATGTTCAATTTCAAGGTAACGAATCTGTAGATTATCTTTGGTATCATAAGGTTTTAATATTTCATAATAAGGTGTTTTAGCTAGTGCTTTTAATAATTCATTTAAGTTCTTAGCCTTAAAGACTAAAGACATATCAATCGAAGTGTGAACATCAAAGAAGAATGGTACTAAACCTTGGTTTTCATCAAACTCATCAGCAATCATTGTTCTTAAGGAAGTTAAAATGACTTCATTTTCTTGATGCACAATATTGAGTTCATAAAATTCTAAATCTTTGGTATAAACCTGTTTAATTAAACGAATGATCTGATCAAATGAATTCTTTTTAATTAAAGATTCAAGATTCCCACGATGAATTGTATTTTCCTTAACATCTTTAAGAATACCTTGATAATTGCCATGTTTTTTGAGATACCCTACAAGTTCAGGTATTGATTTAAATTTAGAAAGTCGTTCATATTCATCTGGTTTAATAAAATTCCCAAAGATTGACTTGGCTTTCGTGATGATCGTATTGTTTGCCCAAGAACTCATATAGATTCTCCTTTATCAAAATGTTTAACTGAAGTAGATTAAAATTTAAACCAGCTATCTTTAACACGTTTCGGTGGTTGAATTCGACCATCACTATAAGCATCTTTGACATCAATTTCAGTATTTTTAAAATCTTCAAATGCTTTTTTGAATACATCGACTTCTGCTTCTTTAATAAATGAGATAATACTAAATTTATTTCCCATACCTACAACGTATTTTCTAGATTCAAAAACACGCTCAAGAAAAATCAGTTCACCTTTTAAACGCGTTAATTTTTCTAAATTATTTTTAATAAGTGTATCAATTTCACTTTGGTATGAATCAATCATCTTTTGAATGCTTTTATTTTCAAATTCCAGTGCTTCGATTGCATCACTTGGCGTTCCATGAACAAAATCGGGAATCATTACGCGTTCAAATAGAAGTGATGAAAAGATATTGTCAACTTCTTTTTTATATTCGTTTGTCGTATAATACATGCACCAAGTTTTATGATGATCTTTACTAAAGGTTATAAAAATGAAGGGTTTGTTTAAAAACAATTTTACTTTATCGAGACTGTCAGTTGGTATTCTTCCAAAACGAAAGAAAACAAAATTGCATGCAAACAAATCATCCAATGCTATATCTAAACTAAGGATATTTTTAATTTGGATTAATGCGTCATTATATTTTCCAATATTTTCTTGTAACTGTTTAATTTGTGCTGATAATGATTCAAGTTTTTCTCTAAGTGCAGATACATAATCATACATTTCATTGAAGTTATATGTTTTATCTTTCTGCTCGACATCTTTTAATTCTAAATGATATTCATCAGACAAATCATCTAATTCATTTAAAATCGAACGGCATGGGTTTTCTGAGACTAAAGAGGACAATCCTTTAACTCTTTCAACAATTTCTGATGCCAAAACAGGATGTATACCAGTTAGATCAATAAATGTCATTAAGATGTCATCAATCTGATTCATTTGAGAAACTAAATCTATCAGTTTCATTTTTATTGAACTCATACTGCCTCCATCACTATGTAATACAAATTTCGTTATTGAGGTCTACGTTTCATCATTTGAGATCATTGAAACATAAATCTTGATTCGCGCAGTTCTTATTTGATACAAGCTTTATAAATTTGCTCAATCCATAAATCTTTATTATCCTCATACTGCTTTTGAATATTTTTTAAAGTATTTTTATACGTAATAAGTTCACTTTTCTTTTTTTCGGCCATTACTTGCTCTAAATGTTCTTGCGTTTCTTTAATCTTTTGTTCAATTTCAGCAAGAAAAGACTGATGAAGCTTTTCAGTTTCCTTTTTAATCACTTCATCTAAATGTTCTTTTTCTTTAGTGAGTTCACTCACTTTTTCTCTAGCTTTCTTATCAAGGTTAATTGTATCCTTAATGATGTTATGATGCATAAGATCACCTTCGTTTCTACTACTATTTTATCGCTTTTAATAAGCTCTTGCAAACCATACTGTCTGAGTAGCCACATTATGTGTAACTGGACATAATTCTGTAATCAATGTTTGATCAAATGGAAGGACTCTTGCACTTGCTGTTGTATCCTTTTTAATTTGTATTTCAGCTTCTTCACCTGAAATACTCATCGCAACATATCCACCTTTTTTAATGTAGGCTTTAAATTCTTCATATGTTTTTGCTTGATAGGTATTTTTTTGAACAAAGTCTAATGCTTTTTCATATAGTGCATCATGCATGTCTTTTAAAATTTGTGGCATTTGTGCAACAACTTCGTCAACTGAAATCTGATGTTTTTCACGATTGTATCGCGTCACCATAGTAATCATTTGATTTGCGAGATCTCTAGGTCCAACTTCAATTCTGACTGGGACACCCTTCATTTCATATTCACTAAATTTCCAACCCGCTGATTTGTTTGAATCATCAACTGAAACTCTAAAACCAGCTGCTTTAAATGCGTTAAATAAGCTATCTGTGGTTTTTTTAACCTCATCCTTATGTGATTGAATAGGAATGATAACAACTTGAATAGGTGCGATATAAGGTGGCAATACCAATCCTTCATCGTCACCATGAACCATAATCACAGCACCAATCAATCTCGTTGATACACCCCAGGATGTTTGATATGCATATTGTTGTTGATTATTTTCATCTTGAAATTTAATATCAAAAGCTTTTGCAAATCCCTGTCCAAAATAATGTGTTGTACCAGATTGTAACGCTTGACCATCGTGCATCAGCGCTTCAATACTATAGGTATCTATTGCTCCTGCAAATTTTTCTTTCTCGGTTTTTTTACCTGTTATAAAAGGAATTGCTAACAACTCTTTACCCATATCTTTATAGATATCTAATATATCTAGTGTTTCTTTTCTTGCTTCAACTTCTGTTGAATGTGCAGTATGTCCTTCTTGCCATAAAAATTCTTTGCCTCTTAAGAAAGGTCTTGTCGTTTTTTCCCAACGAACAACACTACACCATTGATTATAAAGTTTAGGTAAATCACGATAAGAATTTACTGTTTTTTGATAGTGTGTGCAAAAAAGCGTCTCAGAAGTTGGACGAATGATTAAACGTTCGGCCAAGTCTTCAACACCAGTAGTCGTTATAATTGCAGTTTCAGGAGCAAATCCTTCAACATGATCTTTTTCCTTTTGAAAAAGGGATTCTGGTATGACTAGTGGCATATAGACATTTTGATGTCCTGTAGCTTTAAGTCTTTTATCTAGATCTTGTTGTATACCTTCCCATATTGCATAACCGTAAGGACGATAGATGATAAAACCTTTGACATCACTATAATCCATTAATTCTGCCTTGAGGCATAAATCTGTATACCATTGAGCAAAATCAGCATCTCTTGCTGTGATTGCATCAACCATCTTTTTATTATTACTCATTTTTTAATCTTCCTTATTATTTTCTCTTTTTCTTTTTAATAATTGAAAAAACTACTGCTACAATACCGAAAATTACATAGGTAGGGATTTTTGTAATTGAACCAACATTTGTAACCCCATAAATGATGAGTCCAAATGACAATGTGAAAACAGCTATAGCGATATATACCATTTTGCTGACATCTCTTGATGAATCTTTTTTCGGTTCATAACGTTGATATTCTACATCTTCACTTCTTACGTTCTTCTTAGTAGCATAACGATCATGATTATTTTGATCATATTTTTTATCTTGTTCATCGAATAAATCATCATACTTTTGATACAGGTTCTTTTCTGTTTTTATACTCATTATTTGTTTTGAATCAATATTGTTTTACCATCAACAAAGTTAATTTTTCTCTCCTTATAGAGATGGCCTATAGCACGTTTGAATGCCTTCTTGCTCATCTTGAATATCTCATATATTTCTTCCGGTGTACTATCTGCTGTAAGTTGCATGTCACCTTTACGAATCATATAGGATAATATGATGTTGGCATCGTCAAAGAGTGCAATTTCTTTTTGTGGAACTAATGATCCTGTATAACCTTTTTCTGAATGGAAGGTTACCTTAACATTTACTTCTTGTCCATATCGTAATGCTTCTTTATAAAGTGAATTGTGAACAAAAATCCAATGACCATCTACTGTGATAAGATTCACACCTTCACGTCCAATTTTCTGCACATAAGCTGCAATCGTTTCTTTTAATTCAATCGGGGCTTCTGGTTTGAGTTTTGAATCTTCTTTTGAAACTAATTTGGCAACTAACTTGCCTTTAACTTTAATTCCCACATAGAGTGTATCGCCAACTTGCGGCCATAACTCTTTATTGAGTGGTAAATCATCTGCTGATAATAAGAGTTCTTTGGCAATTCCCATGTCTAGGAACACACCAAGATATTCATGAACCGCCGTAACCTTTAAGAATCCCGGTCGTCCAACGGTAATAATAGGTGTTTTTAAGGTTGCTGCTAAACGTCCTTTTTGATCAAAGTATAGAAAGGCATCTACAGTCATACCTGGAGTTAATTCCTGATGAAGACTTTCATTGTTATGCAAAAAAATCTCCCCCTCATCAGAGTCGAGCATAAAACCGATATCTGTTTTCCTATTTACTTCGAATTTATTGACATCTCCAACCATAATTGACATATAATCACCTTTATTAATTATACCATATATTAGGCCCTTTTATTAAGATTAGAACAAAAAAAAGTGCCGAAGCACTTAGATATCTAATTCCTTTAAAACATCTTCATATTGTTTAATTAAAATCGCCTTAAAGAATTCAGTCAAAGGCTTTAAATCTTTGTCCGATTTAAAAGACTCTAGACGATTGAAATAGATTTCTTTTGATTCAAGCGGAACAGAGATGGGTAAGTAATCACTTTTCATCAGAAAATAATTAAGAACAAGTTTTGCTAAGCGTCCATTTGCATCAACAAATGGATGAATTTTAGCGATACTAGCATGTACATATGTTGCAGTTTCTAATACGTTTCCTTTAAAACTATCTATTTCTCTAAAGAATCTACTCATGCGATCATAGACCTTAATATGATCGGGTGGTTGATGTGATGCACCAAAGATGCTTATATTTACATTTCTATAAACCCCACCTTGGAAAATACCTTCAACTAAAATCTCATGAATATCTTTTAATTTCTCTTCATTAAATGGTTTTTTTTCTTTTGCTTCTTTTTTAACAAATTCAAAAGCTTTCAAATGATTCAGTATTTCTTTTTGTTCTCTTTCACTGTATTCAAGTAAAGCTTTCGCTTGGCTAAGACGTTTAACATCTTCATAAGGAATTCTGTTATGTCCTTCCATGCCTACAGCATCATAAGTATAGAGTAAAGCGAATTTCTTTTCGACCTCTTCAATTTGTTTTGGGTCGCATTCTTTAACTACGTTACTTAAGTGCTGGCGCTCTACCTCTAAAAGATCTTTCTCCATATTATCAACGCTCCCATCTTTTGCCTTATTATATCATAAAATCGCTATCATAGACAAGCGTTAAAAGAAAAACATTTGGATAAGGTGTTAGTCTTCTATATATCTTTTTAGGAATGTTTAGTTCTAAGCTCAGAAGGTAAATTAAATATCTTTTCAGGTGTTCTAATTTCTTCAAAAAGCACTGATCCATAAAAACAATTCGATCAAATACTTTCTTTGCATAAGGCATCCTGTGAGTATCAATAAATCATTGTTCCTGCTTCATTTTTTTTAACAAAAAAAGCCTCCAAATGGACGCTTTACAAATAGATTTTTATATTCATACTAGCACTTCTATGCTTCTATATTGCACAAATATTAATTGTAAGTATAAATTTCAGATGTCAATAAAAATCTCCAATTAAAATAGAAGGGGGACTCTTTCGAGTCCCCAT
>CAZMIG010000021.1:0-23686 GCA_964566285.1 uncultured Mariniplasma sp. | reverse complement strand
CTGAATTAGGGTTCATATAGTTTTTAAAGTGTCTACAAACTCTTGACTACTTCATGAGCCCTTTTTTTATTTTACTCTACCCAAACCCATTTTCTTAAAAACTTTTTGGATTTTTCTTGATGCTAGCAATTGTGCTCTTTCTGCACCTTGATCAAGAATTTCATCAAGTTTTGGATTATTGATATATTCGAAATATCTCTGTTGTATAGGTCGTAAAGCATCTGCAACAATTTCTCCCAAGTCAGTTTTGAAAACGGAATAACTTTTATCCTTATAAGTTGTTTCAAGATCCTTTATAGGCATATCCGTTAATGAAGAATAGATCGTTAATAAATTTGAGATACCAGGCTTTTTCTTAATATCATATTTTATGATGCCATCAGAATCAGTAACCGCACTCTTTATCTTATTTCTAGCTGTTCCTAAATCATCAAGTAACAAGATATAAGATTTTGCATTTTCATTTGACTTATCCATCTTTTTTTTAGGATCTGATAATGACATTATCCGAGCACCTGTTTCGGAAAAGAACCCTTCAGGAACAACGAATGTATCACCATAAGCATGATTAAATCTATTTGCAAGATTTCTCGTTAATTCTAGATGTTGTTTTTGATCATCACCTATGGGAACAATATCGGCATCATAAAGTAAAATATCTGCTGCCATTAGCGCGGGATATGTCATCAAAGAAGTACGAATACCTTCTGTTTGTTTTCTTTTTTTATCTTTATATTGTGTCATTCTTTCCATTTCACCGATATAAGCAGTCGATTCCATAATATAACCTAATACTGCATGCTCATTAATTTCTGATTGAATAAATAAATTAACTTTTTCCGGATCTAGACCGCATGCTAAATAAACAGCAGCAACACTTCTGATGTTTTTCTTAAGTTCTTGACGCTCCTGAGGTGTTGTTATTGCATGTAAATCAGCGATAAAAATAAATAATTCAGTGTTTTCAAGCTCGTCTTGTAATTTGACAAATTGCTTAAGTGCACCAATATAATTACCCAGTGTTAATTGACCAGTTGGTTTAATACCAGAAACCAGTCTTTTTTGTTTAATTGGTGTAGGCTTAATTTGTTTTGTTTGAGTCGATTTTTTTGGCATAAGTAAATTCCTCCTTAAACATATAAAACGCCCTTAGAACTTAATCTAAGGACGTATATTACGCGGTGCCACCTTAGTTCTGGAGAAAATCTCCAGCCCTCAATATCGTTATAGCCGATATACTATTTGCTCTAAGGGCCCATTCGCTTTAATTTCGCTACTGGATCTCACCATTCCAGTTCTCTTAAGAAGCTTCATTAAAGGTACTTTTCCTTTTCATTGCAATTTAATTATACAATATTCGTCATTTTTCTTCAAGAACTTTTTCTAATTGGTCAATTAAACTTTCAAAACGAGTAATAACTGCTAAGAAAGTATCCTTATTTGTTAAATCTGCACCAGCTTTAGCTGCTTGGTTAACAGGATAGTCATTTCCACCAGACTTTAGAAGACCTAGAAAGTTGTCCATTGCTTGTGGTTTGTTATTTTTCACATTATCATAAATCTTTAAAGAAGCACTGTAAGAAGTTGCATATTGATAAACATAAAATGGTGTATGGAACAGATGTGGAATATATGCCCAAACATATTGTTTGCCTTCCTCTTCAGTAATATCAAGATCATAATAATGTTTATATAAATCAATCATAATTTTTGATAGTGCTTGTTCTGTGATGGGTGCACCTTGCTCAACAAGTTGATTTGCCTTACATTCATAAGTAGCAAATAAGGTTTGTCTAAAGAATGTTGACATGATTCCATCAATTGCTGATTCTAGTAAATCAATTTTTTGAGCTTTTGTTTTAGCTTTTGTGAGTAAATAATCAAGAAGGACATGCTCATTGAATGTTGAAGCGATTTCAGCAACGAAAATGGTGTAATCAGAAGATGCCATAGGTTGATTTTCATTTGCGAATAACGTATGTGCACTATGACCTGCTTCATGAGCTAAAGTAAATACTGAATCTAGGGTTTCATCATGGTTTAATAAAATAAATGGATGATGTCCATAAAATCCAGAAGAATAAGCTCCCGTTCTTTTACCATCTTGAGGATATGCATCAACAAAACCATCTTTAACGGCATCCTTTTGATGAGCAATATAATCTTTATCCATATGATTAATAGCTTCAAAGAATAATTGTCTTGCCTGTTCAAAAGAATATTTCGTATCATCTTTGGCAAGTTTTAAGAAACGGTCATATGTATGATATTTAGTTAAACCTAAATGTTTCTTTCTAAGTTTAATATATCGTTTAATTGGTGCAGTATTTTCATAAGCAACATCTTTAAGATTATGATAGACAGAAGTAGGAATGTTATTTCTAAACAATGCAGCATCTAAAGCTGATTCATAATTTCTAGATTTGAAATTTGCTGCCAATTGTTGCAAGACAAGATTGTATGTAGACGCAAATGCATTTTTATTATCCTTATATCGCTTAAAAGAAGCTTCGAAAATCAGTCTTCTGTCATCTTCTGTTGGTGCTTCAGCAAGCAAAGGTCGAAAATTTGAAAGGTTAATTTCATGTTCTTTGCCATTACTTAAGGTTACTTTCTGATCTATAGCATCGATGATAGATAGCGCTTGGTGCAAAGAACTTGGAATACTTCTTACAGGACCAAAATTTGATAATAGTTTTTCCTGATCTCCATCTAGAACATGCTTTTGTTGAAAGAATAGTTTTTGCATCTCAAAACGATAAGTTCTGAGAAAATCATCTTTTTCAATAAAAGACATCACTTTTTCTTCTCCTAAAGCAATAAGTTCTGGTGAAAGGAAGGAAGTTTTTTGATTGAAATCAGATAGCATAAGCATTATCTGTTGGTTCTTACTTGATTTTTCTTGATCTTTTAAATTTAAATCACTATTCAAATGAATATAAGCGAAAAGTCTATAAAGAAGTTTGATTGCTTCCTCTTCGGCAACGTAAAAAGCCTTAAATTGAGCAAAATCGCCTAATTTCCCTTTGTAGGAAGCTAATTTCTCGATATGTGGTGGTAAATTCTTTAAATCTTCGTCCCATGCTTCTAAATTTGGGTAAAAAACTGATAAATCCCATTTTGACATAATAATCATCCTTTCTTTGTCATTTATTTAATTATAACGCATTCTCAAATAAAATCATAACACCTGATTTTGAAATATGTAAAATGATGATAAAAACGTTATCATAGGTTGAATTAAAGTATAAATAATTATATAATTAAGCAACAGGTCAACCTAAAAGACACAAAGTGCTATAGGATAAAACCTATACTCCCTAAGGAGGAAGACAATGATTACAATTTTTACAACACCCAGTTGTTCATCATGTCGAAAAGCGAAAAAGTGGCTTGATGATCATAAAGTAGCTTACGAAGAAAAAAACCTATTTAATCAGCCTATTACTGAGCGCGATATTGATCGCATGCTAGAAAATGCTGAAAATGGATTTGAAGATATCATCTCAACAAGATCTAAAATATTCAAAGAACAATCTTTGGATGTCGAAGATATGAGAATTAGTGAACTCAAAGCATTCATTATTGCTAATCCAAGTGTTTTGAAGCGTCCCATCATGATTGATGGTGACAAACTTCAAGTAGGTTATAATGACGAAGAGATACGTGTATTCATTCCTAAGAGACTTAGAGAATTGATTATGTGTGTTGATTGTCCACAAGGCGAATACTGTGATTATCAAAGTGCGCTAAAACGTTATTTTGAAGAAATTAAGAACAATAAGCAAGCAGAAACAAATTAAAAAAAATAGGAGCCGTCGGCTCCTATTTTATTATTTTGAATTTAATTTGTAATAAGTGAAATACCCCAAAGCAGATGTTGATAAAAGCAGGACCAAACCAAGTACGAAAGAAGTTTTAACTGCTGGTGCATAAGTAACCAAAACAAATATTTGATTATTGAGCACTCCAACGTGATCAAAATGCATACCTAGTAAAACTGAAACAATGATTGCTGCTGATAATAGGAAGCCTTTATTTTGAAAATACCAACCCACCCACAATAAAACCATGGGAATAAATAGTTCATAAAAAGTCGGCATGACCAAATATCCATATGTTGAAAACCATGCTTGAGTTCTTATAAGGATTGATATTAAAAAAAGCACACTAGCGATCACAGCTGTAATAAAATATAGTAAACTACGTTCTTTCATAGGCCCTCCAATGGTTAATACTTACATATATTATTATAAGTTTTATATTAAAATAAGTCAATGTTATATTGATAAAAGAAAGAAGATAATCAATTTTGACTATCTTTTGCATGTAAATGCGCGTTCACTCTTGCGTTTCGTAGCAACTTGCTCAATTTGATGTTTTTTTAGAAATTTATTATAAATCCGTAATCCTTCATCATAATTACAAACTTCATATTCAAGTTCATAATCTACAACACCACAATACTCGCATCTGTCAAAGAATAAAGTACCACCTTCATATGGCGTACTAACGCGGTAATTATCTAGACTTGCTTTAAAGGTCACTAAGTAATTGACGTCTTCAAAGAAATCCTTTGTTTGAAAACCATTTTTAATCATTTCTAAAGCTTGATCCTTGTGTAATAAAACATGACTTTCAAATGCACCTTGCTCACTTTGACTCTTTAAGGTTACTTTGAAATGATTATCACCTTTTTGGCGAATTCTAAGCACAATTTTATCATGATTCAGATTGAAATCATCCGTATCAAAATAGTGATTTGTTTGTTTGAAGATATTGTTTTCCAAATTAAAAAGTTGAAGAAGCTCATTGTATTTCTCGATAAGAATACTTGTCTTAAATTCTATCTCAATATTTTTAGTCATGGACATCACCTTCTACAAGAGTATGTGATAATTTTTATTGCCGCTTATATTATATCAAATAGGGGGTCTAAAGAAAAGGAAAAACGTTTACATTGCATATCTTGTTTTCATTATATTTGAATTTAAATAATAAAATGGTAAAATATCTTTGGTAAAAACTATTCGAGGAGGAATAAATAATATGGTTATTAAAGTAGCAATTAACGGATTTGGTCGTATCGGTCGTTTAGCATACAGACTGATGACAGATGATCCAAAATTTAACGTAGTAGGTATTAATGATTTAACAGATGCAGAAACACTCGCGTATTTACTCAAGTATGACACAACTCAAGGAAATTTCAAACTTGATGGAATTAGTTTCGAAGGAACTGACCTGGTAGTTGATGGTAAAAAAATTCCTATTTTCAGCGAAAGAGATCCAAAAGCATTGCCATGGGGTAAATTAGGTGTAGATGTTGTTTTAGAATGTACAGGACTATTTACTGATGAAGTGAAAGCTGGATGGCATTTAGAAGCTGGAGCTAAGAAAGTTGTTGTCAGTGCACCCGCAGGTGGCAACGTCAAAACAATCGTTTTCAATGTTAATGACGATACACTAGATGGAACAGAAGATATTATTAGTGGAGCATCTTGTACGACAAACTGTCTTGCACCAATCGCTAAGGTTCTTGATGATAACTTCGGTATTGTTGGTGGTTTTATGACTACAATTCATGCGTATACGTCTGACCAATCATTAGTTGATCAACCTCATAAAAAAGGTATTTATGCTAGACGTGGACGTGCAGCAGCTTCAAGTATTATCCCAAGTTCTACAGGTGCGGCAAAAGCAATCGGCTTAGTATTACCTCAACTTAAAGGTAAATTAGACGGAACTGCGCTTCGCGTACCATCAGCTACAGGTTCTATCGTTGACTTAACTGTTGAAGTTAGAAAGCATACTACAAAAGAAGAAATCGATGCAGCATTTAGAAAAGCAGCAAACGAAACTTTAGCTTATGTTTCTGATCCTATTGTATCTAGTGATATTATTGGTTCGAAATATGGTTCTTTATATGATTCACATACAACACAGATCGTTAATTATGAAGATAGACAGCTTGTAAAAGTGATGGCTTGGTATGATAATGAAATGAGTTATACTGCTCAACTTGTACGTACTGTAAGCAAGTTAGCGAGTTTAATTAAGTAATCAAGTAATAGCAAAAATAGATGAAAAACGTCAAAATCACACATATTTTGACGTTTTTTTTATAAATAATGCAAATAATAGTTCACAAAATGTGTTTTATAATCAAATAAATTGACATATTGTTCATGTTAAGATATAATTAACCGGAAAATGCAAAATGCATCTTTCTTTTATAATGTTAAAGGCAAACTTAGGGAAATCTAAGGACGCAAAACTATAGGGCCTGTTCATGGTAGCCAGTTGTCATTACAAACTTGTTTTTCACAAGAAAAATAAGGACAACGACTATTGAGGGCTTTTTGTTTTATTAAGACCCAAAATAATAGTTTATCCATGTTTCATTTGAATTAAAGGAGGCGGAAGTGTGCAAGGCAGAAGGTCTTTGCAATTGATTATAATCGTATTATTAATAATTGCTTTAGGATTTACTTCATCTGCTGCATTCGCTTACTGGACTGATGTATCATCTCTATCTAATCTCGTTATTGAGTTTGAGGGAGAGAATGCAAATCTGGTTATTCTTGAAACAAGTGATGCATTTGAAGGGAAACTTGTCCCACATGGTTATGTTTATTTTGAGGGAGAAGTTGATCAGGTTATAATTCAATACGATATTAGTGTTGATAAAACCTTAGTTAACAGCATGAATTTAATCATAGAAGCTACCGATATTAAAATTGGTGGAGTCACAGATTATGAACAACTTGTAGATATTAAAATTGGTAATGGTGATCGCTACTTAGTCAATGAACTATTTAATAGTGTCGTGACAATCACAGTTACAGTTAGATTATTGGAACCTATCGATTCTGCAGAAGCTGCAGCAAGAGGATTAGGTATTGAGACGGTCAATGTAGAGGATTCACTCCTAGCATATGACACAATTCATGGCCAAACGATTAGCTTTACAGTTGATTTTAGAGTTGAACCAAAAAGTATATAAATAACAAAAATAAAAAGGAGATTTAAAATTTATGAGACAAAAGAAATTAGTTATTGGTTTATTAGTTATGTTGGCATTAGTGGTATCAAGTTTCACTTATGCATATTGGAATAATATTACAGCACCTGCAGATGACACTGCAGCAGGAACAGTTACTATTGGTGAAGGCGATACAATTACGACAACAGTTGTTGTTGGAAACGTGAGTGACACATCAGCATTAGTACCAACTACTTATGTAGCAACTCCAGGAGTAGAAGATACTGCAGCTTTATCATTTTCAGTTAACTGGTCTGGTGGAAGCGGATCTGCAGGTACACCTGGTACTTTAACTGCTACAATTGATTCTTATACACTTGGAACTTTAACAGAAACACAAATTGATGATATGTTTACAATCACAGTTACATCAGGCACTGGTGCAATTGTTGCAGGTACTCTACAAAACGTTATAATTACTGTAGTTTTTACTACTGAACCAGGTTCAGAAACAATTTATAATCAAGTTGCACTTGGAACACTTACATTTAATTTAACATTTTCCGTAACAGTCTAATATAATTAAAAAATAAAAAAATTATTGAATTGAGGTGAGAAGGTGAAAAAAGGAATAAAAGCACTTAAATTTGCGACTATTATGGCACTCCTTTTGGGATCCTTCTTTTCTGTTACCGATTCATTTGCTTACTGGAATAATGGAACCGTACCACCTGATACGGCAACTGGCACTGTTACAACTTCAACATGGGTTCAGTATTTTGATTGGAACGTCACTGCTACATATGCAGTTGGTGATATTGTCTTTCATAACGGTTCATATTGGATTGCAACCAAAGCTGGTACAAATAGTAAGGAACCAACTTTAGGTAAACCGGGATCAAATTGGTGGTCACCTTATACTCCATAAGTTATACTTTAAATTTAATAATAATTTATATGAATGATGCGAAATAGACATAATGTTTGTTTTGCATTCGTTTTAATTGATTTTTATAAATAACATCACATTGTATATTTATGCTTAATGAGAGTAATTTTCATAGTTATTTTGCTTTATTTGTTTCCTGATAAGTAAAAATACTATGTGTTTATGTTATAATTATCAACAAGTAGAGATGTTAAAAACAAAAATAAAGGTGTGATCAAATCATGGATAGTACACAAGCCAGAAAGAGTGTTTTGAGTCGAGTCAGTTCGGTTTTATTTTATGTTG
This sequence comes from uncultured Mariniplasma sp., assembly GCA_964566285.1. GTDB lineage: Bacteria > Bacillota_I > Bacilli_A > Acholeplasmatales > Acholeplasmataceae > Peloplasma. The sequence continues at coordinate 15,467 of CAZMIG010000021.1, read as the reverse complement.
TTGCGGGATTGTTACTTCTGTATATATTCTCAGAATTACTTATGCCCAATCAAACAATAAAAATATTCCAATTTAAACCATATGTTGTTGTTACAGAAAGTATGGAACCCGTTATCAATGTTAACGATTTAATCATTGATGTTCGACCAAATCTAGATAATCTAGAAGTTGGAGACATCATCACATTTAATGCAGACATAGATTATAACGGAACCAAAGAAGTAGTGACACACTATATTTACTCTATTGGAGAAAATATCAATGGAGAGCGAATCTTTAGAACTGTTCGTAATGGTGGAACAATACCCGATACATGGATACTTACAGATCAAGACATTTTAGGAAAATATGCTTTTAGAATACCTAAACTTGGTAATGTAATTAATTTTGTGAAGAGTCCATTTGGTATTGCTACAATTTCAGTGAATGTTATTATCATTGGGGCTATCATTTATATCGTTAAATCGGGTAAAAAAGAAGAACCAAAAGAAAACGAAAATGCAGATAAACAACAATAGGATGTGTTAGATTGGCGAATTACCTTAGTACCGATGAACTTTTAGAAAAGTTAAAACAACAAGAAACTGTTGGCATTCAAAAACTACAAAAAAAAAATAAGATTCAAAAACCTTTAGAACCTCAAGAATTTAAAGTAATCAAACAAAAAAGAAAAATAAAATTTAAATTAAATCGCAAATTTTTCTTTTTCATAGCAATCATAGCAGCCCTATTTCATATCTTTTATGTATCTGTACCTTTATTATCGGATAATAGAGGAATCAATGCTTTCGGCATCACTACTTTATTGGCAGTACCAATGGATCAAGAACTCGGACAATATGTCAATGCGAAAGTGGTTTTAATTGAAAAATATGACACCAATCTTTATGCAGTCGGAGATAATGTTGTTGTTTATGGTGAATACGGAACGGATTTGAACTGGGTTGTTGAAATAGTTAGTATCGATATAGACAATCAAGAAGCTGAAATTACTTTTGATGGAGTTGTATCACACACTGTTAAATTGGATGATATTCAAGGCATGTATGTTAAAATAGCAGGACTAATGGGTATTATTAGTTATATATCTTCAAACCTTAAAGGATATATTTTTCTTCTGGGTACATATGTTGTAGGATTCTCAGTGGTTTATTATTTTTATATTAAAAAAAAGAAAGATAAACCAGTCTAGTGGATTTGGTTTATTTTAATTTGAAAGGGAAATCATGAACAAACATAAGAAACATAAAATAATAAATATCACATTTTATATATTTGTCTTTTTAATGCTGTTTTATATCATAGTCAATTCTTTCTTTCCTGAACAGAGTATCAATCTTATGGGATTTAAAAGTTATGTCGTTGTTTCTGATAGTATGGAACCAGACATTATGATCAATGATCTAGTCATTGTTACGAAAGTTAAAGAAGAAAATTTAAAAGTAGGAGATGCAATTTCCTTTTATACTTATTTACCTACGAATCAACGTGATGAATTTAACCAAATTATTTATTTAAAAAGTGTTGTCACTCACTATTTAGCTGCGATAGAAATTACAGACGAAGGTATAATATATAAAACCCATCGTGCAGGTGTACCTGTTGATTCTTATGACGATTGGAATGATATTCATGGAGATCCAACAGATATTACATATAACGATATCATTGGAGGAGTAAGATTTGTTATACCCAATGTTGGTGTTGTTCTTAGAGTATTTACAAATCCTATAATGGTATTATTGGTTGTTGCTAACATCGGTATTATTGTTGCAGTAATCAAAGTAACCAAAAAAGCTTTAAGTAAGGATGATAAATCATGACATGGAATGAATTAATTCAAAATGAATTAAAAAAACCATATTTTATTGATCTTGTAACGTTCTTAAAAGAAGAAGATAAAGTAAAAACAATTCTTCCACTTAAAGAAAATAGATTATCATGTCTAAGATTAACCCCATATAACGATGTTAAAGTAGTTATCATAGGACAAGATCCTTATCATAATTTTAATCAAGCGCATGGGTTAGCGTTCAGTGTTGAAAAAGGCGCTCTTCCCCCAAGTTTGAAAAACATTTATAAGGAATTAGTTGATGATTTAAAAATATCTTATCCTAAAACAGGAAATTTATCTTCATGGGCTAAACAAGGTGTTTTATTATTAAATACCGTACTTACGGTTGAAGTTCATCAACCTTTAAGTCATAAAGGTAAAGGATGGGAAACCTTCACACTTGAGATAGTGAAAAAGATTAATGAAAAAAATACCCCAGTTGTGTTTATATTATGGGGAGCTCATGCACAAAAATTCAAGGTTTTTATTGATTCACATAAGCATCATATTATTACTTCAGTGCATCCATCACCATTATCGGCATCTAGGGGATTTTTTGGATCTAAACCTTTTTCAAAAACAAATCAATTTTTAATTGAACATAATTTGAAACCAATTGATTGGTCTTTAAACTAAAAATGACTTGGTCATTTTTTCTTTTTATAAGCATGATTTCAATTATTCATGTATAATAAGAACTACAGAGTGATTAGGAAGCGTTAAGTGTCTATCCGTGGGATATATGGTTAGAACGAACACGAAAGTGGCGGTTTTCTAATGAGTCCGCTGTAAGTGATTATAGTGGACCTCAAGTATAGGAGGTCTTTTTTCATGAATGGAAACAAACAGCTTCAAAAACTTGTATTGGCTGCATCATTAGCTGCAGTATCAGTTGTCATCGATGTTTTCTTCAAATATGCATTGGGTATTCAGAATTTCGGATTACCATTTTATGCAGTTCCAATTATTTTAGGAAGTATCATTCTAGGTCCAGCTTATGGTGTGATTATGGCTTTTGTTGGTGATGGCATTGGTGTAATTTTAGCAAATCAAGGCTACTTACCCATGTTTGTTTTAGCACCTATGATGTGGGGGTTAGTACCAGGTATATTCTTGCAAAAGAGATTTACTGCTTATAAGTTAGCATATGTTGTACCATTAACTTATTTATTAGCATCATTAAGCAATACATTAGCACTTTATATTCATTTTGGTATGCATACAACGATTGCATTACTTGTGCTTCGTGTGGGATTGATTCCATTTAATTCAGTCATTATCTATATGGTAGTTAAGGATGTACATATGAAGCTTTTACCCTTTAGTGAGCGCTTTAATTTACAAATTCAGAAGACGTAAGTTTACTTACGTTTTTTTTTGGAAGAAAATGGTTTTAAGGTATAATAAGAGTGGTGATTAAATGGTAAAAATCGTAGGAGCTGGTTTAGCTGGAGTTGAAGCAGCTTATTATCTTGCAAATCAAAATATAAAAGTATCTCTATATGAAATGAGACCAAAAAAAATGACACCTGCACATCAAACAGGTCATTTTGCTGAACTTGTGTGTTCTAATTCATTGAGATCTAATGATATACATAATGCGGTTGGGTTACTAAAACATGAAATGATGGCATTTGATTCTTTAATCATGCAAGCAGCAATGCATGCGAGTGTACCCGCTGGATCTAGTCTTGCTGTTGATAGAGAACTGTTTTCACTCTTCATAGAAGATAAGATAAAAAATCATCCAATGATTGAAATCATCTATAATGAATTTACAGAAATAAACACAGATGAATATACAATTATTTGTGCTGGACCGCTTGCTAGCGATTCATTATCTGAAGAAATTCATAAACTATTTCACCAGGGCAACTTACATTTTTTTGATGCGATAGCTCCAATTATTGATGCGAAGTCGATAAATATGGATGTTGCATATTTAAAAAGTAGATATGATAAAGGCGAGGCAGCGTATATTAATTGCCCTATGACAAAAGAAGAATATGAAATATTTCATCATGAATTAATACATACAAAAAAAGTTGAAATCAAAGATTTTGAAAATAATGTTTTTGAAGGTTGCATACCGTTTGAAGTGATGGCAGAACGTGGATTTGAGACTTTACTATATGGTCCTATGAAACCAGTAGGTTTAGAAAAAGAACATGAGAAAAGACCTTTTGCTGTTGTGCAGCTTAGACAAGATGATTCAGCGAAAACGATGTATAATATCGTTGGTTTTCAGACACATTTAACATGGGATGAACAGAAAAGAATTATTCAGTTAATACCCGGTTTAGAAAAAGCTAAAATATTAAGATACGGCGTCATGCATCGGAATACTTATATAGAAAGCCCTAAGATTCTAAATAATTGTTTTCAAACACGCATTTACCCAAAAATATTTTTTGCTGGTCAAATTAGTGGTGTCGAGGGGTATGTTGAAAGCGCAGCATCAGGTTTGAATGCTGCAATTCAAATGAGTCAACTGATTAAAAATAATGAAATAAAACCTTTTCCTAAAGAAACAATGATGGGTGCTATGTCAAATTATGTTTCAACATCGAATCAATCATTTGTACCTATGAATGCCAATTTAGGGTTATTTCCAGCTTTGGAATTTAAACATTCAAAAAAAATGCGTAAGGAACTTTATGCAAAACGATCACTTGAAACACTTGATCTTTTTAAGGGGACACTCATATGACGTATATTGATGACTTTAAAGATTACTTATTGATTGAAAAAAACTATGCTGACAATACAATAACAAGTTACTTAAGAGATATTCATGATTTTCAATCTTTTATTAAAAATGAAGAATTGGCAAACGACTTGCTCGATGTCACAAGAGAGCGTCTTGGCAGACATTTTTTATCATATCTTGATACTAAAAAATATACGAAAAAATCAATTGCAAGAAAGATATCTTCCTTAAGAACATTTTATGATTACTTAATTAAAAATAAACACATAGATGTTAATATTTTTACAAATTTAGAAACACCTAAAATCCCTAAAAAATTACCTCAAATAATTGATGATGATGAAATAGAAATGTTGTTTAAATCAATAGATAGATATCACCATTTGGGGTTCAGAAACTATGTTATTTTGGATTTATTGTTTAGTTGTGGCTTAAGAGCAAGCGAACTTACAGGTATGACTATTAAGGATATTCAATTGGATCGTGAGCAAATTTTAATTCACGGAAAAGGTTCTAAAGATAGATATGTACCACTCCACGACAAGCTAATTAGTGATTTAAAACAATATCTAACTTATATTAGACCCATCTTACTTTCTAAAGGTTCAATGTCTCACGACACACACGTTTTCATCAATTATAAAGGAACGAATCTTACAGTAAGAGGTCTTCAAGTCATACTTAAGAAAATCATAAAAGATTCTGGTGAAACCTTTAAAATTCATCCCCATATGTTAAGACATGCATTTGCTACAACCCTTCTAAATCACGGAGCAGATTTACGCGTAGTTCAAGAGCTTTTGGGTCATGAACATCTTAAATCCACACAAATATATACACATGTATCTAGTGAAGTATTGAAAGAAAAATATAAAACAACACACCCAAGGATGGTGAAAAAATGATTCCTTTTGGAACAATGATTATTGAAGAAGGCTTGGTTTCAAAAGGTGAAATCAAAGAAAGAAAAACAGTTAGAGCTATCATAAAAAATAATGAAAATAAATTATTGATGTTATATTCTAAGCTATTTGATGATTACACTTTCCCAGGTGGTGGCATCATGATCAATGAATCTGAGATAAGTGCTCTACAAAGAGAATTAAAGGAAGAGATTGGCGCAGATGATATACAGATTCTAAGACCATGTGGAACAACCAAAGAAATGCGCTATGGCATCAAAGGCAGTGATCGTGTTTACATGCAGACATCGATTTATTATTTATGCAATATTCTTGAATTTGGATCTTTAGATTTACAGGGAAGAGAACTCTTGCATGGACTCGAACCTCAATGGGTCACCATTGATGAAGCAATAAAAAAGAATGAGTCAGTAATGAAAGATGAAAGGCATCAAACAAAAGGATTAAAAACTGTTTTGATTAGAGAAAATACAGTGCTAAAAAAACTCAAGGAGATAGAATTATGCGAAAATTTGAAGTGATTGAAAAATATAAAAATTCAGGAATTGATATTCCTAAAAGAGCAACAGATAGTAGTGCTGGTTATGATTTAGCAAGCGTTGAAGACATGATTATTGAACCAGGTGAAATCAGAATGATTCCTACTGGATTAAAAGTAATGATGCCAAAAACTGAAGCATTATTTATTTTTGCTCGTTCCTCTCTTTCAATCAAAAAAGGACTTATGATGAGTAATAGTGTAGGTGTTATTGATGCAGACTATTATAATAACCCCGATAATGAAGGACATTTGATGGTATCTTTAATTAATGTGAGAAATGAAGCTGTATCTATAAAAAAAGGTGAGCGTGTTGCTCAAGGTATCTTCTTAAGATATGAAAAAACAACAGATGATGAAACCAATGGAAATGTTCGTTTAGGTGGATTTGGTAGTAGTGGTCACTAATATCGTTTATTTTTGCCTATTTTAACAAAATAGTGAAATAAAAATTGATTAATTTGAAATTTCACGAATTAAGGTTTAATTATGTTTAAAAATCAAATGATTAACTTGCAAAAGACCGGTAAATATGTTATATTTATTAACGCTATGAAAATAAGCATGTACCATGTTTGCAGCTCAAGTGCCCTCGGGTGAGTATGTTTAAGTGGTACAGAAGAAAAAACAAAAATGGAGGAATTAAATTTTATGGCAGTCGTTTCAATGAAACAATTATTAGAATCTGGTGTACATTTCGGACACGCAACGCGTCGATGGAATCCTAAGATGGCACCATATATCTTCACGTCTAGAAATGGTATTTATATCATTGATCTAAAAAAGACAGCTGAAGAAATCGAGAAGGCTTATCAAGCACTATTTAAAATTGTGCAAGATGGCGGTAAGGTACTCTTTATTGGTACAAAAAAACAAGCTCAAGAAGCTGTTAGGGACGAAGCCATTCGTACTGGTCAATTTTATGTTGATCAACGTTGGTTAGGCGGAACATTAACAAACTTCAAAACTATTCGTCGTCGGATTAAGAGATTACATGATCTCTATAAGATGGAAGCGGATGGTATTTTTGAAAAACTCCCTAAAAAAGAAGTTCAACAATTGAAGCATGAACGTGAACGTTTGGAAAAATTTCTTGGTGGTATCAAGGACATGAAAAAAGTTCCAGAAGCAATCTTTATTGTTGATCCAAGAAAAGAAAGCAATGCGATTTTAGAAGCTAGAAAATTACATATTCCTGTTTTCGGAATAGTTGATACAAACTGTGATCCAGATGATGTGGACCATATTATTCCGGCTAATGATGATGCGATTCGTGCAGTCAAATTAATTACATGGGTTATGGGTAATGCAGTGGTTGAAGCTCAAGGTGGAGTTGTAGAAAAATATGATGATGAACCTATTACATCCGGACCTCCAAGAAGAGAAAGAAGTCCTTATAAACCAAGAGAACAAAGAACTCCTTATGTCAAACCAGGAGTCAAAACTCCAGTAGTTGAAAAAACTGAAGTTAAAGCTCCAGTAGTTAAAAAAACTGAAGTCAAAACTCCGGTAGTTGAAAAAGCTGAAGTCAAAACTCCGGTAGTTAAAAAAACTGAAGTTAAAAAAGAAGTTAAAGCTCCAGTCGTTGAAAAAACTGAAGCTGCAGAAGAAGTTAAAAAAGTTGTCGCTAAAAAAGTTAAAACTGAAGTTGAAAAAGAAGTTAAAGCACCAGTAGTTGAAAAGGTTGTTGAAACTAATACACCAACTGAAGAAAATCTTAAAGCAATGACAGTTGCTGAACTACGTTCATTAGCTAAAGAACGTGGACTTACTGGTTATTCAGCCCTTAAAAAAGCAGAACTTATTGACACACTAAAATAATGCTAAAAAGGGGATAATCTATCCCCTTTATTTTTAAAAAAATATGACAAGAAATAAATCTATAGGAGGATTTACATATGGCAATAACTGCCCAATTAGTGAAAGAATTAAGAGAAAAAACAGGCGCAGGTATGATGGACTGCAAACATGCATTAGAGCATGCAAATGGTGATATCGATGCAGCAATTGATTATTTAAGAGAAAAAGGTATTGCAAAAGCAGCAAAAAAAGCAGGAAGAATTGCAGCTGAAGGATTGTGCAACGTTGTTGTCAATGGGAATGCAGCAATTATTTTTGAATTAAATTCAGAAACTGACTTTGTAGCAAAAAATACAAAGTTTTTAGATTTGCTAGATAATGTTGGACAGACTATTTTGAATTCAGATGCTAAAAATTCTGAAGAATCACTTGCATTAGAAGTTGATGGAAAGACATTAGAATTTGTATTAGCTGAAGCAACAGCTACAATTGGAGAAAAACTATCATTAAGACGCGTATCCAGAGTTGTTAAAACAGATAAGCAAGGATTTGGATTTTATAAACATATGGGCGGCCGGATTGCAGTATTAACCGTACTTGCTGATGACAAACCCGAAGTTGCAAAGGATATTGCAATGCATATCGCAGCTCAAAAACCATTATATTTAGATCGTTCACAAGTTGACCAAGAAACATTGAAACATGAAAAATATATCTTAACACAACAAGCACTTGCTGAAGGCAAACCAGAAAATATTGTTGAGAAAATGGTTATTGGACGTTTAAATAAATATCTACAAGAAATCTGTTTAGTTGATCAAGGATTTGTTAAAGATCCTGATCTAAAAGTCAGTGCATATTTAAAACAAAACCAAACTTCTGTCGTCAGTTTTATTCGTCTTGAAGTTGGAGAAGGTATTGAAAAGAAAGAAGAAGATTTCGCAGCTGAAGTAGCTGCTCAAGTACGTAAGTAAATAAAAAAAAGGGGCGTGGCTGAAGTGTACCAAAGAGTTATTTTAAAACTTAGTGGAGAAGCATTGAAGGGTAATGGAACCTACGGAATTCATCCTACAACTGTGAAAGGCATTGCTACCGAAATTAAAGAGATCTATGAGCTTGGAGTCCAGATTGGAATTGTTGTAGGAGCAGGTAACCTATGGCGTGGGACAACAGGGGAAGAACTTGGTATGGATCGTGCACAAGCAGATTATATGGGAATGCTTGGAACGATTATGAATGGATTAGCACTTCAAGATGCATTAGAATCTATTCATGTACCAACAAGAGTTATGACCGTATTACCTGTAAGTTCCGTAGCTGAGCCATATATCAGAAGAAGAGCTATTAGACATTTTGAGAAAAATAGGGTTTTAATCTTTTCTGGTGGAACTGGTTCACCATTCTTTTCAACTGATACAGCAGCCGCACTACGTGCAGCCGAACTCAGTGCTGATATCATTTTAATGGCTAAAAATGGTGTAAAGGGTGTCTATGATAAAGATCCCAAAAAACATCAGAGTGCAACGATGTATGCTGAAGTATCACAGGATCAAGTGCTTTTTCAAAAATTAAAGGTTATGGATTCTACAGCAGCATCAATTTGTCGTGAAAATAAAATAAATATTTTAGTTTTCAATATGAATGACAAAGGAAATATTAAAAAAGCAGTTTTAGGAGAAACCATTGGAACATTAGTAAAATGGGAGGAATAACTTATGAATAATGAACAGGCGGATTTAATTTTAATGGAAGTTGAAGATCATATGACAAAAAGCATTGAAATCCTAAGAAAGGATTTTGCTGCAGTTCGTACCGGTCGAGCAAACCCAGCGTTACTGGACAAAATTACGATTAGTTATTATGGTGTCGATACACCACTCAGACAGATTTCATCAGTTGGAGTTATTGAAGGGAACCAATTATTTATTAAACCTTTTGATAAATCAACTTTAAAAGCTATCGAACATGCGATTTATGCATCAGATCTTGGACTCAATCCAATCAATGATGGTATAGGCATTCGTTTGATACTGCCATCACTCACAGAAGAAAGACGTAGAGAATTGGTCAAAGAAATTGAAAAGATGGGCGAACACGCAAAGGTGAGTATCCGTAATGTTAGAAGAGATGGCAATGAACATATTAAAAGACTAGGGCTTTCTGAAGATGATGAAAAAGGTTATCATGGTGATGTTCAAGAACTTACAGATAACTTCATTAAGAAGGTTGAAGAAGAGATTGAACTCAAATCTCAAGAACTTCTAAAAATATAGAAAAATTAGATAAAAAAAGGCCATTCGCCTTTTTTTGTTTAAATATGTTAAAATATTATAAATATTTAAAAAGTGGATTAAATAGAGTATAATGTATTAAGGTGAATATAAATGAATGTTAAAAATATACCTGAGCATGTAGCGATTATCCTCGATGGTAACGGTAGATGGGCAAAAAAATATGGAAGACCTAGATCTTATGGGCATTATCAAGGCGGAAGGAATCTTTTTCGCATTGCAATTGCTGCAAGAAAAATAGGTATAAAAAAATTAACTGTTTATGCCTTTTCAACTGAAAATTGGAAAAGACCTGAAGATGAAGTTAATTATTTAATGACAAAGCCAATTGAACTTTTTCATGAAAATCGTGAAAGGTTCAAAGAAATTGATTACAAAATAACCTTTGCCGGTCGAAGAGATAGATTTTCAAAGGAACTGCTTGAAGTCATCGAGATCATAGAGCAAGAGACAAAAGATTATGAAGGCTTTGAATTAACAATTGCTGCTGATTATGGATCATATGATGAATTGATTACAGCAGTAAATAAAATAGAAAAACCAATCACAAAAGAAGCTATAGAAGCGAATTTGATGGTGAAAGAACCAGTTGATTTGTTAATAAGAACAAGTGGTGAACAAAGAATATCAAATTTTTTGTTGTGGCAGGCATCCTATGCTGAACTTTATTTTACAAAAGTACATTGGCCCGCATTCACTGAAAAAGAATTAAAAAAAGCGATTTTAAGTTACAAACATAGAAACCGTCGTTTTGGAGGACTTGCATGAAAGATCGTCTAGTAACAGGGTTGATACTCGCTGCAATCCTTATTCCAGTAATTACCATTCCAATCCTCTTTGAGTTTTTTCAGGTTGTTATGTCATTGTTTGTCGTGATCGCATCAATTGAAATGATTAGAATGTATGAAACAAAAAAGAAATTTCAAATATGGCCACGCATTGGTATCGTTCTTCTTACATTAGGAACTTTTTATAGTGTTGGTGGTGTCATGGGTAGCTTAGAACATAATCCATTAGAAGCTAATGGAGTTTTAAGTATAACTATTCCTATCTTTACGCTAATCCTTTTAAGTTTTTTGGTTCTATTCAAGGATTTTAATGGTGAAGATGTAGGTAAGGCTTTAATGGTTGTCAACTATGTTGGTTTAGGAGCTGCAGCCATTGTTATTTTACGTGTATTAGGGGTGCGATTTATCGTATATCTATTAATCATTACTTCATTTACTGATATTTTTGCTTATATATTTGGTATGAAGTTTGGTAAGCACAAACTTGCTCCACATATCAGTCCTAAAAAATCATGGGAAGGTGCGATTGCAGGTACAATATTTGCAACCATAATTGCATCATCATTCGCATTATTTTACGGAACTGTATTTTATCCAGGAACTTGGTTAGGAGATATGTTGAACTCGGGTGGAGAAAAAACGCTACTACAAAATTTTTCAAGTTTAGGTGAAGAATATCCTATTTGGGTACAAGCATTTGTTATTGTTCCAGTGACATTTGTAGCAAGTATCTTTGCACAAATTGGAGATTTAGTCGCTTCACGCTTAAAGAGAACATATGACATTAAAGATTTTGGTACAATTTTGCCTGGACATGGTGGACTTCTTGATCGATTTGATTCTGCATTATTTGCAGCGATGTTTTTAACTGCAGTTTTCATTTTAATTTATAGGATATTCCCAGCAATAGTTATTCTATGAAAAATATATATATATTAGGTGCAGCTGGATCAATTGGCCTGCAAAGCTTAGAAGTTTTAAAAGAAAATAAAGGATATTACCAATTAATTGGTATTTCATTAGGCAGTAACGAAGAAATCAATCATCGAATCTTAAAAGAGATTGATGTAGAAATTGTTTGCCTAAGAGACGATATGTTCATTTCTGACTATCAGCATGCGTATCCAATGATTAAATTTGTTTCTGGTGATGAGGGACTGATTGAAATTGCATGTTATACAAAATCTGGATTATTTGTTAACGCACTTTCTGGATCTGCTGGACTTAGACCTACTGTTGCAGCAATCAAACATAAAAAGGATATTGCTTTAGCCAATAAAGAAACATTAGTTATGGCTGGAGATCTCATCAAAAACCTGATTAAAGAATATGGTGTTAAACTCTATCCAATTGATAGTGAACATAGTGCATTATGGCAAGCACTAAAAGGTGAAGATATAGGCGATGTATCAAAGATTGTAATTACAGCAAGTGGTGGATCTTTTAGAGATTTATCTCGCAAAGATTTAAAGGATGTGAGTGTTCATCAAGCACTGAAGCATCCCAATTGGAATATGGGTGCAAAAATAACCATAGATAGCGCTACAATGATGAATAAAGGCTTAGAAGTAATTGAAGCACACCACTTATTTGATCTATCATACGACAGGATTGAGACGATTTTACACGATGAAAGCATTGTTCACGGATTAGTTTATTTTAATGATGGAACAATCAAAGCAAGCTTAAGTTCATCCGATATGAAAATACCTATTGCATATGCTTTATTCTATCCAGAAAGAAGAGCATATCAGCAAACATTAGAGCTCTTACAACTAACATTTAAACCAATGGATTATGAACGTTTTCCATTATTGAAATTAGCCTATAAAATTGGGAGACAAGGTGGAATATTGCCGACGGTAATGAATGCTGCGAATGAAGCTGCAGTCAGATTGTTCTTAGATGGACAAATCTCATTTTTAGATATCGAATTAATTATTAAACAAACAGTTGAAACATTTACTCAAATTGAACATCCTACTTTAGATGAAATCATTGAGACAGATGTGTTCATTCAACAACAAATCAGAAAAACATACGGGAAGAGGTAACACATGCTTATACTTAATTTACTCATCTTTATTGTCGTCTTAGGGGCAATTATAATCATACATGAACTTGGACATTTCTTTTTTGCTAAAAGAGCGGGAATTTTGTGCCATGAATTTTCAATTGGTATGGGACCAGCAGTTTATCAAAAAAGAAAAGGCGAAACCATTTATTCCATCAGAAGTATTCCAATTGGTGGCTATGTTTCAATGGCAGGTGAAAGTGTCAATGATGCATTAATCAAAGTAGGTCAAGTTGTTGGCATCAAGGTTAATGAGCAAGGACAAATTTTTGAAATTGTTATGAATTCAGAATTACCAAGCGATTTTACAGGTGTTATTAAAAGCTTTGATTTATATGGTAAGGATTTCGATCCATTATTTATTGAGATTGAAGTTGAAAATGTTGTTAAAAAATACCCCGTTTTAAGAAATACAACCTATCGGTTTACTGAAAAAAAGGAAATGTGGATTACACCTTCAGAAAAGAGCTTTGAAAGCAAAACCTTATGGCAAAGATTTTTAGTTATTTTTGCTGGACCATTAATGAATTTCATCTTAGCATTTGTCTTATTTCTAATCGTTGGATTCTTTGTCGTAAAACCAAATTTAGATAGTAACACTTTAGACTTGGTTTCTGCAAATTCACCAGCAGAAACTGCTGGATTACTTCCAGGAGATCAAATCATAGAAATCAATGGTCAAACTGTGGATAACTGGACTGATCTATCAACGATAATGGGTGATTTAGACACGGTGAATTTGTCAGTATCATACATACGTGATGGCAACCAATTTACAATTGATGATATAGGCATATCAGTAGCAATTCAAATGGCTGGAATTGCAAACATAGATGGAGATTATGTGGTTTACACTGATCAACCTATTATCGGACAAGCTTTTGGTAGGGCATCATCTGATGGTGGTTTGCAAAATGGAGACTTAATTACTCAAATTAGTATTGGAACATTTGAATATGATATTACAAATTGGGATGACATTATTACATTCTTTCAAGCAAATACTCGAGGAGAAATCACAATTACTTATCAAAGAGACAGTGCTTCATATGATGCAACTTATGTCATGGTAAGTGATCGCGCTTTAAATAAACTTGGTTATGAACCAATGATTTTCCAACTTGGTGTAGCACCAGAAGCAAACTTTAATTTTGGATATACACTTTTATATCCCGCAAAAACATTTTATAGTAATATGATGCAAGTATTTAATACCATCGGTTTATTATTCGATAAAACCGAAGATATTGGTATAGGAGATCTTTCCGGTCCGGTTGGTATTTATTCATTAGTCAGCAATACAGCAAGTCAAGGTATTATTGCTTTGATTGGTTTCACAGGATTCTTGAGCATTAATATTGGATTATTAAATATGTTACCAATTCCAGCACTCGATGGAGGAAGATTAGTATTCCTAGGTATAGAAGCTGTAACAAGAAAAAAATTAAACCGTAGATTTGAAAACACTGTTAACAATCTTATGTTTTTCTTACTCTTAGGACTCTTTGTTTATGTGACTTATAATGACATCATTAGATTAATAAAGGGATAGAATATCCCTTTTTTATTACATTTGGTTTTAAAAATGATATAATATAAGAAATAATTGATTAGGGGGACTTTCATGTGAAGCAATTCTCAATTATTCTTATTATGATAGCTTGTCTTTTAGGTGCTTTAAGTCATGTTGTTAATTTTCTTGAAATAACACTGGGTGGATTAGAAATTTTTTCACCTTTTTCTATTGTATATAGCAGATTTGGTGAACTCACATTCATTATGGGTTTCATTGGTCTTTATTTAACTGCACAAGATAATAAAAAGATCAAATATCTATCGCTTTCATTTGTCTTGCTTGGATTTTTCCATTTTTTAATGATTGAGTTTGGATTTATAGCAACTTTCAGTATCTTTTCACTACTTATACTTGCTATCAAATTTGTACCTCTTGCCGCATTTGTATTCCATTATAGAAATGTTGAATTTGATGCATTGACTGTAAAAGTTTATATATTCATTGGGACACTATTTACATACTTTATCGCTTATACATATGCAACATTTGCACCAACGTGTATTTCATGTTCAATAGCCTCAGCTGCAGACATTATTTTACCTATTTTTTATGTTATTTTTCAAATTGGTATTTATGTTTTCTTTCTTGAGTTATATCGTGAGATTTTTCATTATAAAAATGAATACTATGTGGATCTATAACTTCCAACTATATATATAGAAAGGAACACAGCGATTATTTGCTGAAATCCATATTCTTTAATGATCAAATATAACCAATAAGAAATCCCTAAAATATATATTTTAAGGAATTCTTTTTTTTATGGTCAAAAGTATTGACTTTCAGTGCTTAATATTATAGAATGATTAAGGTCGCTATTAAAACCGTAGAATTGTTCTAGTAGCCTTGACACTAATTCTTTATTGTCTGGAATAGTGTTGACAAGGTTATTTTATAATGTTAGAATAGTAAAGCACGTAAAGAAAAGCGAGC
>CAZMIG010000020.1:0-26003 GCA_964566285.1 uncultured Mariniplasma sp. | reverse complement strand
TATTAGACCTCCTAAATTCTCTTAACTTAGTGTCTACTTAATTATATCATTCCAACTCCAGTTTTATGGGGTTTTTTACTGGTATAATAATAGCAAGCCAAAAGGAGGGAACTATGGGACTCAATTATTTCACAGATGAGCAAGTCGAAAAGCTAAAATTAAATCAAAATGTTAAGCATGTCTCAAGAAAAAATATTACTTATCAAGATAACTTTAAAGCACAATTCATTCACGCATATAATTTGGGAAAGCCACCTAGACAAATTTTTATAGAAGCAGGATTTGATATTGATGTTTTAGGAATTAGACGCATAAAAAGTTGTACAAGCAACTGGAAGATACAGGCTAAAAGGCTAGCAGGATTTAAGGATACAAGAAAAGGTGGCTCCGGAAGACCAAGAACAAAGCATTTAAGTAAAGATGACCTTATCAAAAGACAGCAAGCACAAATAGAGTATTTAAAGCAGGAAAGAGATTTCTTACTGGAACTAGAAAGGCTAGCGATCAAAAAGGAAGCATTAAGCCACAAGAAAAGTACGAAATCATCAAAAGGATGACAAGTCAGTCTAAAAACAAATTAAGTATCAGCTATTTATTAGAATTAGCACACGTCTCAAAGAGTGGTTATTATGGATATCTAAGTCAGCATAACTATCGCATGAATAAAGATGAGCAAGATAAAGATGACTTTAACTGGGTGATGGCAGCTTACAAGTTTAAAAGACGTAATAAAGTTGCTAAAGGCATCAAAATGACTTTATCAGGCCAATTTGATATCATCATGAACTTAAAAAAGATTAGACGGTTAATGAAGAAATATAACTTAATCTGCCCCATTAGAAAAGCTAATCCCTATAAGCGCATGGCCAAAGCAATGCAAACCTCACATGTCGCTGATAATAAGCTACAAAGACGATTTAAAGAGGGTAATCCCAATCAAATTCTTCTAACAGATATTACCTATTTGACGTATGATTTAAACAAACGTGCATATCTATCAGGAATTAAGGATGGTGTTACAAATGAAATACCTGCTTATAGGGTCTCTGATTCATTAGATATCAAATTTGTTGAACAGACCATGGATCAATTGGAGAAGTTGATGTTAGATCAGAAAGCTTTGATTAATTCAGATCAGGGCTGTCATTATACTTCTTATGCTTTTCAAAAGAAGGTTAAAGAATTTGGGTTAGAACAATCAATGTCCAGACGTGGAAACTGCTGGGACAACGCACCTATTGAATCATTTTTTGGTCATATGAAAGATGAGCTTAATTTAATCAATTGTAAGACACTTGAAGACGTAAAACAGGAAATAGATGATTATATGGATTACTACAACAACTACCGATATCAATGGAATTTGGATAGAATGACACCCAAACAATATGGTGATATGCTAAGGAATAAAAATAAAAAAGATGGTCGCTCAAAATCAGAACAACCATCTTTAAACCTATTAATTAAATATTAAATCTCTTTTTTCACTTAGTCCTTGACATAGGGTACACATTACGATTGAATAGGTTCTTTTTTTATTTTTTATTTATTACCCATTGTCATTGCCATGACTGCTTTTGCAGTATGGAGACGATTTTCAGCTTCTTGATAAACAATTGAATGCTTACCATCAATGACTGAATCTTCAACTTCATTCCCACGATCCGCGGGTAACGCGTGCATGTAAAAGACATTAGGACTTGCTAATGCAATCATGTCTTCTGTACACTTCCAGCTCTTGTAAGATTCTAGTAGATCATCAATGACTGCAGATGATTGGTTATTCACCCAACTACCCCAGTTTTTAGGGATAACGACATCAGCATCTTTAAATGCTTCTTCCATGTTGTGTGTAATTTTAAAGCTTCCACCATTTTCCTTAGCATTTTGTTTTGCTTTTTCTATTGCCCAATCTGGTAAATCATAACCTACGGGATATGCTAGTGTAACATCCATACCATATCTTGGAAATAATAAAATTTGAGTTAGTGGTACACTAATTGGTTTTTTATGACTCTTTGCATAAGCCCAAATAATTGATATTTTTAAATTTTTTGTTGTTTTAGCTACTTCTTGAATGGTCATTAAATCAGCTAAGCCTTGCATAGGGTGATAAATATCACATTGCAAATTCATAACAGATACTGTTGAATGAGCTGCCATTTCACGGATGTATTTATTTCCGATACCCCAATTACAATATCTGCAAGCAATACCGTGTCCATAAGATGATAGGATGACTGCAGTATCCTTTGCACTTTCACCATGCGAAATTTGCATCGTGGAAACATCCAAAAATGTTCCGTGTCCACCAAGGTGAGCAATACCTGACTCCATAGAGTTTCTTGTTCTTGTTGAAGCTTCAAAGAACATTAAGAAAGCTGTTTTATTTGTTAAGTAAGGCGTAGGTTCATTATTTAAGAACTTTCTTTTAAGTTCTTTTGATACTTCTAATAATTTATCAATTTCTTCTTTTTTCCATTCTTCTAGCGTAATGAAATGTTTTCCTTTATATAGTGGTTCCATATTATTTCTCCTTATTAATGTGCTTTAAATACATTAATGGGATTACAGCATACATTGCACAAGCTTCAATTAAATCTTTTTTCCAAGTCTTTTCGTTTGGAGCGTGAGCTTCTTCTTCATGCCCTGGACCAAATCCAATACATGGAATACCGTGTCTTCCCATAATAGAAACACCGTTTGTTGAGAATGTCCATTTATCAACGATAGGGTCTTTCTTAAATAAGTTTTTATAAGCATCAACTGTGGACTCGCATACAACATGATCTTCTTCTAATACCCACGTTGGAAAATAAGATTGTGTTGGATAAACTAATCCAGTATATGCAGGTTTTTCATACGTATACATTTCAACAATTGCTCCAGCTTCTTTTACAGAAGGTAGTTCTCTAATTTCTTCTAAAGCTGATAAATAAGTTTCACCATGCGTGAGTCTTCTATCAATAGAGACTGAACAACCATCAGCAACTGCACATCTTGAGGGTGAGCTAAAGAAAACTTCACTAACAGTTAATGTTCCTTTTCCTAAGAAGGCATCATATGTAAGTCTGTTATTCAATTCTTTTAGTTCTAATAAGATTGGTGCCATCTTAAAGATTGCATTGTCTCCGCGTTCAGGAGCACTACCATGACATGATATACCATGTGTACTTACTTTAATTTCCATACGACCACGATGTCCACGATAAATTCTACAGGATGTAGGTTCAGTAATAACAACGAATTCTGGAATTACTTTATCTTCTTCAATAATATATTGCCAGCATAAGCCATCACAATCTTCTTCTTGAACGGTTGCAGTAATTAAAAGTGTGTAATCATCTTCTAATTTTAAATCTTTAATGATTTTTCCTGCATAAACCATTGAAGCCATACCGCCTTCTTGGTCAGAGGTTCCTCTACCGCCAATAGTTTCTTCATCTTCATAACCTTCATAAGGATCAAAGGTCCAATTCTTTATTTCTCCAATACCTACTGTATCAATATGACCATCCATAGCAATCAAATGCTTGCCGTGACCAATTTTACCAAATAGGTTTCCTTGGGGATCAATAGAAACAGAATCAAAACCAACTTTAATCATTTCTTCCTTAATTCTTTCAATCACTTTTCTTTCATCACTTGATTCACTAGGAATCTTGACCATGTCTCTTAAGAAACGCGTCATTTCCTTTTCATATGATTGTGCTTTTTTTAATATGTCATCAAATGGAATTTTCATAGATCTTTACCTCTCATTTCAATAATTTTTTTATCGTAATGATAAATCAATTCATATTCATCATTCCAAAACTTCATATTTCTCATCTGGTTCAAATACTCAATTGAATAATTGAATTTTAACCAGTCATTTTCTTTTTGCTTAAATAGTCTTTCCTTTTTCTCTAAAGATCTCATATCATTGATATCATCGAGGTTTGTCTTATGGAAGATATCTTTAAACCATCTTCTTAAAACAAAATCAGCAGTTTCAAGTTCACGTCGTTCCAAATCAGCAATCACGCTGTTATAACGATCATAACCATCGGTTGCTACTGTCACAATATTATCATTTTCACCAAGTCTTAAGAATTTCGCCATCTTGATTGCTCCAATGATATTGCATATGGTTGAAACACCAAATAAATCTCTCATTTGTTCAGCAATCTTCGGATCTACACCATTTTCAACAAGAATGTGAGGTGCATCGTGGATAATTTTTAATCCTCTAACAGATTCTTCATCCTTTATTAATGCAATAAAATCTGTGTTTAACACGTTATGAATCAATGTACACATCTTATCACCAATACCTTCAATACGGTGTTGTCCTCGTCCACCATTCATAAGTGTCGAACATTCATAAGGTTCTAAAGCAGCAACTTTTGCTTCAGGATATACAGATTTGATTTGATCTCCAGCAGCTAATGTTCCTGCACTACCTGGTGCCGAAACAAAACAAGCAATTCTACCATTACCAATACCTTTTACAGCTTCAATAGCACTATTTCCAGTGACATGTCTATGGAATCTATAATTAGGTAATAATTCAAATTGTGCTAATGAACGATAATTAGGATTCTTCTTAAGTTCATAAGTTCTTTCCAAAGTTAAAATAACATCTGATTCGGTTCCTGGAGTTAAATCCAGTTTAGCGCCATATCTTTGAATACGATCATAACGCTCTTTACTCATATTATCAGGCATAATAACAATTGAATCGTATTTCATTAAATTACAAATATAAGAAACACCAATTCCAAAATTTCCAGTTGAAGGTCCTAAGATTGTATGTTTTTCAGGTACGATATCGCGATCAACACACCCTTCAATTAACGTTGAATATGCAGGACCGACCTTATGCGAACCTGATGGAAAATATTTGCCAAGTAAAACTACGATATTGGCATCAACACCTGTTAGTGCTTTCGGTAAAACAATTTTATTTACTTCATTTTTTTCATTTTTCCATGTGATGTTGAATAGATTAATTGGATCCAATTCATTTTCTTTAGCATGGAGTGCTTTTTCTCTGATTTGTGGATCTATGCTACTTGGATTTAACATCTCATCATAGGTAGGTCCAAATGGTACTTTAGGCATGTTTTTGCTCTCCTTTTTCTTTAAAGTATAGTTTTAAATCATTGAGTTTAGGTTTTAATAGGACAGGAGGCTTTACTGCTTTTTGAGCGTTGTGTGGATCCTTAAGTCCATTACCAGTCATAATGACTGTTACGGTTTCATCCTTGAGGATAATCCCTTGTTTGATTGCTTCTTCGAGACCCGCAAGTGCTGCTACACCAGCTGGTTCCCCGAATATACCTTCTTTACTTCCTAATCTTTTCATACTTTTTAATATCTGTTCATCAGTAATAGCAATCCAAGCACCATTAGATTTTTCAATTGCTTTTTGTGCTTTGATTGGATTTCTCGGTATCCCAACTGAGATGCTGTCAGCTATCGTGTTTTCTTCGGCTTCTTTGATTGGTTTATGCGTGATATATGCATCAACAAAGGGTGAACATCCCGTGCTTTGAACACCTAAAATTCTAGGTATCTTATCAATCAAATTAAGTTGTTTTAAGTCATAAAATCCTTTGTATACACCAGCTAGCGTGCATCCATCTCCAACAGATACGCAAACCCATTCTGTTGGTTTAAAATCGAGTTGCTCAGCAATTTCTAAAGCAACCGTTTTTTTACCTTCAACAAGGTGGGGGTTTATTGCAGCGTTTCTATTATACCACCCATAATGATCAATTGCTTCTTTTGATAAATTAAAGGTATCTTTATAATCACCATCGACGCTAATCACATTCGCTCCATAAATTGATAATTGATTAACTTTTCCTATGGGTGCTCTTTTAGGAACAAAGATAACAGACTTAAGTCCCATTCTTGCTGCATGGCAAGCTAGGCTTGATGCAGCATTACCAGTTGAACTGCACGAAATCGTATCATATCCCGCTTCTATTGCTTTTAATATTGCGACACCACTTGCTCTATCTTTTAAAGAAGCACTTGGATTTAATCCTTCATCTTTAATGTACAATGTTTTAATACCAAGCTTATGTTGGAGCCTATTTGCAAGATATAATGGAGTCCACCCAATTTTTAACATTTGATGAATGTGTTTTAAATCTACAGTCATCATCGGTGCATAACGCCACATTGTAAAATCTTGATTATTGGAAAAATACGATCTATCAACAAATTTTTTCATAGCATCGTAATCATATTCAATATCCAAAATGCCTTTTTCTCCACAAGATGGGCATGTTAAAATTTGCTCATTAATTGAGTAAGTTTTTTGACACAAAGTACATCGATATAGTTTTGCAAAGCTCAAATTAACACCTTCATTCCCCTTCTATAGGTACAATTTTAAATTGGATAACATCAAATAATCCACGATCTGTTAATTTTAAATCTGGTATAACTGGTAAAGCTAGAAATGCAAGTGATATAAATGGATCCCCTACTTCAGGATTAAGTTCCATCTTTTCAATTTTTTCTTTCATACTTAATAGCGTATGCTCAACAATCGTTTCAGGTTGAGCTGTCATTATTCCACCAACTTCTAGTTGAAGGTAATCTATAACTTCACCATTTTTGACAAGGACAATTCCACCTTGAATTTCTTTAATTTTTTCAAGGGCAATTCTCATATCATCATCTGATGAACCTA
The DNA here is from genome assembly GCA_964566285.1 of uncultured Mariniplasma sp. Taxonomy (GTDB): domain Bacteria; phylum Bacillota_I; class Bacilli_A; order Acholeplasmatales; family Acholeplasmataceae; genus Peloplasma. Next base: position 19,312 of record CAZMIG010000020.1, on the reverse strand, counting down.
TAATAATTAAATTATGAGAATCATGAGCAATCGTCATTGCTAATGCCCCATTCTTGATTCCAAATCCTTCAATTAGTCCAATGCCGACATTGCCCGTATGATGATGTCTTTCAACAACAGCTAATTTTAGAATGTCAATATCTGGATTATAAACGAATGAATGATTTTTAACTTTTATTTTTCTCATACATTGTTTCGTTATGATATTATTTTTTACTAACGCAATCACTTTTACATTGTTTGATTTAAGTTTTAAGTCAAAAGATACTTTCTTATGATCCAAATGCACTGTATTTAATACTGATTCGGGAACTTCATAATGCATTTCAAATAATGCTTCATCATTTTTAGCAACAATTTGACCTTTATAATAAACGACTTCGGGTTCAATGTGCTTTAAATTAGAAAAGACAAGTAAATCAGCTTGTTTGCCTGGAGCAATACCACCCAAATGGGGTAATTTATAGCATGTCGCTGCATTTAATGTTGCCATCTTGATTGCATCAACAGGATCCATACCATCTTTGATAGCTAAATTGACATTAAAATTAATATGCCCTTCTTTTTTAATATCAAAAGGATGCTTATCATCAGTACAGAAAAGAACGCGATTTATATTATCTTTATTCAATCCTTTAAGTAATGCATTCGTATTTCTAGTTTGAGATCCCTCTCTCAAATGAACATACATTCCTTTTCTTATCCGTTCAAGCATTGACTCTTTAAACGTACATTCGTGATCAGTCATCACACCAGCAGCAATATATGCATTTAAATCATTACCCATTATATCCGGTGCATGCCCATCAATGATACGTCCACGCATGAGTTCAATTTTCTCGTGCATATCATCATCACCAAAAATAACCGATGGATAGTCCATAACTTCACCTAATCCAAGAACTCTAGGATGATCCATAAACGATTTAATGTCTTTCGCACTCACAACAGCACCACTATTTTCATCCTTTAATGCGGGAACACAAGATGGAATCATCATGTAAACATTTAAAGGAATATCTTCACTACTATCTAGCATAAACTGAATGCCATTTTTTCCACATACATTTGCAATTTCGTGGGGATCGGCTATAATTGTTGTCGTTCCTTTGGGAACAACGATTCTTGCAAATCCATATGGGGTTAACATTGACGACTCTATATGTACATGTCCATCGATAAAACCTGGAGATACATATTTATCTTTTAGATCATGTTCAACTTGCCCATGATATAAACCAACACCAACAATGATGCCGTTTTCAATTGCAATATCTCCCTTTTCTATTTCACCACTATAGACATTGATGATTTGTGCATGCTTTAAAACAAGCTCTGCTTCAAGCTCACCTCTAGCTATTTTCATGATTCTTTTATAATCCATTGTACACCTCCAAAATTATAGTTTATTAATAAAATCCTCAATCAAATTTAATGCAACTTTTATCCGATAATCCTTGGTTGATCTCTGATCATCAATGGGACTAATAATGTCTTTATAATGCGATAAAACATTATTCACTTCATCTTTAAGATGTGCAATTGTTTCCTGTCTATATAGCTTTTCAATATTTCTATCACGAACAACAGTTTTAGAGATAGCACCCAAAGCAATTCTTAAATCAACAACTTTGTCATCTTTTATCGTAATTGCACCTGCAAATGAAACTTTAGAAATTGCATCTGCTTGTCTTCCGCCAACCTTAACCCATGAGGTTTTTGTAACGTCATGATTAGGAATAATAATTTCTTTAATTAATTCATTTGATTGTATAACAGTCTTTCTTGGACCGCTAATTACTTTTTCAACGGGTAAATACCGATTTTGATAAATACTTGATAAAACAACGATTGCATCCATCAGATATAATACAACCAAGCTATCACCAGCAGGTGATGCATTCGCAATATTGCCTGCTAATGTTGCCATATTCCTAATTCCTGGAGAAGCCATTTCCATGATGACATCTTTTAAGAGCTGAGGAACGTCTGGGTGATGCAACAAAGTTTCCAATGATGTCATCGAACCAATTCTAAGTTGGTGTTCTTCTTTAATAACATATTTCAGTTCTTCTAAATTAAATGCATATAACATATTAGAATTGAAATTTGGGGGAAGCTCTGCTGAATTTCTCTTTTGAATCATTAGATCTGTTCCACCTGCTATGACTTTATAATCGCCATCATATAAATAATTTAATGCTTCTGATACATTTTTCGGTATGACATGTTTTACCATAAGCCATCACCCTTTTTTGAAGCAGTTTTTATAGCTTTAATTATCATGTTATATCCAGTACACCTGCATAAATTACCCGAAATCCCAATACGTATTTCTTCATCTGTAGGCTTAGGATTTTGGCGTAATAAACTTTCAGCAGCAATCATCATTCCTGGCGTACATATACCACATTGAGAACCACCTTCTTCTAACATTGCATCTGCCAAAATCTGATATCTCTTGGTTTCTTTGAACCCTTCAATCGTCATGATTTCTGTACCAGAAACATTAGCAAGCGGCAAGATACAACTGTGTACAATATGTCCATCCATTAAGATTGCACATGCACCACACTCTCCTTCTCCACATCCTTCTTTAGGACCTGTTAAGTTTAAGTGATTGCGAAGTACATCCAAAAATCGCATCGAAGGATCTAGGTTTAACTCCATATCTTTATTATTGAGTTTAAATTTAATGCTCATCTGTCATCAACTCCAATACATATTCAGGTGATGCTGGTATTTTATATACATTCTTTCCAATGGCTTGCTCTATCGCAAGTGCAACGGCTGGCGCTCCACCTACTAAAGTTAACTCACCTACACCTTTTGCTCCATATGGTCCTAATATATAAGGGTTTTCCATAATTACAGTATCAGTAGGTGCCATATCAACAGATGTTGGAATGATATAATCTGTCAATGATTTTTGTTTTAATTTTCCCTTTTCATGCTTCATCACTTCAAGATATCCATAAGCAACACCTTGTGCGATACCACCATCAGCTTGACCTAAAACTATACGGTCATCAATCGCCTTACCTACATCGTAAACACTCCATATGTGTTTTACTTTTGTTTGATAAGTAATTGGTGATACTTCGACTTCAACAATGTTTACACCCCAAGAATAAGCTGGATATGCATCACCAATCATTAGATCTTCATCCCATTTGATATATTCTGGTTGTGAATAATTTTCATTGATTACCATTGCTTCATCCTGTTTCCAGGTTTCCTTCATCTTTAAAGCCGCTCTAGCGAGTAATCCGCCTACAATCATGACCGTTCTAGAAGCAACCGTAGGTCCGGAATCGGGAACAAAATCTGTATCAGGATTATCAAATGTGACTTGATCAAGTTTACATTCTAAAGCATATGCAACAATCTTCTTTAAAGTCGTTTTAGCGCCTTGACCCATGTCAACAGCCGATACTAAGACATATACTTGATTCTTCTCATCTTTTCTTAATTTTACTTTTGCCTTAATATGAGTACTTTCTCCGCTTCCAGTAAATCCACATCCATGTAAAAACCAGCTCATACCAATTCCCTTATAAACTGAAGGATAAGCATATGCTTTAACCTTTTCATGGTATCCAGAAATTTCTGTTGCTTTATCAATCATCTTTTTCATAATAATTGGATCTCTATACAAACCAGATGTTGATGTTAAATCACCTTGTTTCGCTAAATGGTTCATTCTCATGACAAATGGATCTTGTTTGAATTCTTTTGCGATATGATGAATAAACATCTCCATAGCAAAAATCATTTGTGGTGCTCCAAAACCTCTAAATGCTCCATTAGGAACAGTATTGGTAGCATAAACATCTCCAGAGATATCTAAATTGTCAATAGTATATGCTGATGTTGCAGCAATCATCGCTCTTGCTAAGACAACACCACTCAAACCTATATATGCACCACTATCAAGTGATACATGTGCTTTGATACCTTCAATTTTAAAATCTTTATTAATCGCCGCTGTTAAAGTAATCTTTGATGGATGTCTTTTTGTTGTGACTTCCATATCTTCTTCTCGTTCATAAATCATCTTAATAGGTAATCCTATTTTCTTAACTGCAACAGCAAGTTGACATGCCATGAGAGAAGGAAATTCTTCTTTCCCACCAAATGCTCCTCCAACCGAAGGTTGAATAACTCTAACTTGTTCAGGTTCACATCCCAATGTATTAATTACTGCATTTTTAACATAATAAGGACATTGAATTGATCCTATTAAAGTTACTTTATCTTTCGTCTCTGGATATGCGATAAATCCTTGAGGTTCAATATATGCTTGCTCTTGATATCCTGTCTCATAAGTATGCGTTATGCTATATTTAGGTTTCTGAAATGTTTGTTTGCTATTCCCTTTATTAAACTGCTTGTGAATGACACTCTTTTTATACTCAAAAACCGGTTTTAGGATTTTATAAACAATTTTTATTTGATCGATAATTTCATTAATTGTCTGCTTGTTTTTACCGACAACCAACATGATAGGTTCACCAATGTAATTGACTGATTCCTCAGCAAATACTGGCCAATCCTCAAATATCATCTTGACATAATTATTGCCAGGAATATCTTTATAATCAACTACAAAATACCCATTGGGTAATGGGGGAATCTCAATACTCATAATTTTTGCTTTTACATGTATTGACCGAACTGTTTTTGCATAAAGCATATGATCCATCCTAATATCACTTACATAAGGTGAACTACCAGAAACTTTTTCATTATGATCTTCTTTAGGTATAGAAATACTAATATCTTTCATGCCATCACTCCATTTCCATTATAATTGCGTTTGTTGGGCATTTAACGACACACAAACCACATTCAAAACATTTATCTGGATCAAATGTAATTTTGTCTTGCATTGAAATGGCAAAATATGGACATATTTTGACACAAAGATTACATTTGATACACTTTTCTTCAATTAACGTAGGCACATTTGCCTTATAAGAAACATGATTTGATAGTGTTGTATCAATAACTTCTTGAACACTATTAAATCCATATTTTTCTAACTTTTTAGGTAAATCTTCGATGATTTTAGCATATAACTGTTTGCCTTTGAGTAAAGCAGCAGATAACATTTGCACACCACTTGCTCCTGCGAGTAAAAATTCAATCACATCGTCAGCTGATTGAATGCCACCGACACCAATAACAGTTAAGGAAGGTTCGGCTTTTTTAATTGTATAAACAGTTGCTAAAGCTAGATTTTTAATGACTGGTCCACTTGTCCATACGAATCCTGATTCATTGGCATACTTAATTGATCTTGATGCAATATCAATTTTCATTGTTGGTCCCAAAGAATTAATTGCAACAATACCATTTGCACCATTTTCTTTAATGACTCTTGCAAATTCCGCAGGATTAGGAATATGTGGGCTAATCTTCATATAAATTGGTTTTTTAGTATGACTTCTAATTGTTTTTACAGTACCTGCAATAACACTTAAATCTGTACCAACATAATGTGTGGATACTTCATAAGCATCAGCAAACGAATCTAAAAGAGGAATTAATACTTCCATATCATCCTTGGTATAACCTACACTGATAATAAGCGGTCTATCTTTAACCTTACTAAATTCAGGTAAAAATTCGTTCGCCCATTTTTCTTTTGAATACTCACTCCATAGTTCACTATTCATCACATAATCTTTATCACCATATATACATGGCTTAGGAATATGAGGTTCTTTTGTTGATATCGTTTTTGTTACAACTGCACCGCAACCTGCATCACGCATAAATATTAGTTTTTCAGTATCTCCGACTAACGGTCCTGACGCCGGCATTAAAGGATTATCTAATTTTAATCCGTCAAATGTTGTTTTTAGATTCATCTACTTCATCTCCTTATTTATTCTGTCCCATAATTTTGCTGCATATTGATTTGCCTTGAAGTATTGATCATTTAAATACTCATTAACATTATAAAAATTAACAATTTGTTTACCTTCAATAAAGACACATTTTGGCTTAAAACTGTTGAATAGTCCAAAGAATAAGTGTCCAAATACATTACTTTCGTTAATTGGCGTAGGAGGCATATAAGGAATGACTAAAAGGTCAGCTTCGTATCCTTTTTCAATTCTACCTAATTTTACATCTAAGATTCTACTTGCATATTGATAAGATTCATCAATCAATTTTATTAGCTCATCAAAACCAAATAAATTGGGTGTCTTATCTAATAAACGCGTCGCATAATAGACATTCAAATATTCAGTAGTGATTGATGATGATATACCATCGTTGCCTACCATCACACCTAGATGATGTGCCCTAAACGATTTAAGAGGGGGGATTCCCACACTATTATTCATATTAGAACTAAAATTAACTGCAATCGTGCAATCATGTTTCTTTAAAATATCCATTTCTTCATCGTCAATATAAATACCATGTGCAATGATACTATCTTTATTTAATAAACCATGTCTATCTAGACGTTTAATAATCTTTTCTTTATACTTCTTTTGACTATCTTCTTCATCCATAACACTTTCAGCAACATGAATATGTATAGGCATATCACCTAAATTAGCTTTAACTTTCTTCAGTGTTGCCTCAGATAGACTCATTGAAGCATGCAAACCAAATAATCCTTTTGTCATTCCTGAATGATTGTTTTTATTAAATGTTACATTTTCTTTAATCGCCTGATCAACATCAAATCTATCACTCGTTTCAAATGCAAAAATACCTCTTACTCCAGTATCATCACAAACAGCTTTTTTAAGAGCTTCTAATGATCCGGTGATATCAACACCACTTGCATGATGGTCGATCATTGTTGTTACACCATTTTTCACATGATCGACTGCACTAACAATTCCACTAAAGTAAGTCATTTCATTATCTAGATTACGATCTAATTTCCACCATAACTGGTCTAAAATCTCTTGAAAATTCTTAGGGTTAAATGGAACAGACATACCTCTAGCAAATGTTGAATAGATATGTGTATGACTATTGATTAAACCGGGTATTACCAAATGATCTTGAGCATCAATCAAATGATAGTCTTTATTTTTAAATTCATCCATCGATCCAACACTTAAAATCTTGTCATCGAAAACAACAAAACCCTTATCAATAAAATGATTAAAATCATAAATTCTTGCATTAACAATTGCTTTAATCAATGAAAATCACTTCCTTTGATCCATTGTCCTTTATGGCCAATCCAAACGCCATCTTTTATAACAAATTTTCCTCTAAGCATCGTTGATATTACTTTTCCTGCAGTAGGATAATTCTCGTAAACTGAGTAATCACAAGTGCCATGATTTCCATGAACCTTCAACTCTTTCTCGGCTTTAAACACAACTAGATCAGCATCAAAACCTTCTGTGATTTCTCCTTTACTTCTTAATCCTTGCGTATAGGCAACCCTTGAAGTCATCTTTTCAATCGCTTCATCTTTCAAGTGATATCTCATCACTCCTAAAGCATGTTCGATTCCTCCGATACCAAGTGGTGTATCATGCAACGATTCTTTATTCTTATCTTTTTTCATAAATGCACAATGATCAGTTCCAATTGTATATATTGCTTGTCTATTATATTGCAATAAAGCTTTTTCATGTGCACTTCTTAGTGGTGGAGCAAATGTATATAAATAACCATCTTTTTGTTCAAAGACATCGCTAGTAAATGAAAAATATTGCGGACAACTTTCAATGAAAAAGTGTTGATTCAAAATATCAGAGTAATTTTGAACCAATGCTTCTAATGTCTTCCCACTACTTAAATGAACCATATACATCCATCCACCTGTTTGTCTCGTATATTTAGCAAGTTTTAATGCCTCAGTGGTTTCAGCTAATTGTGGTCTGCTTTTTAATAAATCGCGATAAGTAAACTTTGGATCTAAATCAATGAGTTCATCATTTTCTATATGCGCCATGATTAAGAAATGATATTTTTTAGAAAGCTCGAGAAGCTCAATAATTTCAGGATCATAAGTTCTTCGATTAGAGTCAGAATATGTCGTAAATAGTTTTAAAGTATTCATCCCCAAAGCCTTCATCTTCTTCACAAATGCCTCTAAATCACCTTTGGGATTTTTAATGCATGCATGAAAGTGATAATCAACAACACTCTTTTGAGCGAGTTCCATTCTTTTATTAAACGCTTTTTCTAAATCTTCTTCATTATCTACAGGAGCTAAAAAATCAACGTAAGATGTAACACCACCATAAGCTGCAGCAACGCTCCCAGAGTAAAAATCATCGACAGATTTGATAAAACCCAAATCAAGCTCGAAATGAACATGTGGATCTATAACGCCTGGCAAAACCTCATAGCCTTCAACATCAATCACTTCTTTCGCAGGAAAAATCTCATTGCTCACTAAAGCAATCTTTTCGCCTTCAATATATATATTGACATCTTGCCATCCAGTTTTTAAATAAACTTTGCCATGAATGAAAGCTTTATCATACATAAGATCCTCCTATGGATTGACTTTAAGCAATTTAACATCTTTCAGTTTAAAAGTTTCAATAATTGTATTTACTAAATCTTCTCTAGCTGAAATGATTAAATCAAGCTTTGAATCAATCATCTTTCTGAAAATATGATGAAATCCGTATCCTTTTATTTCTAAAACACCTATCTCATCTAAATAGATGGGCTCAATTTTTAAAGCAATCATTTGATCAATTGATTTTTCAATCCAATCAAGCGTGAATAAGTTAATGAAATAAGGTCCGATTTTTCCAGCATTTGAAAAATTTTCAGAATAGTAATATTCATGAAGCATAAATAGTTTGAATTCTTTAGTTGATAGCTTAATAGATGTGTAACTATGAACCTTTTGATTAACCATTTTCTTTTCAGAGATGAAACCATCTCCTTTTTTATGCTTATGATAATGAGTTATTAAGGCTGTTGTCTTTCCTTCATTTATTTTCCCAGTAACGATTGTTATCATCGATAGTTTCCCTCATATGTTTTTGGTCTTTTTTATTGAAGTGTATTGCTAGTATTTCTGATGCAATTGAAATTGCGATATCTTCTGGTGCTCCACCACCTACATCTAAACCAATAGGCGAATAGAAATTACTCAAATCAACATCTTTCCCAAATCTCTTATAGGTTTCTTTGAGATAGTCCTTAAGTTTTTCTACAGAACAAAGCATACCTATATATTTAGGTTTCAATTTGAGTTCAATAATTTTGTTAATCACATGATAGTCATAAGCATGTGAAGGTGTACAAACAACAACAAAGCTATTTTCTTTAATTCCTTTTTCTTCAATATAGGGTGCAAAATGCTGATGAACTACAACATCTCCGCCTTCAAATTCATCGATGATTTCTTTTCTCTCATCAATAACTGTAACATGAAAGTTCAAAGGCTTTAAAACTTTAACGAGTGCTTGACCAACGTGACCAGCACCAAAAATATAAATATAGTTTTTTACACCTATAAATTCATAGAATAAAGTCACTACTCCTCCACAAACCATTGGTAATGTTTTAGCTTCTGGTGTGACCTTACCTTTATCTAATAAATACTTTTCTGTAAAATGTTCTCTTTTTTTAATTAGTTCTTTTGCTTTATTGATGGCGTAATGCTCAAGCGCTCCACCACCAACAGTTCCAAAGAAAACTCCCGTTTCAACAACGAGTAGTTTCTTTCCTAATTCAACGGGTCCTTCTCCACTTTTTTCAACGGCAGTCACTAAAACCATGTCTAACCCTTGCGCTTGATAGGACACTATTTTTTCATATAAATCATTCATATCATCAACTCTTTTCTTAGGCTGCAAAAATTGTAATTATAAAAAGATAGTAACAACAATTGCGACAACAAATGTAGATAAGGAAATCAGTAAATTGGGTTTAAATGTAAAACTAATTTTCTGTTTTAATGCAAAAGCTGTTAATTGAATGATACTTAGTACGAGTGCTTCCATCAAACCTAGGTATATAACAAATTCAACCATATTGGATAGACTTGTAAGTTGACCAAAAGGAAATCCTGTCAAAGCATGATTAATAGCAATATTTCCAAGAAATAATAATCTCCATGATAATCCAACACTTGCGATACCTGACATTTTAACTAAAACAGATTCTTTCTTAATGAGTGGTAAAAAGACAACCATAACCACTGATTGAAGCATAATTGCAATCATTGGATTATAAGTTTTGATAGGTGGAAGTCCTGGCAAAAAGAAATTAATTGCTTTAAGTGTTGCTGCAATCGCAGCAACATAAATCATTGCTGATCTAGATTTTGTATTATTATAGGTTAGATACATTAAGGTTGCTGCAATAGGAAACATAATGCTTCCTGATACTAAAGGTGGTAAAAATTGTAATGCATAACCTAAGGTTGCTTCTAATATTCCCCAGATAGCACCAAAGAATAGGATGGTTATTCCGATTGATTTATTAAATTTCATGATTTGCTCTCCTTTTGTTTTTTTTCTTGCATTGCCATATATATTTTTTCAGACGTAATTGGTAATGAAGTAATTCTAACACCTAATGCATTATAAACAGCATTAGCTAATGCAGCAGGAGGTGTATCAATTCCTATTTCTCCTACAGATTTAGCACCAAATGGTCCTGATGTTTCATAACTTTCTGCAAATTCAGTTGTTAGTTTGTGTATCTGTTTTGTTGTAGGTATCTTATAGTAGAGGAAAGAATTTGATAGCAAGTTTCCTTTTTTACCATATCTCACTTCTTCAAATGCTGCCATACCTAACCCTTGAACAATACCACCTTCAACTTGACCTTGAGCGAGTTTTAAATTGATGGGTGTTCCACAATCAACAACACTCACATAATCGATGATATCAAATTCTCCAGTTTCTTTATCGATATCAATTTCAATTAAACCAGCCATAAATGGTGGTGGTGATTTATGTCCTACATAACTACCAGTTGTTGTTAATTGCTTTTGGTCTTCGTTATAAGTTAATCTATTAGCTAGATCCGATAAAGTAATTTTTTGGTCTTCTGCTTTTAAAACAACTCCATCAAACACAACATCTTTAGGCTCAACTTTTAATACCTTAGCTGCTTCAACAATTATCATTTCTTTCATTTGAGTAGCAGCTTTTAACACAGCATTACCCGAAACATAGGTTGTACTAGATGCATAAGCTCCAGTATCAAATGGTGTTAAGTCTGAGTCCGAAGAATAAACAATGACTTTATCAACAGTCGTCATTAATTCTTCTGCAGCTATTTGAGCTAAAATCGTATCACTGCCTTGACCAATATCAGTTGCTCCAACCATTAAATTATAAAATCCATCATCATTAAGTTTGATTGTTGCAGCTCCCATATCAATATATGGAATACCACTGCCTTGCATGGCAATTGCCATACCAACAGCTTTTATCTTGTGATTTTTTAAATCAATTCTTGGATATTTTTTCTTCCAATCAATAAGTTCAATACCACGCTTGACACAATAATCAAGTTTACATGATTCCATAATCATTGCTGTACCAGCAGTACCTTCACCCATGATTTCAAAGATTGGTGATGTCTCACCTTCCAAAATCATATTTTTTTGTCTAAATGCTATAGGATCCATTTTAAGTTTTGCACATAATATGTCAATAGCTGATTCTAAAGCAAAATTACCTTGAATTGCACCATATCCTCTAAATGCACCAGCTGACACATGATTTGTATAAACAATTTCTCCATTAAATCGTACAGCATCAACTTTGTTATAAAGAGGTAATACTTTAGATCCTGTAACCATAAATACAGTCAGCGCATGTTCACCATAAGCACCAGTATCGGATAAAACATGACAATCAATTGCTTTTAATGTTCCATCTTTCATTGCACCTAATGTCATATCAAGACGCATGGGATGTCTTGTATAGGTAGATTCAAATACTTCTTTTCTTGAATACACAATCTTAGATGGTTTACCTGTTCTTAGCGTAACTAATGAGACAAACATTTCACCATGTAGTGCTTGTTTACCACCGAATCCACCACCAACGCGCGGTTTTATGACTCTGATTCTAGATAGTGGAACATCCAATGTTTGTGAAATAATTCGACGAACATGGAAAGGAGTTTGAGTCGATGAATAGAGAACCAAACGATTATGTATATCTAATCTTGCATTCACCGTATGAGGTTCCATCATCGCATGTGCTTGAGCTTGTGTATAAAATGATTCTTTGATAATCACTTCACATTCTTTTAAAGTATTTTCAACTTTTCCTACTTCCATACCATAAGCAGCAGCAATATTTCTTTTTGGCTCAAAGCCAATTGGAAACATTTCTTTTATACCATCTTCTGGATGAACAAGTATCTTATTATCAATTGCTGTTTCAAAATCAAGAACAGCTTCTAATTGTTCATATTTGACTTCAATAAGACTTAAAGCCTTTTCAGCAATAACTTCGCTTACCGCAGCAACACATACAACTTCATCGCCTACATATCTTGCATACTCATCAAACACAAATTTATCATGTGGAGAAGGTTCAGGATATCCCTGACCTGCTCTAGTATATGATTTCTTTGGTACATCCTTGTAAGTTAAAACGAGTTCTACACCTTCGAGTTTTTCTGCTTTACTTGTATCAATTGATACAATTTTTGCAAATGCATAAGGACTTCTTAACAGTTTAACAATAAGGCAATTGGGATCTGATAAATCATCAGTATATGCAGGTCTACCCATCATAATACCCTTACCATCTATTGATGGTATCTTTGTTTTGACAATTTTCATTTTTGATCCTCCAAATAACGTTTAATTGCAATAAACTGCGCTTGATATCCAGAACATCTACACAGGTTACCGACAACGTAATTTTTAATCTCTTCATCTGTTGGATTTTTTAAATCCTTTTGAAGTGCATAAATTGTTAATGCAAGTCCTGAATTACAGAATCCGCATTGATCAGCACCTTCATCACCAAAAAAATCACTGATACGATCGACTGCTTTTTGAATGCCTTCCACTGTTGTAATCTCACAACCGTCAGCTCGTGCTGATAAAACGGAACAGGATAACATTGGTTTTCCATCAATAAGGACTGAACAAGCTCCACAAGATGATGCATCACATCCATTTTTTACACTGGTTATATTATTGTTTCTTAGCGTTTCTAACAGGTATTCATTGGGAGCAATTTCAAATGAACGAGGACGACCATTAAGTTTAAATGCTATTTTCATTTTGTCATAACCTCCTTTATACCACGCTTCACATAAGCTTTTGCTAATTGTTGTCTATATTCAATGCTTGCTTGATAGTTTGAACCAAATTTAGTATTTTCAAGCATCAGTTGTACGGTTTTATCTAAAACTTCATCAGTTATTTCTTTTTGACTATTTAGATAATCCATCGCTTCATGAATTAAGATAGGCCCTGCTGGGCGAGAACCAACAACGATGCGCATTTCATTAAAATTATTAAACACTGCAACATTGAGTGTTGCAAATTCAGTAGAGGTTTTAGCAACTTTGTAGAAGAATCCTTTGCCTTTTTCTTTTTCGATGATGATGTGCGTTAATATGTTATGCATCTTTGTTTTTGAATTCATATATGCTTCTAATGTCATCTCCAGTTTGGGATAAAAGACTAATTTAACTTTCAAACTTAAAAGGGGTGTAATAAGATCAGAAAATGGATATCTACCTGCAACAGTTCCACCAACGGTTGCTACATTTCTAAATCCAACACCATAGATTTCACTAATACCCTTACTTAAAAATCCATCCCCTAAAGCAAAGATGCTTTCGTGAATTTCATAATCTCTTAAAGTGACCATAGCGCCTACTTCTATAAAATCGCCTCGATCAATAATTTGATCTAGACTTAGTTCACTTAAATCAATCAATGTGTTGACACTTGGTTTCGACATCTTAAGCCAGATGCCGCCTCCAATTAAGATGTTTTTTGGGTTTTCAGTCAATAATTGATAAGCTTCTTCTAGTGATTTCGCTCTATGAAAATGCTTAATATCCATCTGTTATTCCTCCTTATGTGGTTTTTCTAGCTTTAAATAATCTTCTATTGTATCAATATCGGTTAAGATATTGGGATCATCAGTAATCATAATCTCAAGTTCATATCGATCTCTGAAATGTTTTAAATTTGAATTTACAGGTTCGATAAGTAGTGGTTTAATTAAATGATTTTTAATAAATAATGGGTGTCCTTTTCTTCCTAAATAACTGGGAACTCTCATTTTCTTTTCTCCATTCAATAAAAGCTCATAAGTTGAAGGGTGAATAAAAGGACAATCTCCCGGAAGAACAAAAAAGTCATCGCTGATTGCATTGACTCCAGCTTGGATTGAACTAAACATTCCTTGATGATAGTTCTTATTTTCGATACATGTTACACCATCGATATTTCTTAATGCATTTTCAATATCGGTATGATAGTGACCCGTCACAACAAAAACATGCTTTACAAAAGGTTTCATACCATCTATCGCATGACAAATAAGTGATTTATTTTTAATCATCAAAAGCATTTTATTGGTTTTTGCTCGACTGGAATAGCCTGCAGCCAAAATGATTCCTACTGCCATACGAATCTCCTCAAATCTTTGATCTATTCATTAATTTTAAGACGGATTTTTAGTAAAGAAACTTTACCTAGTTATCTAATGTAAAAATAGGTATAATTTCTCGTTAATCTTTACTAATAGGATAGCACTAAATACAAAAATAAACAACACTTTACTTAAAGTGCTGTTTGTTTAGCGTACGTATGCGCGCATAGAGCTGAATTAAATCTTAGGTTGATAAGATATAATATCGTATCTTGATTTTTGTTCTATCAGTAACTTTTTGAGTGGTTCATATAGCCACAAAATAGTTAAGAAATTACTAACTGCAAAAATGAGTTCAAAAACGATATCTGCGTATAAATAAGTTAGAAATGGGATATCTAAAATAAACACTGATGCGGGGATGTACATCCAACAATAAACAAATCCAAAGAAAAATCCAAAAATTGCCAATGACCATGCTGAATTAAACTTCCTAAATATTGTGGTAAGTAAAAATGGGACGAGAAACCAACCAATAAGCATTGCTGGTATTTGAATGGGAAGTACGGGTCCAAATGGTGACAAAATATTTACAGCCATCACATGTATAACAACAATTAGTGACGTCTTTTTAAACCCAATAACTTTCGCATATAAGACGAGCAGTAAAGTCGTAAACTGTACATTTGGCATAAACGATAACGCCAATTGTTGTACAAAAAGTATTGATGTTAGAACTGCAATTAATGCAGCATCTTTAATCGCTTGGTGTCTTTGACTCATGATAGACCTCCCAAGACCGACTTAACAACAATCCTAATTTGATCTCCATCTTTAAATTCAATATTACTCACACCTTGAGTGGACAAATAAAAATCAGGTTCATCATAAACTTCAAATGCCAAAAAGGAATCTGACCAATTCGTTAAAATATTGAATTCACTGTTTGAAATACCCAATAAAACTTTCCCATTATATGCTAAATTATCAAAAGAATATGAACATGTCGTATCTGGTTGATAACTAGATGTGGCACATGTTAAATCAAAGGATCTATTTAAAACATCAAAGAAATCATCACCTTTTTCAAATGAAATATTGTCATCAAACACCGTGATATCATTTTCATCAACAATAATAATTCTTACCTGTCCATTTTCTTCTGCATGATTATGTTCTGTCAAAGTATTCACCAAAAGAACCGTTGAAATAACGATGATGATACTAACTACAATTCTAAGTGCAATACCTTTCATTTATAAATCACCTAACTCCTTAAATATTAAACAAATCAAATGCAGGGTTACCATAAACATCTCTAAAAATTTTATAAGCAACTAATGCTGAAAAAACTTGAGGTGTTGAAAAGGCCATATCTACCTGTTCATCTGTTAATAGCCACTTATAAGCTCCATCAATTTGATAGCCTAACAATGCTTCAATCAAATCGGTTCCATCTGTTGTATATGCTTCTCCACGAGGATTGATTCCTTGTGCAACTAAACCTAAAATAACTGTAGCAGTTGATGATGAGTTGGCATTTCCCCATGACTCAACACCATCAACTGTCAACATGGTTTGAATAAAATCGACCATATCTTCTACTGTTTGAGCAACAGCGGGAATATCATGATATGGAGCAAGTGCCAAGAGTAACATTCCTGCATAATCTGCATCCATATATTCTGGTGTTGTTGATGTAAGGGATAGGATAAGATCATCAATTTGAATACTAGATCCTTCTGTCATCGTCAAAGCAATCAGTAATGAAATTGCATCATATGGATTGGTTGTTGTAAAAGATGCCAAAGCAGATGTTGTAGCATCGGTATTTAAACCAAAAGCTTTTTCAAAAACGGTTGTTTTAAAAGCTTCTGAAATGGTGCCAAGCTCGTGGGTATAATTGGTAGTATTTAATAGTGTAGTATTCACTGCTCGAAACCAATATCCATAATTGTTGAGTTGCTTAAGTGAAGCTAAAACATAATAAGAAACATTGGTGTCATTGATATAATCAGTTAAATACTCATCATGAAATTGAAGTATTAATTGATCGACTTCTGCATCAATTGCATCAAGGGTTGTTGTCTCAACAAAAGCAAGTTTCATCCCATCTATTGGAATGATATTTTGAATACCTGTTGTTACGAGTTCATCATTAACATACAGGGTGTAATAATAATTATAAGTTACGCTATATTCATTAGGATAATAGTTTCCTACACCATTAATAAATACGCCTATATCATAAACTTCATAATCAAGTCCTACTTGTTCATCGATCAAGTCAACAATAGACTGTTCATCATCTTCGCTAAAGATGATGGATTGATTCAACACGATTGTTTCATCAAGACTGATCACTTCTAAATTAAAAGATAAAACTTCAGATTCTACGATGGAATCTTGACATCCAGCAAGCATCATAGATACATATACAAATAATACTGTAAACCAAATTTTTTTCATGTCCGTCTCCTTGTATAATTAAAAATCCACGCCTCTTGAGGCATGGAAATAGACAAAAAAGAATTGTCCTTCTCAGCCCCAGAAGATGACTATAGTTGATTGTTCGGTAGGTCTCCCGGCTTAACATCATCCTACTTTGCACCTTCCCGCTATTCGCAGTGGTAATTGCATTTCGTCCGTTTCACGGTTGCTGGGACAGCTCAAGAATTTAACTTGATTCCCTGTTACGTTATTTTAACACCGACTTAATCAATTTAGTTACTTTCATTATAAGGGATTACACCCTGATTATCAATACTAAATCCAAAAAAGATTTTTATTATCTAAATTTTATTTCTTATTCAAAATTTTATAGACGGATTCTAACAATTGATCACGTAATTTATGTGCTGTTTGAGTCAAATTTTCAACCTGTGCTAAATATTGATTGACAGCAATATGATCATCCAAACTTGCAAGGTTGATAAGAACATTCATACACGCGCCTTCAACACCGACAGCAAGTGACATAACTGCAACTCCTAAATCTGAAACAGTGTTTTTATTGCCATACTGAATTAAAAACGGTATTTGATGAAGTGCCGAAATGGAAAGACTTGCAACTTTAATAGGGACCAAGATAGCTTCGAGTGTCCCTTCTTGAATTGCATCTGTTCTCAATTTAATTTCTTCATCTGTTACTTTGGGCATTTGATAAGCCTTGATGATAAGATTAAATGCTTCAGTGTCCTGATCAATTAAATCAATCAACTCATCTTTAATTGTTATCAATGCTTCATGAACATCTATAAATTCTAATTGAATTTCGGGCGTTAATGCTAAAAACTTCTTTTTCCCTCCAGTTAGATGCCCAACCATTCTAGCTAGTGAAACACCTAAAGTTGAAGCCAGTGCTGAAACTGACCCTCCACCAGGTGCTGGTGACTTTGAATCAATTTCATCGATAAACTCTTTTATTGACATGTCAATTAATTTCATGATTCCCTCACAATCTGTCGATTTTTCACGACGAACTTTCCTTTAATTAAAACATGTTTGGCATGATTAACACCAAAGTGATAGACAATATAACTCAAGTTTAGTGCATCCATAATTACAAGATCTGCTTGTTTCCCAATAGCTAATGAACCGACATGCTTATCTTCCTTGAGATGATAAGCAGGATTTATTGTAACTGCATTTAGTATTTCTTCAGGGGTCATTTTTAACTTGTTTGAAGCTAAGTGCATAATTAACTGAAAGTTTTCTGTTGGACAACTTCCAGGATTATAGTCCCCTGCAATCGATACTGCAACATTTTGATCAATCATTTTTCTAGCATTTGCATATCCTTTATTGAGGAAAAATGAAGTTCCCGGTAATAGGTTTGCAATTGTATTACTATGCCCAAGTTTTTCGATATCCTCATCTGAGATTGCCATGAGATGATCGACACTAGTTGCACCTAAATCAACTCCTAGACCCGCACCACCTAAAGAATCAATTTCGTCAGCATGAAGTTTAACAGATAGTCCCATCTTTGTAGCCTTTTCTAAAATTTGTTTTGTTTCTGCAACAGAAAATACACCTGTTTCACAAAATACATCGACGAAATCTGCTAAATTCAAAGATATAATTGATTCCATATCTTTATATAACTGATTAATATAATCACTTGTTCTTCCTTTAAACTCAACCGGAATAGCATGTGCTCCCATATATGTGGATATAACATGAACTGGATGAGTTTCATTAAGCTTTTTAGCGACTTCAAGTTGTTTCATTTCAGTCTCGTGATTTAAGCCATACCCGCTTTTAGCTTCTACTGTTGTAACGCCGTACAGCATCATTTCACTTAAGGAACCATATGCATATCGATACAAGGAATCAAATGAAGCTTTCCTTGTTTTTTCAACCGTTCCTAAAATACCTCCACCAGCTTTTAATATATCAAGATATGGAGTTCCCGATCGTAATTTTGCATATTCATCTTCTCTTGAACCCGCATGAACTAAATGGGTATGTGAATCAATTAAACCCGGTAAAACAACCATTCCTTTCGCATCAAAGGTTTCAGTATTATCTGAATTATATCTTTCATAGTCTTGGTCACCAAGATCTAATATAAGACCATCTTTTATTGCAACAAAAGCGTCTTTTATCACTTTTAATTTTGACATATCAGCTCCACGAACGGGTGGATTCAAATATGGAGTATATAGTTTTCCAATATTATAAATAATTAAATCTGCGCTCATAATTCCTTGTATACTCAATACTGTAATGATAGATTGAGTAATTCCTTTCTTTCTATT
>CAZMIG010000019.1:0-31283 GCA_964566285.1 uncultured Mariniplasma sp. | reverse complement strand
ATTAGACCTCCTAAATTCTCTTAACTTAGTGTCTACTTAATTATATCATTCCATGCCATTCTTTCGTGAGAGCTCTGACATACTGATTTCGCCTTCCATGATGAGTTGAACATATTCATGTTTCGCTTCCTTGCTCCAATAGTTGTTTGGCTTTTTACTCGTTGATCCCTTTGGTCTTCCCATGACTTCAACCTCCTAATACCTTTATTTTAATAGAAAAAGATGTTAATAGACTTTTTTTTGTGTCTACTAACATCTTACTCTTTCAGTGGCCTTTTTTGTTATAGTAATGATGAAAATCCCCGAAGTAAGATTTGAATTGTTCTATAGAATATATTTCTTTTTCCTAAGTCTTTTATTAGGATACTTTTTTCTTGAATTTGATTGAAGAATTGAACCATATCATTAATTGATGCACATTGATCTAAATAAACGCTGTTTTCAAAGTGAAGATAGAGACTTCTAAAATCAAGATTAGCTGTACCAATTAAAGCTCTTTTTCCATCAACGATTATCATCTTACTGTGAATGAAGCCTGGTTTATATCGATAAACGAGTGTACCAACTTCCATTAATTCTGGAACATAGGATTCAGTAACCATGAAGACAATCTTTTTATCAGGTATATAGGGAATGATAATTTCAACCTTAACACCTGATTTAGATGCATATTTTAAAGCTGTCATAAGTTCATTATCTATAATCAAGTAAGGAGAAGTAATCAAAATAGATTCTGTTGCTTGTGAAATCAATGATAAATAGATATTCTTATTCACTCTTTCAGAATCAAGTGGTGTGTCTGCAAAAGGTATGACGTAACCATCAGTTTCCTTAGGATAAGTAACCTTGTATTTTTCATAATCTATATCTTGTTTAACAGAAAATCTCCAATTTTCTAAAAACCCGATGACCAAAGACCAAACTGCATCGCCTTCGAGTCTAATTCCTGCATCTTGCCAATGACCATATGGATGTGTAAGATTAATATACTCATCACCAATATTTATACCGCCTGTATACGCGATTTTTCCATCAACAACAACAATTTTTCTATGGTCTCTATAGTTCATAGAAAAATTTAGATGCATCCGCATTGGATTGAAATTAATCGTTTCAATACCATAGGATTTTAGCTTTTTCGCATACCTATAAGGTAAAAATGAAGAACCATAGTCATCATAGATGATTTTTACTTCAACACCAGAGGTAACTTTTTCCTTTAAAACTGCTAATAATTCATCCCACATTTTCCCGGGATTAATAATAAAATATTCTAAGAAAATGTATTTTTTTGCTGCTTTAAAATCTTTGATCATCGCTTCAAATAAAGATTCTCCTGAAGATAGGAAATGCGTTTTAGTATGTTGATAGGTCGGCCAATTAAGATTTTCTAAATAATTGGAATCTTTAGATTTTAACGGATTATCCAACATATGAACATAATCGTATCGATTGAGATCAATATTTGTATGTCTTTTTAAAATCTTTTTACTGGTATTTTGTTGCCGATAAACCAAATAGAAGATACCACCAAAGATTGGAAAAAGAAGTATTGGTATAATCCAACTCAATTTATATGCAGGATTTTCTTCTTTATAGATTAAGTAAATGACAATTGCAACAGATATTCCGTAGAAAATAATATTAAAATATTTAAATTGAGCGATATATTCAATAAATAATAATATTAAAACGATTTGTGCAAGAAGTAATAACATAATTAAAAATGTTCTTGACAAAATCATTCTTAGGAATCGTTTCATAATTCGTCCTCCGTAATAAATATATACGCATCTTTAGTTGAAAGCACATCATCATAATGATATCCTTCAATCTTAATTTTCTTGAGTTCATCGGATGTAGCGATTGGGTTCATGATGAGATAACGTGCCATGACACCTCTCATATGTTTTATTTCCATGCTGCTTTTTTTAGGTTTTTGATGAATGCGTTTTGTAAACTCGATATTAATCATTTGAACTTTTAAATCGAGTACTTTTGCATACTCTTTAGATGATAAATTGATAATAAGCTCATCTAGATAATGATTATTGATATAAGATGCTATCTTTTTCTTCCAAAATTGATATAAATTAAGAACCGTTTTATCCTTAATCTCCAAACGATATGGAGTGATGCCATCAAATGGACGGACAATA
This sequence comes from uncultured Mariniplasma sp., assembly GCA_964566285.1. Taxonomy (GTDB): domain Bacteria; phylum Bacillota_I; class Bacilli_A; order Acholeplasmatales; family Acholeplasmataceae; genus Peloplasma. Next base: position 29,124 of record CAZMIG010000019.1, on the reverse strand, counting down.
CCATATAAACCAGAAAGAATCATTAAATGATCTTTGCTATAATTAAGTGCTTTTTGATTTAAAGTAGGAACATCAAATCCTTTAAAAGCATAGCCATCATATGCATAAATAGCTGCCCTAGGACTAAGATTGAATGATTCGTAATCATCTTTAACTTTTTTTGCAAGTTCTTCAGATATTTTCATTGCAGAAGAAATCACTTTAGATGATAGTTTTCTTAACTTTTTATTCAAAAAAACAGCATCGTCAAAAAAGATGGGTTTTGTTTCATAACCGGTTATGTTCTTTGAGAATGTTTTAGCAGGTGATAAGATAACTATCATAAATGTAAACCTCACATATTCTATACATTATTATATCAAATAAAGACAAAAAGTGTTAGAATGGTAAGTGTTGAAACAGGAGGAAATGATCCTATGGAAAAACGAAATTTATCATTACTTATGGATTTTTATGAATTGACAATGGCCAATGGTTATTTTAAAGATAACAAACATAATGAAATTGCTGTGTTTGATGTTTTTTTTAGATCAATTCCAGATGATGGAGGATTTGCTATTTTTGCAGGTCTTGAACAAGTCATTGACTATATTAAAAACCTACACTTTACAAAAGATGAAATTGATTTTTTAAAGTCAAAGAAAATCTTTGATGAACAATTTCTAAACTATTTAAAAACATTTGAATTTCACAGTGACCTCTACGCGATGAAAGAAGGAACACCTATATTTCCTCACGAACCTATCATCGTTGTTAAAGGTCCAATCTTAGAATGTCAACTAATTGAAACGATGATTCTTTTAACAATCAATCATCAGAGCTTAATTGCTACGAAAGCTGCGAGAATCGTCTATGCGGCGCAAGGTAGAGGTATTCTAGAATTTGGTGCGAGACGCGCACACGGCTACGATGCATCGATTTATGGCGCACGTGCAGCTTATATTAGTGGTGTTGTAGGTTCGTCAAATACATATGTTGATTTTGTTTATCAAATACCAGCATTAGGAACTATGGCGCATAGTTATGTTCAAAGTTATGCTACAGAATACGATGCTTTTCGCGCATACGCTCTAACTTATCCTCAAAATACTGTTTTACTTGTTGATACGTATAATACATTAAAACAAGGTATACCTAATGTTATCAAAATTCAAAAAGAAGTTTTAGATCCCTTAGGATATAAACTTAAAGGTATTCGTCTTGATAGTGGTGATTTAACTTATCTAACAAAAGAAGCAAGAAAAATGCTAGATGCTGCAGGAATGAAAGATACAAAGATTACGGTTAGTAATTCTTTAGACGAATACCTTATTAAAGAATTAATTCATCAAGGTGCTCAAATTGATTCATTTGGTGTTGGTGAACGCTTAGTAACTGCACGTTCTGAAGCGGTCTTTGGTGGTGTGTTTAAGCTGTCGGCAATCGAAGTGGATCATAAGCTTGTCGCTAAGATAAAAATAAGTGATAACGTTCAAAAAACCACGATTCCTGGATTTAAACAAGTCTACCGATTCTATGATGAAAATGGGATGGCAGAAGCTGATGTTATCACTTTATTTGATGAAGTTATTGACGTAACAAAGCCGTATCATATCTTTGATCCCAATTTTCCATGGAAGAGTAAACTCATCGAAAATTACACAGTTGAAAAATTGTTAATTCCTATTTTTGAAAAAGGAAAACTCATTTATCCATTACCAAGTTTACAAGAAATTAGAGCCTATGCTAAAGAAAAACATCAAAAATTATGGCCTGAAGTCTTACGACTTGAAAAACCACATGAATTCTATGTTGATTTATCACAAGAATTATGGGATTTGAAACAGAGCTTAATTAAACAAAATAAAAAATAGATGTAAAGACAAATATTAAAAACGGTATTGTCACATTGCAGTACCCGTTTTTATGTGAAAAAAAAAGAGGTGAACATCATGTTTCATATTGTTTTATATGAACCCGAAATACCACAAAATACAGGAAATATTATGCGAACCTGTGTAGCAATTGGAGCACAACTTCATTTAATTGAACCTTTAGGTTTTAAAATTGATGAAAAAAAACTCAAAAGAAGTGCACTTGATTATTATGAGCACTTAGATTACCTCACTTATTCTAATTATGAAGATTTTAAAAAAAAGAATCCTGGAACTTATTTGTTTTTAACACGTTACGGCAAAAAAAATTATGCTGATATTGATTATAGAACGCTTAAAGAACCTATCTATTTAATTTTTGGCAAAGAATCGACGGGTGTAGATCGTAAATTATTAGCTAAAAATTTAGAAAATTGTTACCGAATTCCAACCACAAATAAAGTGAGATCAATCAATCTGTCAAATGCTGTTGCTGTTGTTGCTTATGAAGCTTTAAGACAGTTTGATTATTTCGATTTAGAAAAAACAGAACCAGAAACACACAAAGGTAAAGATTTTCTAGATCAATTCATAGAAGAAGAGGATGCATCATGAAGAAAGATAAAACACAAACATTAGGTGAAGAAATTGCAAATGCTGTTTCGCATGGCCTTATGGCTATTTTTGGTGTCGTTGCTTTAGTTTTATTACTCATTAAAAGCGATACATCAATCGAAGTTGTTAGTGCAATTATTTTTGGTTTTGGAATGATTAATCTATATACGATGAGTACCATTTATCACGCACTGTTTCATCCAAAAGCTAAAGATGTTTTTCAAAGGTTTGATCACTTATCGATTTATATCTTAATTGGTGCAACTTTCGCACCTCCCTTATTATTGCTTCCTGCGATGCAGGAACCCTTCTTAGGGATTGCAGGATTAGGTTTAGGACCTCTACTTTTCATCGTTCAATGGATTTTGATTGGTATTGGTGTCGTTTTTAAATCCATCTGGATTAAGAAATATGCTAAATTGCATTTATTTCTTTATCTAGCAATGGGCTGGAGTGCAGTTGTCTTTATTCAACAGCTTTTCGCATTCGATCCTAGAGCATTTTGGCTTGTTTTAGGTGGAGGTGTTGCATATAGTGCTGGTGTTGCATTTTATGTCTTTCCACATATCAAATATTTTCATTTTATCTGGCATATTTTTACCAGTATGGGAACGATATTAATGTTTATCGCAATTTATGCGTACATTTATTAACATGAATATTTGTTCATATGCTTGAATAATGGATATAAATAGTTTATGATAAGAATATAAGGAGAGTACAAATTATGAAAATTATGGCAGTTAATGCTGGTAGTTCATCATTAAAATTCCAACTTTTAAAGATGCCCAGTGAAGAAGTGATTACATCGGGGTTAGTTGAAAGAATTGGCTATTATAACGCGGTTTTTACAATTAAAGTGAATGGAGAAAAGATTTCAATAACAAAAGAAATTTTGGATCATAAGGATGCGGTTCATTTAGTTGTTGAGGGCTTAATCAAACATAAAATTATTGATTCTTTAGAAGATATCAATGGTGTAGGACATCGTGTCGTTCAAGGTGGAGAAATCTTTAGAAACTCAGTGATTATTACTGATGATGTCGTAAAGAAAATTAGAAGTTTAAATGATTTAGCACCACTACATAATCCTGCAAATATCATGGGGATTGAAGGTTTTAGAAAAGCACTTCCAAAAGTGATTCAAGTTGCCGTTTTTGATACGACATTTCATCAAACGATGAAAGAAGATGCATATTTATATGCAACTCCTTATGAATGGTATAAAAAATATGGCGTCAGAAAGTATGGTTTTCATGGAACATCGCATCAATTTGTTTCTGAAAGAGCCCTTAAAATGCTTGATAATCCAAAAGCAAAAATTATTATTTGCCATCTAGGTAATGGCGCATCATTATGTGCTGTTGATAGTGGTGAATCAGTTGATACTTCGATGGGTCTTACGCCACTAGAAGGTATTCCAATGGGTACGCGTTCTGGAAATATCGATCCTTCAGTTTTAATGCTGATTGCTGATAAAGAAGATAAGACATTTGCACAAGTATTAGATGAGCTTAATAAGAAATCTGGATATCTTGGTGTTTCAGGTATCTCCAATGATTCAAGAGATATCGTTGAAGCAATGGCTAAAGGAAATCATCGCGCAGCACTAGCTCATGAGATTCAAGTCAAGAGAATTGCTGATTACATTGGTTCATATTATGTTTATATGGGTGGACTCGATGCAATCATCTTTACAGCTGGCATCGGTGAAAATGCTCCTGAAGTTAGAGAACATATCTTAAAAGCTGTTAAAGTATTGGGTATCGAAATTGATTACGAACAAAATGCACTCCGTGGTGAAAGAATGATTACAACTAAGAATTCTAAGGTGAAAGCATATATCATTCCAACCAATGAAGAGGTTATGATTGCAAGAGAAGTTGTTCGCTTGGAAAAAAACTAAAATATATATTTTAGCCTTAAAAGTAGAAAAAGGTCACGAATATGGCCTTTTTTATTTATATATTATCTAAAAATTCAATATACACTTGAAAAATAAGCTATATTAGTTTAAATTATAAGTATGTGGGAAACCGCAAATAAAAAAAGTAGAGGGATAAAATGAAGAAACTGTTATTACTGTTATTACTTTTGTCGGCTGCATTTGGACTCGCAGCATGTACGCAAGAAGAAGAAATGCCTGTAATTGAAATTGCATTCGTTCCATCACAGAGTGTCACTGACATCATGCTTAAGACGACTGCAATTGAAAAACTTCTCGAAGACAGAATCGAAGGTTACAAATTTAATGTAACTGTTGGTCTAAGCTACGAAGCAGTTATGGAAGGTATGCTTTCTGGTCAAATTGATGTGGGATTCTTGACAGCTCAACAATATGCTTATATGACTGTTGATCATCCAGGTTCAGTTAACGTCATTCTCACTGCAGTTCGTAATGGATTAGCTGTACAATACAAAGCTGATGGTTCATTAGCATCTGATGCAGAAGTAATCGCTGCAATGAATGCTACTGGCTATACTGCACAATTGGCTGATGAAAAAGTTACATCATACAACTCAATTCTTCTTGTAAGAACTGAAGATTACAATGCAGGTTTTGATTCACTTTCAGATTTACCTGGTAAAACTGTTGCTACACAATCAACGACTTCCGGTTCTGGTTATGTTTACCCAGCTGTTTTATTAGACCAAAATGATATGAGCTTTGTAACAGGTACACCTAATGCTGCAAATGGTGAAGTTAAATCTGTTACCTATGCTGGACATCAAAATGGTGTTTTAGCTGTATTAAATCATGATGCTGATGCTTGTTTCGTATATATGGATGCTAGAAACAGTTCATCTGTTTTAGATGTATATCCAAATGCGTTTACAGACCTTAGAGTCATCGCGTTATCACCAGCAATTTATAATGACACCATTTCTGTAATTTCAACGATGCCCATAGCATTGCAAGATCAAATTCAAGAAGCATTTATTGACTTAGCTACTACTGAAGCTGGATTAGCTGCAATTAGTGTTTATTCACACACTGGTTATAAAATTTCTGCAGATGCTGATTATGCTGGAGAAAGAACAGTTTACGAATTCAAGAGAGATAATTTAAGTTAAGCAATTAAAAATTTGGAGGCTCTGCTATGATTAAATTTGTGAATGTTGACAAAGTATACCCAAATGGACTTCAAGCGTTAAAGAATGTTAATCTTGAAATCTATGATGGTGAATTTGTGGCAATCATTGGTTTATCTGGTGCGGGGAAATCAACATTACTTAGAACCATTAATAAAATTCATCCAATTACTGCAGGTCAACTTTTTATTGATGGTAAAGATGTTAGCAAGATACAAGGACAAGACTTAAGAGTTCTAAGACGTGGGATTGGAATGATTTTCCAATCCTTCAATCTTGTTAAAAGAATGTCAGTCTTTAAGAATGTTTTAGCAGGTAGAGTGGCTTACCACTCTACCTTTAAAACTATCTTTGGATTGTTTCCCGTTAAAGATAAGACCATTGCCCTAGAGGCATTAGATAAAATGGGTATTTTAGAAAAAGCCTATGTAAGAGCTGATCAATTGTCTGGAGGTCAGCAACAAAGAGTTGCTCTTGCCAGAGCACTTGCACAAGAACCATCAGTTATTTTAGCTGATGAACCCGTTGCATCACTAGATCCAATTACGACCTTGCAGGTCATGGATGACTTTGCAAGAATTAATAAAGAGTTTAAGATTACAATTATTGCCAATATGCACCACGTGGATTTGGCAATGAGATATTCAACACGCATTATCGGTATCAAAGATGGCCTCATTGTTTATGATGGTGATGTCAAAGGTGTTACTGAAGAAAAACTTGTTGAAATCTACGGAAGAAGTTTGACAAAAGAAGATGTATTGGAGGGAGTATAATGGCAAAAAGCTATACACTTCCAAACGGTAAGGTTGTTGTTCAACCTAGAGGAAAGACATGGATTTATATGTCTTTATTTCTGGCGTTATTCACCTTTTTTTGGTTTTTCATTGATTTTCGATTTGCTGATATTCAATTAAATCAATTTGATGATATCATCAAACAGATGTTCTCACCTTACTCAACTCCTTCGAGAGTTGAAACTTGGGGTGATTATTTTGGATTTTCAAGAGAATTAATTGGTCCGATTTATGACACGATAAAAATGAGTTTTGCAGGAACGTTAATTGGGACGGTTGCAGCATTTCCATTTGCGATTTTAGCTGCAGCAAATATTACAAAGAATCCTTGGATTTATCAACCTTTTAAATTCTTTTCAAATTTGATACGTACAATTCCATTAATGGTTGTTGCTTTAATTGCGGTTTTATTTGTCGGTGGTGGTATCCTTTCTGGGATCACAGCGATCACTGTGTTTAGTTTCTCGATTATGATTAAAATGCTCTATGAAGTCATTGAAACTGTTGATATGGGACCCAATGAAGCTTTAGAAGCCTGCGGAGGAAATAAAATTACAGCATTTAGATATGCGATCTTCCCCCAAGTCTTTCCAACCTATATTGGTTATATTGTTTATATATTCGAAATCAATATTCGTAGCTCTGCAATATTAGGTTATGTCGGTGCTGGTGGTATTGGTGAAGTATTAAAAGTTAATGTTTTGTATCGATATGATCGTGTTGGGATGATCATTATCGTGATGGTCATTATGTTTGCTGTTATTCAAATATTCACAGGTATTATTAAGGCACGGTTGAAATAATGGGAAAGAATAGATTATTAGATAACCCAACTGTTGAACTGGCTTTAAAGAAACAACCAAAAACGTATTGGTTCACCCTGCTTTTAACCGCATTTCTTATTTATTTAATCATTGTATCATTTGAAGGATCTGGTATTAATCCATACCGAATTTCACAATTTGCAAAGAATTTCGGTTATATGATTGATGGATTTATTCATCCTGACTGGCAATATTTCTTTGGAACTGGACCTATTTGGGAATTTTCAGATAGTATTGTTCTAGCGAGCATCATTACAATTGCTATTGCATTTGTAGGAACGGCTTTATCGCTTATTTTAGCTATTCCGATGGGATTTATTACAGCAAGAAATATTACTGGGAAGACGACATCAAAAGCTGGAGAAGTCATGCTTGTTTTCATCAGAACATTCCCTGAAATCGTTTTAGCACTTGTTTTACTTCGTGTGTTTGGACGAAATGGATTAACTGGTGCAATCACGATTGCAATACACTCTACCGGTATGCTTGGTAAGTTATTCGCTGAATCCATAGAAAATGTCGATCAAGGCGTTATTGAAGCATTAGATGCTGTAGGTGCGAACTGGTGGCAAAAAATCAGATATGGTATTTTACCTCAAGTTCTACCAGATTTTATTTCAATTTCACTTTATAGATTCGATATCAACTTGAGATCATCTACCGTTTTAGGTTATATCTTAGGTATTGGCCTTGGTGTCAAACTAGAATTCGCATCAAGTGGACCTGATTGGTCTAAAGTCGGGTCAGTGATGATTGCAATTATTGTTTTAATTTCGGTTATTGATTATATTTCAGGAAAAATTAGAACAAGACTCGTTTAATGATAATGATAAAAGTTGATTGTTATTTACACAATTGACTTTTTATTTTATAAAAAAGTGAGTATAATAAATATAAACCTTACTGAAAGGGAGAAGTCTATGAGTAAAGCGGATTGGCTCTATCAACTTGGCTTAGATTATTACAATGGTAATGATTATGCACAAGATACTGATATTGCGATTGATTATTTAATCAAGTCATCCCAACTCAATCATGTAGAAGCTAAGATTCTAAGTGCAGAACTTCTTTTTAAGCAAGCAAAAAATCCAAAAAGTATTTACTATGAAGATGGATATAAATTGGGCAGTGAGTTAATGATTGAGATTTTCAGAGCGGGAAATATTGAAGCAACCCTTCCATATCTGCTTAATAATGAGATTTTTAATACCTCATGCACACTAGAAGAAATGGAAGAATATTATCAAAAAGCCTTTAGTTTGGGTTACCGTGAAACGAAGTATGAACTTGCTAAGTTGCTTTTTAAGAAAGGCTCATATAAGAGTGCTGAACAATTATTTTTAGAATCGATTAAAGAAGACATCTCAAAAGAAGGTCATTTATACCTTTATCATATTTATCAAAGCAACGAATACAAAAATGAGAAAAAAGCGTTTCTTCATCTTAAAGAAGCCATTAAAAACGGGTTCATTGATGATCAATATCAAGAATTTCAAGAAGCTGATGGAAAAGTTTTAATTCACAGTAAGTATGTGTATTCTCTATTTTCAATTGATCGTATTAAATCACAGGTCAAAGATGTTGTTGAGCATTGTTTTTATGCAGAGCAATCATTTAAAAAATGGTTTAATGAAGACAAAATTCAAGTGAGAATCTATTTTGATCTTAAGATTAAATTACTTAATGCATCCTATGAATTCAGCAGATTCACATCTGATAGTGAAAGTTTTATTTATGAACCTGTTGAGCTTTCTGAAGGCTACTTTAGCCAAAATTCAAATACTGATGCTGAACTCATGAATCAGCTTCATGAATTGAAAAAAGGCAGTGGCTTTTATCAATCAAATGAAAGAGATAACTATTTAGGACTTGAATTTAAAAATGTTTTTGAAACCTTTGGCATTAAACATTGCCTACCTCTAAACCAGATAAAACTTGGTGATAATGAAATTGATGAAATCATTCAATCTGAAATTAAAAATGATATTAGGAAAAAACATCCAGAAGATTCGAAACAATTGGCAATTAAACTTAAGAAATTTAATTTATTTAAAACGCTCGTTCCATCATTTGATTTTGTGTTCACTTATGAAAACAAAACATATACCAGTAAAAAATACTTATTTGATGCCACGGAATGGAAAGATGTATTTACAGCTGAAAAAGGTGACACCAATTATAAGAGTGTACAATTTGATATTGATTTTCCTTTAAGTGAAGATGCTTATACTGAACTAGAAAAAATTAAAGATGGCATACCTAAATATAAGAAAAAGAGAATCTTAATTGTCCCCCTTAAATTGCTTTCTATTGCAATACCTATTTGGTCATTGATGATTCTGATAGAAAATAGATTCTTTGATCAAATGCTTTATCTTGAAACCTTTAATTTAGGTAAAGATCTGATGAACCGACCGTTATGGTATTTGGGGTCAATCATCATCCTAGCAGGAAGTTATTTTCTAACACGGGTAAAAATATATGAATTATCTTCTTCAAATTTAAATGAGATGATCGCTAAAGATCCTGCATTTATCCTCCCCATAGAGACAAATCAAAAGCATTTTACATGCCAATACAGACAAATTATTATACTCATCATCATTGGATTAATCATCTTTTTAGCAAGTGGTTTTCTACAAATAATAAGATAAACATTGAGATGGGAACTCGGTTCCCATTTTTTTTATTGATTAATACTTGTTAGCTCATTTTGTGTTAAAATAAAGGTAGAAGATGAGGTGTAAAATGAATGAGCATATAAAGATTGACGATCGACTAACCATTTTAATAAAACGTATGGGAATTAATGGTGAAGGCATTGGTTACTTCAATAAATTAGCCATTTTTGTTGATCAAGCTTTGCCTGAAGAAGAGATTGAAGTCATTATTACTGAAGTTTTTAATAATAGAGCAATAGCAAAAATCGGTAAAATACTCATAGAAAATCCCAAAAGAAGAATCCCTTTTTGCCCTATATATGAATTATGTGGTGGTTGTCAAACCCAACATTTAGATTATCAGGAAACATTGATTCAAAAAAGAGAAATCCTCGTTAAATCTTTTGAACGCTATATTCATAAAAAATTCAATTATAATCTCATCAAACCAACCATTGGAGCAGATGAGCCGAAAAATTATCGCAACAAGGCATCTTTGCCTGTTCAAAACATAAAAGGACATAACGTTTTTGGCATGTATGCACGCGGTTCAAATCAGTTTGTACCCTTAGATGATTGCCCTGTTCAAAATAAATTAATCAATCAGATATTAAAAACGATTGTTTCACTTTTGGATAAGCATGAAATTGATGGTATGACTTCTAAAACAAAAAAAGGTTATGTGCGTTCATTAATTGTAAGAGTCAGTGAAGCCAATCAAATTGCTCAAGTCTCCTTTATTATGGCAAGAAGATCAGGAAGAATTAAAGAACTTGTTCGTGATTTGGTTGAAAAAGAACCCAAAATCGTTTCGGTTGTTGAAGTCATGAATACCGATTTAAAAAAGCCAGGATTCTTCACTGATGAAATGAGATTGCTTCATGGAAAACTAGAACTAGATGAAACCTTAAATGATTATAAATTCTTATTAAGACCTGAAGCATTCTTTCAGCTTAATTCAGCGCAAGCAGACAAGTTTTATCTTGAAATGAGAAGATTAGCAAATTTAAAATCATCTGAAGTTGCAATTGATGCGTATGCAGGAGTTGCACCAGTAAGTCACTATATACACAAAGATGCATATCATGTATACGCAATTGAATTAGATAAATCAGCATGTGAAAGTGCAAGGATTAGTCTAGAAAAAAATGGTATTACAAACGTAACAGTTCTGCAAAGTGATTTTAAAAGAGCCTTAAGCGGATTAAAATCAAAGAAGATTGATGTCATGTTTTTTGATCCACCAAGAACGGGATTAGGAGAACAAACAATTGAACTGATTAATACATTCCATCCTAGAAGGTTAATTTATGGATCATGTAATCCATCAACACTTGCAAAAGATTTAGATATACTCATGAATACATATGATGTGATAGAAACCATACCTATTGATATGTTTCCTTATACATCACTTGTTGAAAGTGTTACCTTATTACACAAAAAAATATAAATCGATTGCTGAAGAACTGGAAAAGGAATCAACAATTGCGGCAAACGCACAAGTTCAATTTGAAGATTTAAGAAAAATCAAAAAACAATTTATTGATGTTGCTTCACGTTTAGATGAAGATGAAAAAAAATGAAATTAATAACTATAAAAAATGATTATTGATAAAAAAAAACTATTGATTTACTCGACATAAGTATACCCATCAAATGGTATCGAAACCTATTGAAGGAGTTATGATGAAAATCTATCTTGTCAGACATGGACAAACTGAATGGAATCAAACCCGTAAGTTTCAAGGATGGGCTGATTTAGAATTAGATAATATTGGTTTAATTCAATCAAAGATGCTAACCAATTACTTTAAGAATGTTCCTTTAGATTATATTTATACCAGTGATTTGTTACGCGCACTAAAAACAGCTATCAATATTCATCTTACCAAGGATTGTCATATGAAATTATGTCATGGATTTAGAGAATTGGATGTTGGCAATTGGGAAGGCAAAACTTGGGAAGAAATCGAAGTTGAATACAAAGATGATATCGCAGAAGCAGAAGAAAAATTGATTGGTTTGATTATATCCGGTGGTGAATCGCTTGTTGACTTTCAAAAACGTGTTTTATCAACCTTTATGCCTGTAATCGAAAAAAACCATGAAAATATATTAATTGTCACCCATGGAGGAGTCATTAGAGTATTATTATGCCACTTGTTAGGCTATAATCTGATTGAGCGTGATAAGATAAAAATTAACAACGGTAGCATTACCATTCTTAATGTTAATAAACATCATCATATCCATGTGGTTGAAACAAACATTACATCACATCTTAGTTAGCATGATGTCATAAGAAAGGGGGTAGGTTATGGAATTTACTCACAACAAAGAATTAGCAAAAGCATATCAAGCATTATTAAGAGAGTATAAAAAGAAAACTATTAAAATCATGATTTATATTTCAGCATCTTGTGTGGTACCTACCATCTTATTTTTCATCTTATCTGCTGCAAAAGAGATTTATCTCATTCTGTTTATCATCTCGATTGGATTATTTATAGGTTCATGGTTGATGACACTGATGTTTGAAATCTTTTATGTCAGTGAAAAACCTTATTATGAATATTTGTATCCCAAAGTGGTTGATGATATCAACACTTCAGAACCTGTATTGTTTTTATATCAACCTTTTCCAAAACAAAAAGATTTCTTTTATGAAAGTAATCTATATCCCGTTTTTTCAGCTAAACTATTGAATTCAAAACTTAGCTTCGAATCTAAGTATCATTTTGCTGTTGATGTCTATGATACATTAGTTTATAATCCTGGTCAGAAAAGGGTCTCTTATCTTAACGGATTCTATTACGTGATTAAAGATTATCATGCACCAGTTTTTCAATTAAGAACTTTCCATAGTCCTTATGGTAAATTAAAATATAATAGATTAACAGATATTGATAATGTGAGAGCTTATGTTACACCTGATCAGTTTGATATCGATGCAAAATACCTTCGATTATATACATTAATCAAAGAGGTATTTGAAAGTCCAAGTGTCTCTATCAGTAGTACAGGTAAACAACTACATATCGGTATTACATTAAAACCCATGACAAGAAGAGTTAGAAGATATGATGAAACGAGCTTTTTCAAATTAAGAAGAATGTTAATGCAAATTGCAGATATTGCAAATCTAATTAAACCCTTAGATAAGAAGTAAACTATCTTATCTTGTGGTAACAATGACTTTAAAAAAGGTTGTCAAGGACTACTCATACTTACAAATACCAGTATAAAGGAGGTGTAACTATGAAAACCTTACAACTTGTGGTTAAATGCCTAATTGTTTTACTTGGTTTGTTTATTATTCTGATGTCATTTGATGTTTTTGATATGGAAGAGTACACTGTTCTTGAACTCATCGGTGGATTCTTTATCAATGCATCACCCGGTTTTATTCTTTTACTTGCAGTGATTCTATTATGGAAAAGAGAAATCATTTTAGGTGGACTCCTCATTGTTTGTGGGATTGCTTTATTCTTCCTATTTAAATTTTATGTGGATACTCTAGAAAAATGGCTTACAATTATTACTGTTGAAGTCCCACTGATTTTTGGTGGCATCATCTTAATACTTAAGAAGAAAGAAGCAACAACAAAGATAGGAGAATAATTAATGAAGGACTTTCATGAATTGGCACTAAAAAGACAGAGTTGTAAAAAGTTTAATGGAAAATTGATCGAAAGAGAAAAATTACTAGAAATTATTGACACGGGTCGATTAGCTCCATCAGCTGTTAACGGACAACCCTGGCATTTTCTTGTGGTCGTAGACCCAAAGATTAAAAAGAAATTAACATCCAGTATGCAACAGTTTAATGATGATGCAGCAGCATTCATTGTCATTGTAGAAGAAAAATCAAATCTTATTTCAATTCTTGGAGCAAAGATTAAAAATCAAGATTATGCACAATTCGATATTGGAATTGTGTCATCTTATCTCGCACTAGCTGCAACTGATCTCGGTATCGAAAATTGTATTGTGGGTTGGTTTAATGAATATGAAGTCAAAAAGCTGTTGTCAATTGATAAGAAAAAACGTGTTAGATTGATTATTTCATTGGGATATACTGATAATCCAGAAATTAGAGAAAAAACCAGACAAACGATGGATCAAGTCTCTGATTTCATTTAAAGTGAATATTACTCACATCTAAGTCAAAAAAATCAATTCTTCTCATGTATAATAGATAGAAAGAGGATTTTATGTCAAAGAAAAAAGAATTATTAAATGTATATAATAGAAACCCTGAAAATAATGCATTTTTAATTGAAGTCTCACTTGATGATTATTCAGAAATATTTAATGGTTGGGATGCTTCACAATTAAAAAAGAAGGATATTGAACCTGAACTATTAAGTTATATAGAGCAAGCAGGATATGAAATTCCATTGGCTGAAACCATTGAGATCTGTTTTTATTTACCTAAAGTGATCAATGATACTGAAAAAGAAAATATTAGTATCATGGGAATTCAAAACAATTTTAAGACTGTCTTATTTTTCATCGAGCGATTACTTCATAAAAACTATCGCCAAATATTAACTTATGTATCAATTGCAATCTTATTTTTGATTGGTGCATACGGATTGAGACTATTATTACCAGATCTTAATTTCACTTTTTCAATTGTTGTTGAAGGTTTTTTTATAGGTGGTTGGTTTTTAATGTGGGAAGCATTCTCATTATTTTTCTTTGAAAGTCATGACACAAGACATAGAAAAAAAGTATATCAACGCTTTTTAAAATCTCAAATATTTTTTAAAGATAATTTCGAATAAATCATTTGATTAGGAGTAATCTAATGCGTATCAAAAAAGAATTTCCAATTCTTGAATTTGATCCAACAAAAATAGCATATATCAATCCAAGAATGACTAAAGACAGTAAAGATGCTTTGCCAAGTCATCTTGTGGTTTGTTTCTTTAAGGATGCCATTGATTATTTGTTTGAGCATGATGAAATTTCGCACCTTCATACATTAAAAGGTGAAAATGATTTAGAGATTTTTAAATTAAAGGATAAAGATGTTGCGATCATACCTGGTAAGGTAGGCGCTCCTTTATGTGCGGGATTCTTAGATGAATGTATTGCTTTAGGCAGCAAACACATCATGTTTTGTGGTGGTGCAGGGGTTTTGAGAGCTGATCTAACGGTTGGACATCTAATCGTCATTGATTCAGCAATCAGAGATGAAGGAACAAGTTATCATTACATCAAACCTTCTCGGGAAATTAAAGCAAATCCTAAAGTAGTTCGTTTAATTAAAAAATATTTAAAATCTGAAAAAATTGATTATGTCGTCGGAAAAACGTGGACAACAGATGCTTTTTACCGTGAAACAAAACAGAAAATTAAGTTAAGACAAGAAGAAGGTGCTATCTTAGTTGACATGGAGCAATCAGCAATGATTGCTGTAAGTAAATTTAGAAAAGCAAACTATGGTGCCATTTTATATGGTGGAGATGATCTTACTAAAGATAAATGGGATAACCGTGATTGGTTAACCCGTGAAGATATTAGATTGGGTTTGACCCGTTTATGTGTTGATATCGTTTTAACTTTTGATACGTTGGATTCAAAAGAGGGAAGCTCATGAGACCCATAGACTGGTTACTCAAAGGGGATCCCGTGATTCAATACTTGACAAAACGTTATTTACTTGATGAAAAAGTGATTTATCAAGAAAAAGGATATATTGACCGTTATTTTCAACTTTATGATGTACAAACGAGAATGTGGGGTGGAGGTATTTATTCACCCAAATGGATCTCGACACATTATACACTCATGGAATTAAAATATATGGAAGTATTTCCAATGCATCAAATCTATCAAGAAGCAACTTTAAACCTTTTAAATCACATGTGGTACAACAAAGGTTTAGTAACAAAAAAAAGATATCAAGACATGTGTGTTTCAGCAATGATTATGGGTTTAGTGTGTTATGGACGTATTGAAGATATCAAAGTCAATCAAATTATCGACTATATTTTAAGACGACAATTCAAGGATGGCGGGTGGAACTGTGATTGGCAAAGAGAAATGAAACCTAAAAAAAGTTCACTTCATACAACGATTTCAGTTTTAGAAGCACTATATGAATTCGAAAAATTAGATACTGGATATCGTCTGTCTGAAATTTCTAGGGCAGTTCCTAAAGCTTGGGAATTTATACTCAGAAAAAGACTATTTAGATCTGTAAGAACGCATGAAGTTATCAATAGAGATATGGCATCATTTCATTATCCTATGCGCTGGAAATATGATGCATTTAGAGCTTTAGAATACTTTCAATCCATTAAGATGCCTTATGATATCAGAATGCAAGAAGCAATCGATATCATCTTAAGTCAAATGGAAAAAGGATATATTACACAGGGTAAGCATTACCCTGGTAAGATTCATTTTCAATTGGAAGACACTAAAGCGAGTCGGTTTAATACCTTTAGAGCATTAAAAATTTTAAAATTTTATGATGAAAGATCTTATGAGATGATTATTAATCAGGATTACACTTATAAATAAGGGGAATTTATGAATCCAAGAAAACATATGATTTTGAAAATAAGTATATTAACCATCTTAGTGATAATGACGCTTTATATGGTTGTGAGTATTTTTTATAGTTTTACAATGATTTATAGATATTTACCAATCTTATTATTGCTTCATACCATCTTTTTTGGAATACGAATCCTTTCTAAAATTAAATGGATTGGGTTTATCCCATCAATATTATTGCTTATCACCACGATTTTTTTAACTGGATATACATTTATTAGTAATGGGTTCCAAGACAATTTTACGAATGTGATATTGCTTATTTTTGGAGTGCTTGGCATCTTGGTTACACTATCTAGTTTTATGTTATCTATGATCACTGAGCAATTTTTTTTAGATACAAGAGAACTTGGGATTACCAAGACTATAAAACATGAATACGATAAAATAGTGCTTGTTCTAGGTAGTGCGATTTGGATATTTAATTACTTTGATCCAGCGTATCGATATGAACAAGTTGATGCTCCGTGGTATGGATACTTTCTAATTACATTGATTATAGGATCTATTTCTGGTATCATTTGTACGGCTATTTATTTTATTATGAAAAAGAAATATCAACTTTTAATTGTTAGTTTAGGAAGTTCATTCATTTTTTATATATTCCATTTTTTGATTTCGTATACATATTTTCGTATGATGATATCAATGGGGGTAATCTTATGGTTGATTATAGTATCACTAATGACTTTGATAGATAAAAAAAGAAACAAAAATACACAAAAGATTATTGAAGAAGGGGAATTTGTATGATTAAATTCAGATATTTAAATGATTTACAAGGTTATGGACATTTTTCTGAAGATTTTTTTAAGGTGAGTGAGTTCCTAAAAGATATTCAAAAAGATTCACTTGAACCCATGAGTTTTCCATGGGGAAGATGGGAATGGATGTTTTCATTACCTTTTTTAGATCCTGATCACTTAGATTCTATTGGTGTATGGGAAGATGAAGGAAGAATCGTAGCGCTTATGACCTACGAATCAAAATTTGGTGAAGCATATTATGTCCTCCATCATTTATACCCATACTTAAGAAGAGAAATCGCACAGTTTGCACTGCGTGATTTAAAAAGCGAAGAAGGCTTTAGAATGCTCGTTCCTGATGATGATCATGAGATGCAGAAAATCGTTTATAAGATGGGATTAACTGCAACTGAAGAAAAAGAACAGCTTGCAGCAATTGATCTTAATCAATCGCTTGAATTTGTTTTACCTCAAGGTTATTATCTTGAAAACATGAAAGACCATCTTGATATTAAAAGATATCATCAAATTCTTTGGAGAGGTTTCAATCATTCTGGCGAACCCACAATGACTGAAACTGAGATAAAAGATAGAAAGATTAGTTTGACGGGTCCTCACATCAACTTAGCTCGTAATATTGCTGTTGTCGCACCCACAGGAGATTATGTCTCATATTGTGGTACGTGGTATCAAGAAGGTACAACAGTTGCCTTAGTTGAGCCTGTAGCAACAGACCCACACTATAGAAAGATGGGTTTAGGAAGAGCTTCTGTGCTTGAAGCACTTAAATGCTGCAAGCGTGCAGGTGCCAAGTATGCAATTGTTGGTTCAGGTCAAAATTTTTATTACCGTTTAGGCTTTTATCCACTAGCGACTTATACGTGGTGGAAGCTGGGCTAATGGGAAATCTAAGATTAAGAAAATTGCGATTAGAAGATGAAAAGCGTTATTTATCTTATCTAAGTGAATGGAAAAATGATGAAGAAATCACCCCACATAGCAATGTGATGATGGGATTAAGTTACAAAGATTACCTAGATATACTAGAAAAAAGAGAAAAAGGGTTATATCAACCTGAAACAAGAGTACCAGATATTACCTACGTTTTAATAGATGAACAAGGTGATATTTATGGATCACTCAATTTAAGATTAAAACTAAATGAGCACCTACTTAATTATGATGGACATATCGGATATGGTATCGCACCATCAAAAAGAAGTCAAGGCTACGCGAAATTAATTTTAAAACTGGGGTTGGACATCTGTAAAAAAAGAGGGTTTGAAAAAGTTCTCGTGACGTGCGATGAAGAAAACATCGCATCAGAAAAAGTGATTTTATCACAAGGTGGTATCTTAGAAAACATCGTCTGGAAAAATGACGGTTATATCAAACGCTATTGGATTAACATAAAATAAAACAACAGGAGAATTTATGAAACAAGTAATAATTATTAGTGGTTATCGTGGAACAATGAAAACAACCGTAGCAAACCGTTTAAGTAAGGATTTAGATGTTGTATGTTTAAGAAGAACATCAATCTTGGAATCTTTATCAAGATCACTTACATGGACAGATAAGTATGATAAATTAGGTTTGAAGATTGCAGCTCATAATCTCATGATTAAATTGATGCAAGAAGTCTTAGAAGCAACGCAACGTGTTATCTTAGTGAGTAACTTTAATGAAAAAGAAATAATTGATTTGTTAACACTATGTAAAATGAGAGAATTTGACACAATTAATGTCTTTCTTTCCGGAGATAATGATATCATCTATGAACGTTTTGTAACAAAACAAAAATATACTAATCCCATCAATAAAATTGATGAGATTACTGATTTTAAAACATTTTTTGCTGATTTGATACTCTTTGATGAAACGCTTTACGGAGAAGATGTCATCGATGTGGATACAACGGATTATAGCGAATATGATTATTTAAAAATCCGCAAACAAGTACTTGAAAGACTTCGCTAAATCATATATATTATAGGTGAGTTTAAGTAGTTTAAGGAAGTGATCTTAATGACCTTATGCGCGATTGGCTTTGCAGTTTTACTTGTGATCCTATTCATTTATTTGGAACTCACAGATAAACCTAGAACATCCATGCTTTCAAAAGGTTTTGCAAGTTTTGGTTTTATCTTAGTATTTGCGAGTGCACTTTATGAGAAAATTGATATGGGAAATCATTTGTTTATCGTAACCTCCCATTATCTTAACACCTTAACGATTTCTCTTATCTTTCTTTTAGGTTTAGTATGTGGTTTACTAGGTGATTTATATCTTGCGATTAGACCTTTAGAGAAAAAAGAAGCAGATAAGTGTGTCATTAATGGAGGTATCCTTTATTTCTCACTAGGACACATCTTCTATTTCATTGCTTTGTTACTCCTAGGAAAGTTCAGTTACTTATCACTCATCTTGGGTATTGTGATGACAATCGTTATTTATTTTGGAAGTCAAATACTTAAATTTGAAATGGGAAAAGCAAAAATCGCAAGTTTAATCTATACATTCATTATCTTTATGTTTGTAGGGCAAGCCGTAGGATTTGCAGGTTTTAAAGATTATAATACATTTTCTGTGATGATTTTAGTTGGAGCAATCCTCTTTAGTATTTCAGATTTAATCTTAGCACCCATCTATTTTAAGGAATCTTATCCCAAGTGGATGATTATTATAAATTATATTACCTATTATGGAGCACAGCTCTTAATTGCAGCATCTATACTTTATATAATCTAACCAAAAAGGCCTTCTGGTCTTTTTTTTAATGAATAATGTCATATATTGTTGACATTATGTAAGATATATTGTATATTTAAGGCATATCGAGGTAGAATAATGAATTTCAAAATGAAAGCTGCTCGAGCAGAAAAAGGATTGTCACAAGAAAATCTTGCAAAAATCATCGGTGTCAGTAGACAAACGATTCTTTTAATTGAGCAGGGCAACTATAACCCGACTTTAAATTTGTGCAGGGCTATCTGTATTGCACTTGATCGTAGTTTGAATGATTTATTTTGGGAGGTTAAAAATCATGACTAATGAAAAAAGCACACATCAATTAAATGATGTCAAGCGAAAAGTATTGTATTACATCTTTGGTCTGGCGATTGTATCACTCATCATCAAATACACAAGTGGGACGGGTATTAGAATCAGGTCATCGATGGCTGAGATCTATGTCATCGTCTTATCGATTTTCTTTATCAGTACATTATGTTGTAGAACTTTAGGCATTCCTGAAAAAGATCCTCATATCAAAGTTGAACAATCGAAGTGGATTCACATTGGTTTTCATGTCATCATTTGGGGAATGCTTGGATTTCATTTTATCTCATTTTTGTTTAATCCAATTATTTCAATCACTGAAAGTTTTTCATACTTTTCATTTTTTACGCTAACTGGATTTATCATTGCTGAAGTAATCATTAAAAAACATCATTCATATATTAACTATAACATCATCGAAACTGATCGAAAGAACTACTTTAAAGCTGTTTTATTTCAAATAAGTAGATTATGGTTTATTGCACTTGGCTATGCTGTTTTAGTGTTCAGTCTTTCTCTGACACTCGATGTATTAGCCATCGATGTCATCAATATTTGGATGATCATCATGATTATCTTTATTTGGATCAGTATTCAATATCTATTCCTTTCAATTTATGAACGAATTGATTATGAAGAAAAAGGACAACAAAAAGAAGAAGTGCCTTTCTACTTAACAAAAAAAACAATGCTATTTGGAATGTCTTTAATCATATTTGCAGTTCTTCAGCAAGTTGTTACACTACTTAATATTTGTTTTTATGTGAATAATCATTATCAGTATTACCAAGGACTCAACAATTTAAGTCAATTCTTTACGTTGTGGTGGTATGATTTTGCAGTCGTAGGTATACTTTTCGGTTATACAATCTATTCGCATCTTAAAAAGATACCTTTCAAGAAGCCAACTTTCATTAAAATTATTTTAGTTGTCATTTGGCTACAACTCATCTATCGTGTTCTCAATTCATCTGTATTAGTTTATCAATACCAGATTATCAATGCTTTCAATCTACAAAGTTTCAATCAAATCAGTGACATCATGTATTTAGTTGGTATCATCGTTAATATTTTATTATTAGTAAGTGCAATCATCTTTTATCCTTTCATGCATAAAAACCATTTTCCAGCACTAAAGACAACCTTGATCATCTTTATTTTACCCTTTGCATATATCATTGCTGTTGAGTTTTTCTATCCACTTACTGGAACACCTGAGATGATTTCAATTAAGATGCATATCATCTTGTTGATTCAATACGCTTTAATGGGAATACTATCTTGTTTTGTATTTAATAAGTTATGCATAACACCTCTTGATAAAAGATTAACAGAAGCAAATATACTTCTTAAAAAGGAATTATTATGACACACCACTATGATTGCATCATTCACAATCAAATCCCTGACAAGGCCTATATAAAAGGTCCTATCGTCGATTTACATCTTATCGGATTTTTTAGTGAGCACTTAATCGATCATATTCCTTATTACTGGTACGAGATTCTTGTGGGAGGACATAGTGTCGGTAAAATATCCTTAAGACTCGGTTATAATGAGACCTCAATTGTCAATGGTCAAGTAGGATATGAAATAGATGATGCACATCATGGACATTCTTATAGTTACTATGCTTTAGAAATGATAAAGATACTTGCTATGGATCATGGCTATAGATACTTAATCATCTCAACATCAGTTGATAACATGGCATCACAAAAAATTATTAGAAAAGCACATGGCGTTTTAATAATACCCGATTATATCGTTCCTTCAGATCATATCTTTCATGTCTTAGGTAAGCCAAAAATAAATGTTTATGAAATTAAGTTAGGATGACAAAATGAAACTAGAAGTAAGAAAAAGAATGGGACACCTAAAAGAAAATAAACCACCATTGGTCTTTGTCCACGGGGCTGCAGGTGGCGCATGGTATTTTGAGCATTTCTTAGATTATTTTGATGCACAGGGCTATGACTGTTATGCAATCAGTTTAAGAGGTCATGGACAAAGTGAAGGTTATGAAGCACTTGATTCATATAAGCTCATAGATTATGTATCAGATGTTAAAAGTGTGATTGATACACTTGATCGAAAACCGATTTTAATTGGTCACTCGATGGGTGGAGCAATCACTCAAAAATATATAGGACTATATCAAGATGATCTAGAAGCTGCAATTCTATTAGCTTCAGCACAAGCAGGAGGCATCGAAAAAGATTCTCCTTTGGGACTCTTTTTTAGTGATGCTAAGTCTTTTCTAAGAATGTTTCGACAAGGTCATCCAGGTGAAAAGATTTCATTGGGAAACATCATGAATGATACAATTTTTTCAAATCGGTTTAATTCTCATGAACTCAAAGAAATTAGAAAGAAGTTAACAAAAGAATCGCTTTTAGTCAAAAAAGACTTACTTAAACCTTTTATTGATGAAAGTATTGAAGTTAAAATTAAAGTTGGTGTGATTGGTTCATATGGAGATCATATTGTGAGGGTGGAACAAACAATGAAAACAGCAAATGCTTTTGGTGTAAAACCGATATTTATACCAAACGTCTGTCACTTTATGACAATTGATCCAGAATGGGAATGTGTAGCAGCTGCAATCCTTAAATGGATAGAGGGTTAAATGTCATTGTTTTATGGCTTAAATATATAAATATTAGTGTAGAATGACTGTATAACCCGTCAATTTAAAGAGATGTGTCATAATTAGTATCAAATTAGAAATGATTTAGAAGTATATTAAGCATATAATTATAGTAAATACAAATAATGGGGGCAATATAATGAATCAAATTTTAGCTATTTCGAAAGACAAAACAATATTTAGTGAGCTTGATTCCATATTAACCAAAAATGATTCAATAGTAACGCATATTACTGTTGAAGTTTTTGACCATAATATCTATAAAATTGATAGTTTTGATTTCATTCTAATCCATTTAGAATTCACTGAAAAAATGAATGATAGTCTCTTATCTTTCGTCAAGAGTGAAGCGAGATGTCCAGTATACGTTTTTTCAACATTATCTGAGGTCAGCTGCAAAATTCATTATATGGAGCATGGTGCAGAAGGATGTATCGAAATTCCTTTTTCAGCACCTTTAACTGCAGCAAGAATCAATTCAGTGATTAGATATACAAAAGAAGTAAAAAATAGAGTTCGTCAAATTCATGATTTCGGAAGATTAATCATTGATCTTGATAATAGAACAATCCAAAATGATTTTGTTAAGTCTCATTTAACAAATGTTGAATATAAAATACTACAACTTTTAATTGATAGCCAAGATCAAGTCATCTCAAAAGAAAGTATTATTAACCACGTTTGGGACAAACACACATCAGCAACTGATAATGCATTAGGCATTCACATCACGCGATTAAGAAAAAAATTAAATTGTTGTGATGCATTTCAAGTCATTGAAACTGTATGGGGACTAGGGTATAAATTTAATTATTTGCTCTGCAAGAGTTTAGCTGCAAATTAATGAAAATAATTAGAATATATCTGAAAAATCCCACTATACCACAAGACAATTTTGTGATACCTTATTTTATGTAAAGATTTTATCTTTAAATTAGAGGTGAAAAAATATGGAAAAAACGGCAATCATATTATACTCCAAGACAGGAAATACTTTAGGTGTGGGAAATAAGCTTAAAGAAATTTTAAAGTGTGACTTATTTGAAGTTAAAGCTGCTTCAGACGATCCAGGCATCGCACATCCTGAGTTAACTGTTATACCAGATGTCACTGCTTATGACCATTTGATATTTGGTGCACCAGTACATGCATTTAGACTTGCAAAAGTTATGGAAGCTTATTTAAAGCAATGTCCGGATTTAGGTGGAAAGAAAGTAGATTTATATATCACGCATTTCTTTTGGTTCGCTTGGATGGGTGGTAACAAATCTTTGCGTCAAATGAAAAGAATTGTTAAAGCTAAAAATGGAGAACTTGGCTCTATGACTTCAATCAATTGGAAGTCAAAGAAAAGAAATCGTGTTATCAAAGCTTTGTTAGATAGTTTCGAATGAGGAGATTATATAAAGTTTTAATTATTTTATTGATTGTTATCGTCATTATTGGTGCTTCAGGAGCTTATTTCATTAATAAAGCAAATCAAGCACTTGAAGAATTAGTTAATACACAGATATGTGGAGTTAATCCCACGCTATATGATGATGGTGTTTATGAAGGAACGTATAAAGTGTTTCCAATTGAAGTCATTGTCAATGTTCACATTGTTAATCATGAGATTACACAAATTGATTTAGTTAAACATGTTAATGGTCAAGGTCAAGATGCTGAGATTATCTTGGGTGATATCATTAATGCGCAAAGTATTGACATCGATATTATCACAGGAGCAACCTATAGCTCCTTAGTCATCTTATTAGCTGTCCAAGACGCAATACCCCAGAATGTGTGTCTAGAATAGATATTCTTGTCATAGTGAAGGCTATTTATTACTTTTTTCTTAATTCTGTGATATGCTATATTTATAATATAATTCAAAAATTATGAGATGTATGGAGTAAAGTATGAAAAACACGAAGACACAAAGATTCATTCAAATCTTAATGTATATGCTTTTAGATGTTGTTGCTATCACTGTAACTTATTTAATGGCTATTTTTATGTTTCGTGTTGTAGACATAACTATTGAATACGATTTACTTATTATCTGGTTACCTATTGTTTTAGCTTTTAAGTTAATATTTTTCCATTTTGCTGGATTATATAGAATGTTGGTTAATCATGTCGGTTTTGAAGATGTGATTAAGATAGTGATTGTTTCCATCTTATCAAACGTGGTCATCGTTATCTTTATCGCTCTTTCAAATATCATGTTCATGTACAAATCAGCATTCATTTTTATTACACCAGTTGAAATTGGATTGCTCGCATTACCTAGACTTTCTAATAGAATTATAACTTATGTTAAAACAAATATGGACTGGAGCAAGGCACTAGGTAGAAGAACATTAATTGTTGGTGCTGGATCTGCTGGTGAAATGGTCGTTAAAGAAGTCTATAGAAATAAAGACTTAAACAATATACCTGTTGCATTTCTTGATGATGATGAAAATAAAATTGGAAATAGATTATCAGGTATTAAGATTATAGGACCTATATCTGAGGTTCAAAACTTCTTAGATGAACTGAAGATTGAAGAAGTCATCATCGCAATCTCAAAAATCCCTCAAACAAAATTAAGAGATCTTATCGAACTCGTGACACAAAAGAATGTCAGAATTAAACGATTGATTAGTATGACCGATGTTTCTGATGGTGCTAAAACAAAGATTATTGATGTTAAAATCGAAGATTTGCTCAATCGAGAAGAAATTCATTTAGAGGATGAACATATCAAAGGCTTTATTGAAGGAGAAACTGTTTTAGTCACTGGTGGTGGAGGATCCATTGGTAGTGAGTTATGCCGACAAATCTCTGAACTTAAACCTAAACAAATTATCATATTTGATATTTATGAAAATAATGCTTATGACATTCAACAAGAAATCTTAAGAAAATTTAGTAAGCGTAATGAAGCATTCGATTTAGTCGTTAGAATTGGTAGCGTATATAATGCGAAAAGACTTGAAGATATTTATAAAGAATTCAAGCCTACACTGGTTTTTCATGCTGCAGCATATAAACATGTGCCTTTGATGGAAGATAGCGCTGTAGAGTCTGTTAGAACCAATGTGATAGGAACTTATAATGCAGCTAGACTTGCTAAGAAGTATAAAGTGGAAAAATTTGTCTTAGTAAGTAGCGATAAAGCAGTGAGAGCGACAAACATTATGGGAGCAACGAAACGTTATGCTGAGCTTATCATCCAGGAACAACAAAATGGAAAGAGTGAAACGAAGTTTAGTGCAGTTAGATTTGGTAATGTTTTAGGTAGTAATGGTAGTGTTATTCCATTATTTAAGAAACAAATTGAAGATGGTGGTCCTATTACTGTAACGCATGAAGACATCACAAGATACTTTATGACGATACCTGAAGCTGTTGGTTTAATTCTTCAGTGCGGTGTTTATGCCAAAGGTGGAGAAGTCTTTATCTTAGATATGGGTGAACCAGTAAGAATTTATGAATTAGCTGAAAAAATGATTAGTTTAACTGGACTTCGTCCACATGAAGATATAAAGATTGAAATTACTGGACTGCGTCCTGGTGAGAAGTTATTTGAAGAATTGCTTGTAGATCATGAACATGGTGAACAAGGTAGAACACCAAATGATAAGATCTATATTGAGAAGCAAAGAGATGTTGAAAGTCAAGAGCTTGAATTAGATCAAATTATTGAAACACTCGAAGTTAAAAATAATGAAGAGATTAAAGTGTTTGTAGGAAGTATTATTGATACTTATAAGAGAAATAGTGACTAGTTTTATTTATCAAAATTAGCTCCGTAACCCATTACTTTGAACTGTCGATTACATCATCATTGTTATGAAGGGTTATGAAAACAAAGACGTATTTTTAATAAAAACCAGTATATGGCAGGACAATTCCCTGCCTTTTTTAATGCACTATATTAAAATAGAAAAATTGATTGTATCACAAACTAATTTGAAAGTATTTGATATAAATTAATGAGAATCACACATTATTCCAACAAATAAACCTCAACAAATGCATATTATACCCACGAATAATTATTTTCTATTGCATATTACACCAGGGAATGCTATAATTCAATTAGGTGATTGCTATGAAAAGAAAAATATATAAAGACTTACTTGAATGGAAAAATAACGAACTCTCTCAATCGTTGCTAATTAAAGGTGCAAGACAAGTTGGAAAAACATTTATAGTTAAAGCGTTTGGGAAAACAGAATTTAATCATATTTTATATCTTAATTTCGAAGATCAACTTGATATGAAAAAGGCTTTTGATGATATGCCAAATCCAGATGAAGCTATAAAAACTCTACAAGCTTACGGCATCTCACAAAACATCTTTAATATCGAGGGAAAAGAAACATTGATTTTCTTAGATGAAATACAAATGTGTAAAAGAGCATACTCGCTTCTTAAGTCATTAACTGAAATGAAGAAGTATAGAATTATTGCAAGTGGTTCATTACTTGGAATCAATTTAAATGGAGATTTTCTTGATCCGGGTCCTGCAGTTAAACACATCGAAATGTTTCCAATGGATTTTGAAGAATTTTTATGGGCTGTTCATGGAGAAGAAATTAAAGATATGATTAAAAGCATTAAAATAGATACTTTAGAAGGGAAACTTGTCAATCAGATTTTACATGATACCTTAAATAATGATATGAAGGATTATATCATTGTTGGTGGTATGCCTCAAGTTGTTTTAGAGTTTTTAAACTCAAAAGATTTAGGTGCAGTGTTTTTAAAACAAGAAGGGATTATTACTTTATATAGAAGCGATATACAGCAATATCAATCTACACAGGATAACAAGATAAAAACACTGAAATGCTTTGATTCAATTCCAAATCAATTTTCCAAAGATAATCATCGATTTATGTATAGTGCAGTACAGGAAAATAAAACAGCTAGATATTTTGGAAATGCGATAGATTGGCTTGAACATACGGGTAACACTGAAAAGTGTTATCATGCTGATCATTTACGAGGTTCTTTAATAGATGGAAAAGGATCTCTTTTCAAATTATATATGAATGACATTGGACTATTAGTCTCGATGTTGGGACAAGATTATATTTATAAAATACAAAACGATGAACTTGATTTGTTTAAAGGCGCTTTATATGAACAACTATTAGGACAAATGTTAATTGCAAAAAAAGTCAAACTGTACTATAAACGAATAGGTGATTTTGAAATAGATTTTCTCATTGAACATCGCGGAAAGATTCTCCCCATTGAATGTAAATCAGGAGGAAATACAAAATCAAAATCTTTAAAAAGTTTTGTTGATAAATTCAGTCCAGATAAAGCTTTTAAGGTTTCTTTGAACAACATAAATACCTCAAATAAAATAATTAAAGCCATACCTCATTATGTATTTGCATTATTGAGCATTCAAGAATTAGTTTCCTTATAAATAACTATTCTTATTAATCTCTTTAAATATAATGAAGACCCATTTAAGGTAATAAAGATGTGGACTGCTACAAAAAAGTAGAATCTAATCTTTGAACTTGCAATATAAAATTAGACATTCCAAATGTTATAAATAAATAAAGTTTATTGGTTAACTTCAAAATTCAAGTAAAAAGTACCCTATTAAAGTACTATACAATAGAGTACTTTTTATGATTGGAGACTAACGATGAATATTCATCCTTTAGAATTATTGATTATTTCATATCTTGCACAGTCACCAATCATATAGAACTGTCGATTACTATGTCGTTTCTATGAACGGTTTAACATCCTTTACACTAAAATCTACAATTACCCTAATGACAGACTTAAATCTGTCATTTTTTTTCGTTTTATAGTTGAAATTACCTTTTTAAACTTCAAGACAACACAGAATGATACTTAATGGCTTTATATGGCGATAATTTAATTTAGTAAATCTTTAAATAGCGTAAATTCTTTCACACTAATTCTATAATATTACTTTAATTTCACACTTAAGCATTATTTTATTAAAGTACTTGAATTACTCAATATAGTGATTAAATGTAACTCTATAATAAGGCAAACTAAGGTTCTCTAAAAATGATGTAATACAATTCAATCCAATATTTTACAAATTTAATTTATAGTGCTATAATTATTATATAAAATATATTGCATATAAAAGAAGGTTTTAATATGTATGTAGATGTACTTCATAATTTGTTTCAAGAACGTGAACCAATCTTAAAAGATGAACTAAAGAAAGTTATTCGAATTAATAATGAAAACTCGTTTAATCAAGCCTTAT
>CAZMIG010000018.1:0-32720 GCA_964566285.1 uncultured Mariniplasma sp. | reverse complement strand
TAGAAAGAAAGGAATTACTCAATCTATCATTACAGTATTGAGTATACAAGGATAAAATGAAAAAAACATTACTTTTATTTGTTGCTCTTTTTCTGGTTGTTGGATTATATGCGTGTAGTCCCGAAGAAGAAGATCCAATAGATAACCCAGTTCAGACAATTGAACTAACGTATGCTGACTGGGGTAATCAGGATTTTAATCAACGAATGATTGATGCATTTATGGCTGAATACCCAAATATCCGTGTAACCTTACGTACAGATATTGAAGGTAGTGGTGCAGCGTTTACTGGAAATCTTGTAACTGCAGCACAAGCTGGTTTATTACCTGATGTTTTCGCAACTGACAACGTCCCTACTATAATTAATGCAGATTTAACGCTGGATATTGCTGATTTATGGGATGCTGATCCAGATACTGATTTGGTTTATGATAACATCGCTTTAACAGGTGTTTATAACAATAAGAGATTTGCTGTTCCTTCATTCCAGTTCATCAAGGGTATCATGATTAATTTAGATATCTTTGAAGATGCGAATTTAGTAACAACAGACGATTATAGAATTGACAACGACGGTTATCCTGTTAAGAATTGGACTGACGAAGAATTTGTTGCAATTGCAAAAGCAATCAAAAATTTTGACTTGCTTGATATTGAAAATTTAGTCGTTGGATTAGATACTTGGTATGGATCTCCTGATTTCCAACAGGTTTGGCCAATGATGAATGATGCTGATGTCCAATATGATACATGGGACGGTTCTGCATTCCATTACACATCAACTGATTGGATTTATGCAATGCAAGAAAAAGTTAAACTTCATCAATTAACAGATGGAACAACAACTCGATTTGATCCTGCGGACCTAGAAAGTACTCCAGAACTTTCTGGATACCTTATTCAAACAGGTTATGCAGCGATGGATATTGAAGGTTCATGGCAATTTGGTATTATCAATGTTGCTAAAGAAAATAGTAATATCAATTTAGGATTCTGGCCATACCCAAGCGGTAGTGCTGGTTTGTTCCCACCAACAATTCTTGATTATCAAGCGATTTCTTCACAAACAGAACATCCAGAAGAAGCTTATTTGCTTGCTAAATGGATGACATTTGGACAAGATGGTTGGGAAGCTCGTTTAAATTTCCTTGAAGCAGATCGTGATGAAGCAATTGCCAATGGAGATTTACCAGTTCATTTAGATAGATTCCCTGTAGGTGATTATCCTGATGTTTGGGAAAGAGTTTATGATTTGGTAGACGATATTGAAGGTTTAAATTATACTTTAAATTGTATTGAATATTCAAAACCTGATCTTGATAAGTGGTTACCAGGTTATAAAGATTTCTGGGCATGGGTAAATGATCCAGAAAATCCATTTAACTGGGAAAGCTTAGTTATAGCTGGACCAACTGCCGTACCAACTTATGCAGCAGAATGGGAAGATAAAGCAAATGAAATAGTTCAAGGACAACTAGAAACTTTAGGTGCTGATTGATTTAAATTTTAATGGTAAAGGAAGGGTAAATACCCTTCCTTAATCCATTATTAATATAGGGAGGAATCATGAAAAAAATAACCTTATTCTTTAAAAAAGGAATTAACAAAATAAAAACAGTCTTTACCAGTTTAAATGCAAAGAAGAGTATCATTATCTTACTTGTGTTTGTCCTACTATTGGTTATTGGGCTTTCTTTTTTTAAGCAATCATCGATAGATACTTTTTATGATACCTCGGATTTAGTATACAATTATCAAAATGAAACATTAAGTACTGCATACAACATTCCACAATATACTACGGTTATGCAAGAATATATGGATCTCAACATCGTTGAAACTGATGTAGAAAAGACAATTTTAACCGGAGAAATGTCAGGTCAGGTTATCACAGAAAGTGATTCAGATTATGGAGCTCTTGTTAGCGATTATATTGTAAAGACTGGATTAAGTCAGGATGTTTATCTCTTAGATAGTGATCATTCAGTATCTTTTGTTAATACCAGTACTGAAAGTGGTTTATTTTATCTTGCTATTGACTATTATGAATTGGAAGCAAGTATTGATAATACTCAAATAAGCATAACAATTAATGGTGAGAGTCCTTTTTATGAAAGCCAAACGCTAGTCTTACCTTCTAAATGGGTTTTGACTACAAATGAGTTCACTTTAGACAGATATAAAAATGAAATTCAACCAAGTTCAGATAAGGTTGAAGAATGGTTTAATCACAAAATATCTGATTACAGAGGAATGCACCCTGGACTATTTGCTTTTGAACTGAGCGAAAATGATGTGATTGAAATCCATTATGTAAATGGACAACTTCTTTTAGGACAACTTTATTATGTATTAGAAGATCAAATTCCTACTTATGATGATTATTTGCAATCTCATGGAGATGCACCTATCGTCAATGACAGCATCACTGTTGCTGCAAGAGAAATGGACTCAAGAAATGATGCATCCATTCGATTGAGAGCAGAACAAGATTCATCTAACCTATATTACAACACGCAATTTTTAAGATTAAATGTTATCTTTGGTGATTCGTGGCAAAATAGTGGCCAAGCAGTTACTTATAAAATTGATGTTGAAACTTCTGGTTACTACTACCTATCATTTAAGTATCGTCAATATATGATTAAAGATATGCCCGTATTTAGAAAGATAAGAATTGATGGAGATGTACCATTTGATTTATTAGATAGTTATGCATTTCCATATACAGTTTCATTTATTAATAGAACCTTAACTGATGAAAATAATGAAAACCTTAAGATATATTTAGAAGCTGGCTCACATGAATTAACATTAGAAGCAGTTAATTATCCATATCGTCAAACCATTGAAACAGTACAATATGTCATGAATGAAATTCAACAATTATCGTTAAGCATTAAGCGGTACACAAGTGGCGGAACTGACAGATATCGTGACTGGGATATTGAAACTTATTTTCCAACAGCATCTTCCGATATTCTCAATTGGGTTCAATTACTTGAACAAACCTATAATAGACTACTCAGTCTTTCTGAAGTCAAAGAACCTTCTGAAATTGGTAATTTAAAGGTTGCAGCTACAAGGCTTGTAGCAATAGCAAACGATATTAATAAATTACCAAGTCATATGGTTCAATTTTCTGATGGTGACTCATCTGTTAACCAGATGCTTGGTAACTTAATGCAGCGACTAATGCGTTCAAATCTAGAATTAGAAAGAACAATCATTCATGGTGATGTTCGCATTCCAAAGCCATATTCCAACTTCTTTGTTAGCTTTTGGGAAGGAACAAAACGCTTAGTTTTATCGTTTGTCAATAATCCGTATTCTTCATCATCACGCTCAGATAATGAAATTACTGTTTGGGTTAATCACGCAAGACAATATATTGAAATTATGCAATCGATGATTGATGAGAGATATGATGGACCCATGAAGATTACGTTATCCCAAATGCCTGATCAAAACAAATTAGTATTAGCGAATGCAAGTGGTCAATCACCTGATATTGCCGTCGGTGTAAATCACTGGATTCCTTATGATTTCGCAGTAAGAGATGCATCGTTAGATCTTAGAAAGTTTGAAGGTTATGAAGAGCTTGTATCCCATTTTTCAAAAGGTGCGATGATCCCTTATGTATTTGAAGATGGTGTTTATGGTCTACCAGAGACTCAGAACTTTTGGGTAACTTATTATCGTAAAGATATTTTAGACAGTATTGGTATTACACATATTCCACAAACATGGGATGAAATTATTGAAATTTTGCCACTTTTACAAAGTTATGGTATGAATTATTTTGAACCGCTAGCTCAATACAGTGGACTTAAACCATTTGTTGCTACACTTCCATTTATATATCAATTTGGTGGAGATTTATATTCACCCGATGGTATGCAAACAAGTATTAATAGTGAAGAAACTTTACGAGGTGTCACATTGATGTCTGAACTCTTCACTTTATATAACATGCCTAAATATGTAGGAAGTTTCTATAATCATTTTAGATATGGACTTCTACCTATAGGTATTTCGGATTTATCAACTTATATTTTATTAGATACAGCAGCTGTTGAGTTAGATGGATTATGGGGCATGGATCTTCATCCAGGCGTATTAGATCCAGTTACTGGTGAAATTAATCGATATGCAGCAGTTGGTGCTCAGGCATCAATGATTATGAGTGATACGCAATACCCAGATGAATCGTGGGATTTCTTAAAATGGTGGATGTCTACTGATGTTCAAAGTGATTTTGCTTTCCTACTTCAATCAACTTACGGCCAAGCATATTTCTGGAACACAGCTAATATCGATGCATTTAAAACTTTATCAATGCCAAAAGAATATAAAGATATTATTCTTGAACAATGGGATTATGCACTTGAAGCATCACGTATTCCTGGAGCATATATGGTTGAACGTGAAATTAGTAATGCATGGACAAACATCGTATTTAATAATGAAAATCCAAGACAAGCCTTAGATGAAGCTGTACGAATATCAAATCGTGAAATCATTTATAAAATGGCAGAATTTGGGTATACATATAAAGGAGAAATCATCAAGGAGTATATTGTTCCGAGTATTTATAATATTGATGATTGGTTAACGGAGGTGCCTCATGATTAAGAAAATGAATCATCCGGCATGGTTTATTGTACCTTATTGGACATTATTCTTTGTCTTCGTTGTCGTACCTGTATTAGCAGCAGTATTTCTTTCATTTACTTATTTTAATGCTATACAAGCTCCAAAATTTATTGGAATTACAAATTATATTGAATTGATTACAATGGATACCGTATTTATGCAATACGTTTTATCCAATACACTTAAATTTGCTCTAATTGTTGGCCCTTTTGGGTATTTACTCTCCTTCTTGCTCGCATGGATGTTGGCTCAAATTCCATCAAAAGCCAGAACAGTTCTCGCCATCATATTGTATTCTCCATCTTTGACAATGGGGGTTGCGATGGCTTCCATGTGGCGCATCATTTTCTCGGATGACTCACAAGGATATTTAAACAGTATACTACTTAATTGGGGGATTATATTAGAACCTATTCAGTTTCTGCAATCTCCGCAATACTTGATGACCATTATGATTGTTGTTTCCCTGTGGAGCAGCATGGGGGTCGGATTTTTAGCCATGCTTGCAGGGGTTCTTAACATTGATCAAACCCTTTATGAAGCCGCTTATGTTGATGGTATCAGAAATCGAGCGCAAGAAATTTTCTATATAACTATTCCATCAATGAGACCACAAATGCTATTTGGAGCCGTTATGGCTGTGGTGACCACCTTCCAAGCAGGAGGTATTGGGGTTGCTCTCTCCGGATCAAACCCGACACCGCAATATGCTGGACAACTCATCGTTAATCATATTGAAGATTTTGGCTTTATTAGATATATGATGGGTTATGCAGCAACAGTCAGCGTTGTCTTATTACTCATGGTTTATTTCATATCCAAGGTGACTTGGCGAATCTTAGGGGAAAGGGAGTGATGACATGGCTAAAGGTAGAGGCTCGTTCCAAGGAACAAAAATAAATCCAACAGCATTTCACAGAAGTCAGATTCCTTTCTTTGCATTCTTAATTCCATTCTCACTTTTGATGCTAATGCCAATATTATTCATTATCAATCATGCATTCAAACCTCAAAGCGAATTATTTGCTTACCCTCCTAAGTTTTTCGTTAGAACACCTACTTTCGATAATTTTTTGGAATTATCAAGAATTGTTTCAGCATCAGGTGTACCTTTTTCTAGATATTTTGTTAATAGTTTGCTTGTCACTGTTATTGGTGTGACGTTAGCAATTTTTATCACTGCATTTTCAGCATATGCATTATCAAAACTAAAATTTAGAGGGAAGAAATTCTTATTTGAATTAAATACACTAGCTTTGATGTTTGTGCCTATTGCTGTTATGATTCCTAGATATCTAATTATTGCTAAATCAGGACTTATTGATTCATATGCAGCACACATATTACCAGTTATTGTCATGCCGGTAGCAATGTTCTTGATTAAGCAGTTTATTGATCAGACGCCAAATGAGTTGATAGAATCAGCTAAGATAGATGGCGCATCTGAGATGCAAATCTTCTTTAAGATAATTATGCCGATTATTGCTCCAGCTATAGCAACCGTTGGAATTCTAGCTTTTCAAGCAATCTGGAACGATACGACAACTTCAGTATTATATATTAATGATGAAAGTAAACGAACGCTCGCGTTCTATATGATGAGTTTAACCTCTATGCAGGGCAATACAGTTGCTGGTCAAGGGATGGCGGCTGCTGCAGGGTTACTGATGTTTATTCCAAATCTGTTGTTATTCATTATTCTTCAAAGTAAAGTGATGAATACAATGGCTCATTCAGGTATTAAATGATGAAAAAATTTATTATAGCATTAATCATTATGCTTGCGGTATTGATTCCATCCCTAAACGTTTCTGTCAGTGCCAATGGCCTACCTTATGCAACTTACACATATTCATCTGCAAATCATCGTTTTGTTTGGACTCAAGACGCGTATTTACCTCTGTCCGTCAGTTATGATTTAGGAGGTTTAACCCTTGATACACCAAACGATATGACAATCGATAGTAATGATAACGTCTATATTGCTGATACTGGAAATTCTAGAGTTATTAAATATAGTCTACAAAACGATGTTGTTTCAATTATAGGAGATGGTATCCTAGATCAACCTACTGGTGTCCATGTTGGACTTGATGGAAGCCTATATGTTGCTGATTTTGGTACAAAAGCAGGTTATCAATTCCTTTATGATGAATTATCTGATTCTTATTCACTAGGTTCAACTTATACAAAACCAATTAATACACCTTATTTTGCAGCAGGAGATGCATTTGATCCTACCAAGATTATTACTGATAGAGGTAATAATGTTTATATGTTATTAGCTGGTAATATTAATGGACTTGCTGAATTTGAAAATAATGGAAATTTCTTTGGATTCTTTGGTGGTAATACACTACCGAGTACATGGGATAATATTTTAAAATCAGTTTTATTTGATGAAACACAACGTAGACAATGGTTTAAAATGATACCTAAACCGGTTTATAATATTGGTGTTGACCATGATGGTTTAATTTTAACGACTACAAAAGGCAATGATGGATATTTGAAATTAAATATTGCTAACTTTGTTTATAATCAATCAACTTGGGGGTTCGATAACGTAGAAGATATGTTTGTTGGTCCCTATAATACAATATTTACGATTACTTCAAGTGGTTATATTACTGAATATGGTCCAGATGGTTCTGTTTTATTCATTTTCAGTGGAACAGATACGTATAATCAAAAAGGATTATTTAAATATCCAACTGGTATTTCAGTGGATTCTAAGAGCAATATATATGTTGTTGACCAAGAAACCTCAGCCCTTCAGGTATTTATTCCTACTGAGTTTGCTAATTTAGTTCATTATGCCATCGATTTATATCAGGATGGTAAATATGCTGAATCACTGGTTCCATGGCAAGAAGTACTTCGAATGAACAGTCTTTTTGATTTAGCGAATAAAGGCATCGGTAATGCATATTTTTCGGAAATGGATTATGAAAAAGCAATGGAATATTACCGAGTTGCAAGAGATACTGATGGATTCTCTAACGCTTTCTGGGAAGTCAGAAATGATGCACTTCTTAATAGTGGTGAGATTATCGTAGGTGTATTTTTAAGTATGATTGTGCTCTATTTCGTTAATAGATTTGTACATTTTATGGATTATGTTCGAAAACCATTTAAGAAATTAAAGACTTTCCTTCAAAAATTTAAACTTTATAATGAATTGGTTTTCCCATTTTATATCATTAGACATCCAGGTGATGGATATTATGGTATTAAACGAGAGAGCAAAGGTTCAAACCTTTCAGCAACCATTTATTTATTATTATTCTTTGCTGCATATGTTTTCTGGATCTTTAAGACAAGTTTTCTTTTCAATAACATAATTCCAGCAGAAATAAATATGTTTCAACAGATGACAACAATCTTTGTCCCATTCTTATTATGGGTATCCGCAAACTATCTTGTTTGTAGTATCAGAGATGGTGAAGGTAAATTTAGTGATGTTTACCAAGCAACTGCATTTTCGTTATTACCAATGATTATTACATTACCATTGGTTACGATTATTTCTAATGGTTTAACTTATAATGAAGCATTTATCTATTCAACATTAATGTTTATTGGTGTTGCACTAACGATTATTTATATGATTGTAATGGTCAAAGAAATTCACTTCTATGACATGAAACCGACAATATCAAATATATTAATCAGTATTTTTACTGGAATCATGATTTTAGCTATACTTTTCATTATCTACTTATTGCTAAATGAAGTTTGGACACTCTTGTCCGATATTGTAAGGGAGTTGATCAACCGTGGCTAAATTTATAAAATACATGATTGTGTTCATCTTATTTACAATGCTGACATTTGGGATTGTTTATGCTGGTAACAGTAATGAACCTCTCGCAGATTTAGAAACAGTAGAAAACTATCCATACATTAATGAGTTATTATTAGAAAGTTCTAGATATACACAGACTGATGAAGTGTCTCAGCAAGTATTAGATGATTACCATAACTTATATACACTATCATATACACCATTGGAACTTGACACCTTAGGATTTGAATTAATGTTTGATACAAGTGAACTCGCAGTTTATTTTGAAAAGGATTCTTTCTCATTGATGGTTCAAAATAAGGAAACAGGATACTTTTGGTCATCTCGTCCTGAATTCCAAGGTATTTCAGGAACAAGAGAAGATAACACAGCAAATAGAAATTTGATGAATTCTGGATTATGGGTTGATTATGTTAGGGCTCAAAAAATTTCGTCTTCGACATTAACTACTGCATCTTTATATACATTAGCAGATGTCAAGTATGCAAATGATGCCTCAATCACACCTGAACATCCAGATCATCTCAGACCATATGAATTAGAACTTGGAAGTTATTTAACTCGAAATGTAGCTGTTACAATTGAAAGTCAAGGAGCAACCTCATTTTTAACGCATGTTAATATTAAAGAAATTGATGTTGAATTTGATGTTGAAATTAGTTTGAATGAAGGAGCACTTGAAGTCTTTATTCCAGCTGAAAGCATTGTTGAAACTGGAGATTTATATCGTTTATTAGGTATTCAAATCTTTCCCTATATGGGTGCTGCAAGAGAAGCTAATGTTCCAGGTTATGTATTAATACCAGATGGTGTTGGTGCATTAGTACGTATGAATCAAAGATACAATACGTATTTCCAAGCGCGATTTTATGGTGCAGATTATGGTTATCAATCTGCAACTTTACCACAATTATCGATTCCTATTTACGGTATAGTTCATGAGCCAGGGCAAAATGGGTATTATGTTAATATTTTAGAAGGAGCAGAAAATTCCACATTGCTTGCTAGTTTCTGGGGAGATAATACGAAGTTTAATAGAATTTCTTCTAGATTTAATGTTAGACAAATCTTCAAAAATATAATAAATAAAGCTGGAGATGGGAATGATACTATCGCTAGCGAAATGAGTGTTTCTAATTATCGTATTGCTTATCACTTTTTAGGTGATGAAGATGCATCATATGTAGGGATTGCCAAAGATTATCGTGATTATTTAACCCAAGAAGGCATTTTATCTACAAATGAAAAAGTTGTTGATAATCAGATACCAATACAATTTAGTTACATTATGTCTGATCAAGAACCTTCTTTTATAGGAACAACCAAAGTTACAATGACTACAATTGATCAAGTGAAGACAGCTTACGATTTCTTTAAGTCAAATGGGATTACAAATCAGCAACTTACCCTGATGGGTTGGAGTAAAAATGGATTTGTCAATCGAGCACCTTACGCAACGAGAATCTCAGGTAAGAGTGATTATGAAGATTTCGCTGATTATGTAATTAACGATGGAAATACACTTTACTTAGACAATGAGTATATCTTGTCATCAGAA
Organism: uncultured Mariniplasma sp.; assembly: GCA_964566285.1. Lineage (GTDB taxonomy): Bacteria > Bacillota_I > Bacilli_A > Acholeplasmatales > Acholeplasmataceae > Peloplasma. Next base: position 22,697 of record CAZMIG010000018.1, on the reverse strand, counting down.
TTATCATCTCGCATTTTATATAATAGAGATGTTGCTAAAAACTTATCGAAATTGAAGATGGTATTTTATAGACGATCTTTAAATGGACAGATTACCGATTTATATCTGTTATATCCTGATAGAACTTATGCTTTAGCAGAAGATGATATTTCATTTTTCAGTAATTTAGGTGTCTCAGGATTATCAATGACAACGTTTGGTTCAACATTATTTAGCTATTATGATGGACAGAATTATAGTAGATCTTCAGGTATATCATATTATCAGATGACAGCTGAACTTTATGATTCATTAACACTGTCAAGACCCAATGTATATCTTTATGAATATATTGATGGTTATATGGATTTACCTATAACGAATAGTCAATATGATTATTATACAGATTTGGTTCCTTTGATTCCAATTATTTTAAAGGGAAGCATTTCATACTATACACCATATCTAAATTTCAATGCATTGGCAGAGGATAGATATTTAACGATGGTCGATTTTGGAATTAATCCAAGTTATATCTTAACTGAAGAACAAACCTATGAAATGAGATTTACACCAGCTAGTGTCTTTTACACAACGACGCTTTCCGATTATCAACAAGAAATCCTTGATACATATCAATTTGTCAATGATGCACTTAAATATGTTACGGGAGCATCGATTGAAAATAGAGAAGTTATTCAAACAGGATTGGTTTTGGTAACATATTCTAACGGTGTTCAGATTTATATTAACTATAATTACACCAGTCAAACGGATGGTTTAATTACGATTCCAGCAAGAAGTTATAAGGTGGTGGAATCATGAAAAAAATAAAAGCATTTTTCACTTCAATTACTAAAAAAGTATCTAGTTTTGTTTCTAGAACTTGGGAGATTGTGAGTTCTTTTTACACCTATAAGGTTTCAGTTATATTTGAAAAAATTGGATATGCGCTTTCTCATAACTTTGTGTTACGAAAAAAAGATTTAAGATTAACAATTTTAGGATTTATAAAAATCAAGATAACACGTAACAACCGTGAAGCATTCTATGGATATATGTTTGTCTTACTTTGGATTTTAGGCTATTTAGTCTTTACACTATATCCAATGTTTTACTCGCTATTTCTAAGTTTTCATGAGGCATACTATAGTCTTCAAGATGGCGTTATAACGACATATATCGGTTTTCAAAATTACTTAAACATATTTAGAAGCCAAACGTTATTACCATTATTTGGAACGTATCTTGGTAAGATGGTTATCGCTGTACCACTCGTTGTTGTATTTTCAATAATGATTGCTGTTCTTATCAATAACCCAATCAAACTTAAAGGATTTTGGAGAACGATTTTCTTCTTACCTGTTGTAATTTCTACAGGTCCAGTTATTTCTGAATTAACAAATCAAAATGCAACATCGTTACCATCACTTCAGGATAGTTCAGTATTAAATTATATTTCAGTAAACCTTGGATCGTGGATAGCTAATCCACTTGAGACATTACTCACATCAATGCTGTTGATTTTGTGGTATGCAGGTATTCCGATTTTAATTTTCCTTGCAGGACTTCAAAAAATCGATTCATCAATTTATGAAGCCGCTTCTATTGATGGTGCTTCACCTTGGGATCGTTTTTGGAAAATCACATTACCTTCAATTCAACCTCTGGTTGCAGTAGCGGTCATCTATATCGTTGTTTCAATGTCACTATTCGTCGAAGCTGGAGGCATTCTTGATATGGCTAGAAACCATATGCTTGTCGGTGCTCCTGATTCCACTTTTTGGCATGGTTATGGCTATGCAGCATCCATTGCATGGATTTATTTCATCTTGATGGTTGTCATCATGGGAATCTTTGTGGGTATACTTTCTATCCGCAGAAAGGAGAAATAGCCCATGAAAAAATTTGATTATAAACACTTTAGAATAAAAGCAAGAAAATTCTTGTTTGGAATGAACTTTGTTGATGGTTTCATCTATAAGATTGTTATTTATACTTTACTGGTCAGCTTTAGTTACATCTATTTATATCCAGTCTTGTTTATGACAGTTAACAGTTTTATGAGTGTAGATGATTTGATTAATCCGGGAGTCAAATGGATTCCTAGTGCATTCCAGTTTTCGAATTATGCAAAAGCAATCCAAGTCCTTGAATTACCTGGGTCAATTATCACAACAACTGGGTACGTTTTAAAAGTGAGTTTATCAGTAACTATTTCGTCAGCAATTATTGGTTATGGATTTGCTAAATTTAATTTTCCACTAAAGAAAATCATGTTTGCCTTAATGTTAGCAACATTCATCTTACCTAGTCAGGTTACGATGGTCGCTAATATGTTAGTCTTTAGAAATTTAGGTTTAATGAGTACACAAAACGCAATGATTCTACCAGCTATCTTTGGACAAGGAATCAATGCAGCAATTTATATATTGATTTTTTATCAATTTTTCAAAACGATTCCAGGTGTATTAATGGAGTCAGCAGAAATTGATGGGGCTTCTCATATGAAGATATTCTTAAGAATTGCAATTCCACTTGCAATCCCATCATTTATCATTGTTTTCTTATTTAGCTTTGTTTGGTATTGGAATGAAACATTTATTACAGCACTTTATGTCGGTGGTAGAGTCACATTACCATTAAAACTTTCGGCATTTAGATCAAGTTACTCAACATTATTCCCTCCAGGAACTCCAGGAGCAGAATTAAATGAAGCCATTATGATGGCTGGGAATATGTTAACTATTTTACCGTTACTTGTTCTATATTTCATTGCACAACGCTATTTCGTAGAAAGTATTGATCGTACCGGTATTACAGGTGAGTAAAAGGAGGATTTATGAAGAAACTATTAATTATTACAATATTAATACTTGCACTTACAGGGTGTAAACCAGATAATGAAGAAGTTGTCATTCCAAATGATCTTGAACCATTAGTAGCAGTTACAGATTGTGATGAACCTACATTAGATGGTGGTTGGATATGTATTTGGGCTGATGAGTTTAATGGAACTGAAGTTGATGAAGATAAATGGAACTTCGAGGTTCATGGCGAAGGTGGTGGAAATGGTGAGCTTCAATATTACACTAGAGAAAACGCACAAGTCGTTGATGGAAAACTAGTCATTACTGCTAAAAAGGAATATTATTTAGGTGACAATTATACTTCATCTCGTCTTAATACTAAATATAAAGGAAATTTCCAGTATGTTCGAGTTGTTGTTCGTGCCAAAATGCCAACAGGCAGAGGAACTTGGCCAGCCATTTGGTTTATGCCATTAATGAGTGCATATGGTGGATGGCCAGATAGTGGTGAAATCGATATGATGGAATATGTTGGTTACGATGTTGATCGTATATATTCAACGATTCACACCGAAAGATTTAATCATAATTTAGGAACACAAATTGGATTTTCATTATTATCTGAGAATGTAGAAACAGAATTTAAAGAGTATGAAATGATTTGGTCTCCTGGTAATATAAAGACATATGTCGATGGAAATAAAATTGGAGATTTTAGTTATGTTCCTTCATTAACATCGGATGCACCTTATTCTGAAGCATTTCCTTTTGATCAACAGTTTTTCCTCATCATCAATTTAGCAATAGGTGGCAGCTGGGGAGGATCACAAGGTATAGATGACACAATATTCCCTACGACTCTAGAAATCGATTATGCGCGTGTTTATAAACTGGATTATGCAACTCTCGATAAAGAAGCACCTTCGGCACCTTTTGATGTTTCTCTGGCTCAATTAAAAAATACGCTTTACTGGAGAGCACCAGAAGATGATTATGGAGTTGAAGAATATGTCATTTATCTCAATGGTGCATTTAGTCGATATGCAAATTTAAATCAAATCACTTTTACAGGATTAAATAAGGGTGAAACTTATCAAGTTCAGGTTCAAGCTATGGATTTTGTTGGTCGAGTATCTGAAAAGAGTGAAACTTTCTCTTTCACTTATGAATAAAATTAGGGTTGTGATTCGTCACAACCTTTTTTATTTCTTCTACTTAAGGAAAAAGTAAGCAATTGAAAAGAAATTTGTTATAAATTTTAAAGTATAATAAAGTAACTGAAGGACTCAACCGATATTTGGATTTTCCCTTTATCTTGAAAATCTCTTTTTTGACGGCTGAGTTTTTCAGCTTTATGTAAATTTTAGAAGCATATATTTTCAGCAATATTATATATATCACACCTTTTTAAAACGTGGTATACTTTATGTATAAGATTAATAGAAACAAAATTGAAAGGGTTCAGCAATTTATTGATGAATTGATGGGGTGAAATCATGGGTCAAAAAATATTGCTAGTTGAAGATAATGTCATCATCAGTAGAAGTTTAGAAACAAAACTCAAAGAAGAGATGTTTGAAGTTAAGCCGGTTTTTAATGGTGAAGATGCGATTAAGCAGTTTGATATGATACCATATGATGTGGTTTTATTAGATTTGATGCTGCCAATTAAAAACGGTGATGAAGTACTAAAACATATTCGTTCGAAAGGCAACATCCCTGTTATCATTATTTCAACTAAAGATTCAGATGTTGAAAAAGCAATTAATTTAGGTTTAGGAGCTGACGATTATTTATCCAAACCTTTTTCAATGCTTGAATTGGTCGCTAGAGTTAAGGCTGTTTTAAGAAGATCTCAAAAATCTAGTGAAAAAATACTCAAATCTAATTATCAAATATTTGATATTGAAATTAATTTAAACAATTATTTAGTGACTAAAGATGGTCATACTATCGATCTTACTCTTAAAGAATTTGAAATTTTAAAGTTATTATTAACGCATCCTGATCAAACTTTTTCCAAGCAGTTGATGTACAGAACAATTTGGGGAGAAGAATATTATTTTAATGACAATGTCATTAATGTTCATATTAGACGCTTAAGAGAAAAAATTGAAGATAATCCATCAGAACCCAAAATCGTAAAGACGATGTGGGGTTTTGGATACAAATTAGGTAAAGAAGAATAAATGATTTATGCACCCAGCCAGGTGCATATTTTTTATTTAAGGGATTTGTAATATCCATTTAAGATTAAAGAAACTATAAATAACTATAATCGAAGTAGTTATGGAGGTAAGACATGGATATTAGCAAATTAAATTGGGCATTTTTATTGGAATATAACAAAGATAACACTTCTTTAACGCTTCAGTTTTCCCCATGGTTTATTGATCAACATCAATTATTGTTCGAAGAACTTACTTTTGATGAAAAAGATATCATACAGATTATTCATCGTTATGACTATCGAAAATTAGACTATTTCGTGAATGTCAAAATGGATCAGGTATTTGATACTTTGATGAGATTCAATCTCACAAAAGGAAAATTTCCTTTTAGAACACTTGCTGTTTGTCATTTGAATGAAAATGGATTATCGTGCGTTAATTTTGAAGAAGAACCTTTATTACAATTGAAAAAACAATTTAGACAGCAACATAAATCAAGACTTAACTACAAGGTTGCAATTGAGAATAAAGATGATATGCATATGAATGATCATGTTTTGACAGCAGGAATATATAAGCACTTAGCACATATGACGTATAGAGACCTAAATATCTTATGAATTAAGAAAAAAGTAAGAAATTCAAAATAAATGCTTAATACATAACATATATAATTAAGTTGTAGTTTTAAACATATATGGAAGGTGGCGGATATGATGAAAACAATAATAGTTGTTTTAGTAGTTCTTTTAGTGTCATTGAATTTAACATTGCACATATCTAAAACCGAAGCAACCAGTATACATATTCACTCAATTACATTTGAAGATGAACAGGGTAATTTATTACAATCTGATTTATTTGCTGCTGGCGCAGATTTGAGTCAATATAATCTTCCAGTGGTACCTTTGAAAGACGGTTATACATTTATTGGGTGGAGTTATGATGTATTAATGGGTATGCCTGATGCAAATATCATTATTTCTCCACAATATATTCAAACTGAGTACTTAGTAATATATGAAATATAGAAGTGCATCGAAAAGATGTACTTTTTTTTATTATCTTTTTTACATTGGTATAATCACGTATAATAGATATAGGTGATTGTTATGAAAGATTATCAAGTGCTAAGTTTTAATTTAAGAGTAAATACAATTAATGATGGAAAATATGCTTGGATATATCGAAAATCATATGTTTTTGATTTTATCCATAAAAATGATTTTGACTTGATAGGTTTTCAAGAAGTTACACCAGATATGTATAGCGAATTGAATCAACATTTAAACCTTTATGAAAGTTTTGGTGTTAGTCGTGATGCAAGCGGAGAATCAACTCCTATATATGTAAAAAAAGATAAATTTAGAGTCATTGAATCTAAAACACTTTGGTTATCAAAAACACCTGAAATTGAATCAATAATTAAAGGTAGCAATTTCCCTAGAATTGTGACCTATATCATAGCTGATGATGGGAGCAAATTGTTAGCATACTTCAATACACATTTGGATTATGCATCTGATGAGATTTGTAAAGAGCAAACCGAAATACTTGTTAATATTATTCAAAAAATTCAACTAAAGTATAAGTGTGAGATTATCTTAGCAGGAGACTTTAACCAACACCCCGAAAGTCAGACAGTTAAATATTTGGATAGGCATTTCATTTCTTGTTATCAAGATAAAAATCAGTATAGCTTAACATTTCATGGCTTTACTGGACAGATAAAAGGATTACCTATTGATTATATATATATTTCAAAAGGTATTCATAATCAGAATTATAAAGTATATAGTGAACAAAAAAATAAAATATTTCTTTCAGATCATTACCCATTAATCATGAAATTTTCTATAAAAAAATAAAAAACACAAGCGTGCTTGTGTTTGTTTTTTAGTGGTACCCCCTAACGGGTTCGAACCGTTGACCCACTGATTAAGAGACACAAATAATTGTGATTTCAATAGATTTGAAGAGGAAACAAAAATTTGGAAGCACTTAAACTAGATCAATTTAAGATTTAAAAATAATTGGAGGTGAAAGTTAAATTTAAATGTTACTTTTGAATAGTATATTAATTGCACATGAGGTGTATAATAAAGAAAGATTTGATTTCAAAAATTACATACAGAAACAAAAGATTCTTGAATTTTCAAGAGTTTTTTGTTTGCTTGTATTAGTGCAATATTAAGTATATAATGAATTTATAGAAATAGATCCTGACTTTTTTGTTTTAACACATTCCAAAGAAGAAGGTGTACAAAATGAGCAAAGAAATGGGTTTGAAAAAGCATTTTTTTAAAGAAAACTATAAGATAATAATTATTATATCTATAATTTTATCTATACCAACTATTTATGGACTTGTTTACTTTACCGGTGGCATTAAATATGTTTACTCACACACTATGTATATACCAATATTAATTGCTGGTATATTTTTTGGTTGTCGTTATGGTATTTTAACTGCATTAATTGCAGGGCTTATTTTAGGTCCCTTAATGCCATTAGTTGTAGAAACTAACGAAGCACAAGATTTGATAAATTGGATTTACAGGCTTGTAATGTTCACTTTAGTTGGTGGAATAAGTGGGTATTTTGCTGATTATTTACGCAAGATTTTAAAACTTAATAAAAGAATCAGTAATACTACTCAAATGTACTTAGATGTTGCAGATGTTATGCTTTTAGTCCTTGATATCAATGGGAATATTAATCTTATCAATAAAAAAGGTTGTGAAATTCTCGAAGTCGAAGAAAAAGACGTTTTAGGTAAAAATTGGTTTGACACTTTTGTGCCAAAAGAAAAAATAATGACTTTGAAAAAAATTTTTGCGAATGCCATTGAAAATGATACTAAATTAGATACTAATTATGAAAATGTGGTAATCACCAGTAAGAGAGCAGAAAAACTAATATATTGGCATAATGTAAAATTATTTGATAATGACAATAATATAATAGGTATTTTAAGTTCTGCTGAAGATATCACAGAATATAGATATAATGAAAATGAAAAAAAACTTTTTCAAAAACTTCTGCAAGATATAATACAGCATGCACCTAGTGGTATCCAAGTTTTTGATAAGAATATGAACTATATATATGTCAGTCAAAGATATTTAGATGTAGACCCCAATCTTATAGGAAAAAATCATTATGAAGTGAATCCTAATATTCCACATGAGTGGAAAGACTATCATCGAAGAGCAATGGAAGGTGAAGTCACAAGCTGTGAAGAAGATCCTTTTTATAACGAAGATGGAACCATTGATTGGTTTCGATGGGAATGTCGACCTTGGTATGATTGTGATAATTCAATTGGTGGAATTATTCTTTACACAGAAATAATTAATGAACGTAAAAAAATGATAGAAAAATTGGTCAGCAGTGAAAAAAACCTTAAATTGGCACAAAGTATTGCAAAAACAGGATCATGGGAATTAGATTTAAATACAAGACAAGTCTGGGGATCAGAAGAAGCATTTAAAATTTATGATTTGGATAGAACTTGTGAATTTTTAGACTGGAATGTTACTCAGAGCATGGTAGATGATAAAGATAAAGAAAATAAAGATAATGCTTTTAATGGTCTACTTAATGAACATAAACCATATGATGTAGTATTTAAGGTGCATACAGGAAAAGGAGCAATTAAATATATTGATTCTAAAGCTTCCCTAATTACTGATTCTGAAAATAACCCCATTAAAGTAGTAGGTACTATCCATGATATTACGGAGTTGAAAAATAAAGAAATTCAACTCGAATACCAAAGCAAGCATGATGATTTGACAGATTTGTATAATAGAAGATATTATTTTGATCAATTTAACCAGCTAAATAGATTAGAGTATTATCCTTTGGGAATCATGATGCTTGACGTCAATGGATTAAAAATCATTAATGATGCATTTGGCCACAAGATAGGGGATAGTGCTCTAATAATGCTTGGGAATGTGTTAAAAGAAATTTTTGAAAAAAAAGATATCATATCTAGAATTGGTGGAGATGAATTTACTGTGCTTCTACCCAATACAACTTCAAAAAAACTTCAAGATTATAAAGATAAAATTATATCCATTGTTAAGACAAAGAGGGTGGAAAATATAGAACTTTCCCTAGCTATAGGATATGAACTCATGAAGAGCACCACTGAAGAAATCGATGATATACAAAAGTTAGCAGAAAATCAAATGTATAGTCATAAGACAACAGAAGGATCAAGTGTACGTAATAGGGCAATCAATGCAATCCTATTAACACTAACTGATAAATATAAAACAGAAAAAAGACATTCAGTTGAAGTTAGTCAATTATGCAAGAAAATTGGCATAGAACTAAAATTAAGAGAGGATGAAATCAAAGAACTTGAACAAGCGGGTTTATTTCATGATATTGGGAAAATTTCAATTCCTGATAGCATTTTGAATAAACCAAGTAAATTAACTGATGAAGAATTTAATATCATTAAATCTCACACAGAAATTGGATATCAAATTTTAAGAGCAGCTGATGAATATTCTGATTTAGCAATACATGCTCTCCATCATCATGAAAGATGGGATGGTAAAGGGTATCCAAGCGGATTGAAAGGAAATGATATCCCATTGTTCTCGAGAATCATTTGTGTAGTGGACGCATATGAAGCAATTACAGCAGATAGACCATACCGGAAAAAGTTAAGCAAAGCATATGCAGTAACAGAAGTTATTAAATGCTCTGGGTCACAATTTGATCCAAAAATTGCAAAATTATTTGTCAAAAAAGTTTTACAAGCAAAATGGGAATAAAAGTAAAATATATCACAACTTGTTTTAAACATTTTAAATAAATCAACAAAAAAAAAGGCGAAATTTAATTGCCTTTTTCTTTTCTGATAGTCCTAAGAAGTAATCAGCATGAATATATTAAGTACATTGACTAAATCTCTATCAATTGCTGATTATAAATACGTGTTCCAGATTTGTTTTTGGAAAATTGATGTGTGTAACATTGATGAATTTTCCGACCTACTTTTGAGTTAAACCTCTATTTAATCGGATTTTTTGTACTTTTAACATAGAACCTCTTTTTTCATGTTAGCTTTATAACAACATTCCTTTGTTGTGGAAGATGCCATTATTGCAACAAAAGGTTCGCTTGCGTGCGATGCTAAAATTTAGATCCGTTAACTTGCGAAATGGTACCCCCTAACGGGATCGAACCGTTGACCCACTGATTAAGAGTCAGTTGCTCTGCCAGCTGAGCTAAGGAGGCATGTTTCTTCGTGCAGTTTTTATTATAGCACAGGTTTGTTTAAAAACAAACAATTAATACAAAAAAATGTCTTTTCACTTGTTTAATCTTGTTATGAAATAACAAAGGGTACAGGATGCTTTAAATTATGGAATTCTTTTCACCTTATAATAAAAATTAAAAACGATAGTTTATTTTAATATACAAAGAAAAAACAAAATGATATAATGTATTTCATGGAGGAATTTTATGACAAAATTACGCGAGAATGGAATTCTAATTAATATTATTTTACTCATAGTAACTATTACATCAATTTGGGGTGTGCTGTGGTCTTTAGTTGAATGGGGAATAGCAGATCAGAAATACTTTACAAATCAATCTAATCTCATCGTTGCTATTACTGTTTTATTGTTTTTTGTAGCAAAAAATAATAACAAGTGGTTTCCATATCTAGCTGCTATTGCACTAGTTAATATTACAATAACAGGAATAATCTTTCATGTAATGCTTGCAACTCCACCAATCAGTTTTCAATCACATTTAACACATACATTGACACCAATATTTTATGTTATATTTTACTTTCTATGTGTTAAAGAAACAATAAAAATTAAGCAATTTTGGGTGTTATTAATTTATCCTTTATTATATGTTGTCTTTTTCTTAATAACTGGTCCTTTTACCGGGTTTTATCCATATGGTTTCATGGACGTTTCAGAAAATGGTTTGGGAAATGCTCTTCAATTTATAGTTCTGATGATGTTTCCAGCAATTGCTTTATTATCGTTTATTCTAATTTACCTTAAAAATAAAATTGAAAAAACAATCAAAGGATGAATTCATCCTTTTTTGTTAATCACTCAATATTTCATGATATAATTTTAAGTAGTAAACTTAAAGAGGGACAAAAATGCATAGATACACCTTAGGATTCATTAGAAGAAATCAAGAAATCTTACTTGTCAACAGAGAAAAAAGCCCATGGAAAGGTGCTTGGAATGGTGTTGGTGGCAAGATAGACGAAAATGAGAGTGCACTTTTGTGCATTCAAAGAGAAATTGAAGAAGAAACAGGTATTAAAGTATCCTTAAATCAAATTTTGGATAAAGGTATTTTGACTTGGAATACATTTGGTGCTCTAGGTCAGGGACTCTATATATTCTTAATTGATTTACCAGAGGACTATATATATGTAACACCTAAAAAAGTTGATGAAGGTATTCTTGACTGGAAAAAAATAGAATGGATCAATGATTTTGAAAACGAAGGTGTTGCTGACAATATTCCTTATTTTTTACCTACAGTATTAAATGATAGCAATAGATATCATTATCATTGTACTTTTAAGGGTAAAGTACTGAATTCTGTTACGAAGGAGAAAATTATCTAATGTACTTACAAATAATAGGTGGTGTACTCGCCTTAGGAATTGCTATTTATTTTATTTTACTAATCCTTTATAAAAAGAAATCTGATTCTATTAAAGAAGAAGTTCTTACCTTATTAAAGGAATATGGTACTGTTTCTTTTAATGGAAAAAAAATTTTATTTTCTACGAAAAAAACAAATTATCAAATTTTATTTTATTATGTCCCATTATTTGCGGAACTAACAATTAATAGCAAAACAAAATGGGAAATTAATAAAGGTGGAACGTCTCAACTAATTGATCAATCAAGCTTTCTATCGTCAGATAAGGAAAAGCTTGTGATTATCTATCCAACAACAGTTCAAATCAAACGATATATCAATGAAAATGAAATGGTTTTTATCTCACCGAATAATCATTTCTATCATATGCATTTGATTTTTAAATCAGAACTAAAGAATATTTTAAGTGAGGGTACTTTATGAAAAAAATCATTTTAATTTTCATAGCATTCATGTCAGTCATCAGTTTATATGGTTGTCAAAATTATACAATTGAATATACTGATAATGAACCATTTCAGATTGCTATGAAATCTGATTCTGTAAAGATTTTACAGGTTACAGATTTACATTTAACTTTTGGTATCGATGATTACGATAACCAAACACTACAATTGATTCGTCATCTTGCTGATGCTGACAATTATGATTTGATCGTCATTAGTGGGGATTTAACAATGTCACCTAGTGCACCAGCATTATTTACAAAAATCATCAAGTATATGGAATCTATTGAAATTCCATGGACATTTGTTTTTGGTAATCATGAAGCTGATTTCAACAGCTATTCTGAGATTTTAGCGAAAGTAGATGTCGAAACAGAATACATGTATTTTAAAATTGGCCCAGAGTTAACAGATGGTGGATATGGTAATTTCAAGATTGAATTTACTAAAGATGGCCTTCCATTCTATAATGCTTATTTCCTTGATTCAAAAGCTGAAAGAGCTGTTTATACCGAAGAAGAAGGGGAATATGATTATTTATCAACTGCTCAAGTACAATGGTATGAAGATTCAGTTTCAACTGACACTGTTGAATCGGTTGTTTTCATGCATATCCCATTAAGACAATATATAAATCCAGTAACTTATATAGGAACATTTAACGAAGATAAGGTTTACGCTCAAGGTAGAGACACAGGTTTTTTCGATGCTATGGTAACTTATGGTTTATCTAAAGGTGTTTTTGTTGGACACGACCATAAAAATGATTTTTATCTTATCAAGGATGATATCATCTTAGCTTATGGTAGAGCAACCGGGTTTAATGCATATGGAAATTTAGAACTTGGTGGTAGACATATAGAAATCAACGCGCTTGGTGAGTTATCCACGTATGTTGTTTTAGAAAGCGAGGTCAGCTAAGATGAAGACTAGAGATCGATTTTTAGTTTTACTTTCATCCTATTTTTGGGCAATTCTCGGTTTGTTTTTTACAAGTTCTTTCTTGTTCGTCATTATCCCTGTTGCTGCACTTGTCTATTTGTTTATAGGAGGTAAAAAAGCATGATTTTTAGTATATTGGTTTTAATCTTTATCTATGCTTTTTGGATTTCTCTTATCGGAGGGACATTGACGTTATTTGGATTTAGACTTTATTTTGTATTAAACAAACATTTTGAAATTAAAAAAGCGCTATATGTTTTATTAATCCCATGTTCTATTGGATTCTACCAACATATTGAGGATAAGAATGCATTAACAAAATTCTATCGCATTTTGGTTGTCTTATTCTTTGTTTCGATGCTTATAGGCAGTATTTTTGTCTTATATATGCATTTGGATCTTGATCTCATATGATTTATCAAGTATCGAAAAAACAAAACAATGCTAAAATGTGCTTTGTTTGTGGTATCGAAAACGAATCAGGATTACACACACATTTTTATGAATTAGAAAATGGTAGACTTTTAGGGTTGTTTAACGGTCAAGATATCCATCAAAGTTATCCAGAGCGGATGCATGGAGGTATTATTGTAGCGCTTCTAGATGAAACAATTGGTCGTGCTTTATCAATAACCGAACCAAGTTCATGGGGAGTTACAATTGAGGTCACAACGAAGTTTATCAAACCAGTTCCCTTAGATGAAGAACTAAAAGTTGTTGGTTGGGTTACAAATAATCGACGATTGATCTTCGAAGGTGAAGGTTATTTATGCGATAAAAATAATGAAATACTAGCAACTTGTACAGGAAAGTATATGAAAAAATCCATTGACAATATTGTTGATGAGAATGAATTTTTAGAGGAGCAATGGATCTATGTGGAAAATGAAAATTCGCCCACTAGTTTCGATTTACCAAAATGAGTATTTTAGATGTAGAAGAAATAACATTTAGCTATAGTGGTGAAAACCTATATCAAAAGGCGTCTATGCGCCTTTTTGAGGGTGAGCATGCAGTCTTAGTTGGGGCAAATGGTACAGGAAAAACGACATTACTTAAACTTCTAGAAAAACAAATGAAACCAGATCAAGGATCTATTAAGTGGATGCCTAATAAAAAAATGGGTTATCTTGATCAATATGCAGCAATTAATCCTAAACTTTTGGTTAAAAATTATTTATATGAAGTTTTTTTACCTTTATTTGAAAAGGAAAAAGAAATGGAAATGCTCTATGAAAGTCTTGCAAAAGCACCAGAGAATGAACATGATAGAATCTTAAATTGGGCATCTTCAATCGGTGATTACTTAATTGAAAAGAATTTTTATAGTTTTAAATCTCAGATTGGTAATATTATTCATGGGTTAGGTTTGTCCATGGATTTATTAGAAGAACCAATTAAACATCTATCTGGAGGAATGAGAGCTAAGATAATCTTAGGTAAACTCTTATTAGAAGAATCTGATGTTTTACTTTTAGATGAACCAACGAACTTTCTTGATGTCAAACATATCGATTGGTTAACCAAGTTCTTAATTCAATATCCAAAAGCATATATTGTTGTTTCACATCATGAAGAATTTTTACGAGATATCGCAAATACAGTTTTCGCTTTAGAAAACGGATTTATTACAAGGTATAAAGGTAACTATGATTTTTATTTATCTGAAAAGGAATTACGTGTTTCACAGCAAGAAAAAGCCTATGTTGCGCAACAAAAATTCATTCAAAAAACAGAAGAGTTTATTCAAAAGAATATTACGAGAGCAAAAACTACAAAGAGAGCTCAAAGTAGAAGAAAAATGCTACATAAACTCAATCGAGTTGTCAAACCAACACACAGTAAGACCTATCATTTTCATTTTCCCTTGTCTACGACAACAGGTAGAGATGTACTTGTTACTGAAGAGCTCGAAATAGGCTACTCAGAGCCTTTATTGGAACCATTAAGCATTACTATCATGAAACAAGAAAAAGTCGCTATAACGGGTAAAAACGGAATTGGTAAATCCACATTCGTTAAGACTGTATTGGAGTTAATTCCAACACTAGCTGGTGAATTTAAATGGATTGATACAGCGAAAATTGCTTACTTCGAGCAAGATAGTAAATTTGATGTTGGGATCACTCCTTTTCAAGTTATCCATCACAGATATCCCTATTTCACAAAAAAAGATGTCATGTCGTTATTAGGAAATCATGGGATTGATTACGATATGGCGAATAGAGATATAACAACATTATCAGGTGGAGAACAAACAAAAGTTAGACTCGCTCTATTGCGTCATCAAAAAGGAAATGTCTTAATCTTAGACGAACCAACAAATCACTTGGACGTTAAAGCAAAAGAAGCGCTCAAAGAGGCACTTATGATTTATCAGGGGACTTTGATACTCGTTTCACATGAAAAAGAATTCTATGAGGATATTTGTGATTATGAAATATCTTTATATACAACTGACTAATAAAAAAGTGAACATTTATTGTTCACTTTCTTTTTTTTCACTATCGTCAAAATTATTGATTTCTTCGATTAAAGCATCATATACTTCAGAGTTTTTAATTTTTTTTATGATTTTACCTTTTCTAAATAAAATTGCTTCACCTTTTCCACCAGCAACACCGATATCTGCATGGGAAGCTTCACCTGGGCCATTGACTATACATCCCATAATTGCAACATTGATTGTTTTATTGATTGTAAGTAAGTATGCTTCAATGCGTTTGGCGATATCAATCATATCATATTGAATTCTACCGCAAGTGGGGCAGGAGATTAAATTAGGTACTTTATCTTTTAATCCAAGATTTTTTAGAATTTCTTTTGCTGCTTGAATTTCAAGAACAGGATTATCAGTTAATGAAACGCGAATGGTATTACCAATTCCTTCAGCAAGAAGAATACCAATACCCATCGCTGATTTAATAGCTCCACTAAAGGCTGTTCCTGCTTCAGTTACACCGAGATGTAATGGATAAGGAAATGTTTTTGCTGCAAGACGATATGTCTCAATCATTAAATTCATATCAGTAGCTTTTAAAGATAGTACAATATCATAAAATCCTAATGATTCAAGAATTTCCACATGATGTTTTGCAGTTTCAATCATATTTTCTGGAGTCGGTGACATACGGTTTGGCAAAGATCCTGAATTAACACCGATTCTAATTGGAATATTTTTTTCTTTACAGGCTTCTACGACCATAGCAACATGTTCACTTTTTGGAATATTACCAGGATTCAATCTAATCTTGTCGACGCCTTGCTTGATTGCTTCAAGCGCTAACCTATAATCGAAATGAATATCTGCAACCAAAGGAATACTAATCTGTGATTTGATGGCACCTAAAGATTGTGCATCTTGCATATCCAAAACTGCGACTCTGATTATTTCACAACCTGCAATGGTTAATTTTTTGATTTGTTCAACTGTCGAATCAACATCTTTTGTAAATGTATTTGTCATACTTTGAATCAAGACTTTATTATTTCCACCAAGTTGATATGGACCAACCTTAACGGGTCTTGTTTGTTCTCTTTGCATATTTATCACCTATGTCTATTATAAAACAACTTCGTATAAAACACATCAAAATCACATCATGTAATTTAAATTATAATAATACTGAATAAATTATGATTAAAAATTCACGATTAAAGACATAGTTAAGAAAAAAGGTTTACATTATGTTAGTTATTTAATAAAATAGATATAAAGAAAACCTATGGAGGAAAATTTTATGCCGAGAAGAATATTAGATGTTTGCATCGCTTGTGGTGCATGTGCTGAAGAATGCCCTGTTGATTGTATTACTGAAGGCGATGTTTATGTCATTGAAGAAGATGTCTGCATAGATTGTGGATTATGTGAAGCTGTTTGTCCTACGGATGCGATTATTGTCGTATAATTAAAAAGAACAATAAAAATTAATGCATAAAATGGTCGTAAATTGCGACCATTTTATCACCTAGTATTATATTTTTATAAAAAGAGATGAAAATGATTGATATTGTAGCATTCATTTGTTATAATGTTACCGTACGTTTGGAGGAATATCATGAGAGACCTAGTCAAATTGGTTTGTACAGAATGTGGCGAAGAAAATTACCATTACAACAAAAATAGAAAAACTCATCCAGAGCGTTTGGAATTGAAGAAATACTGCCCACGTGAAAGAAAATATACAATCCATAGAGAAAAGAAATAAGCTATTCCATGAATAGTTTTTTTTCTTAAAATCATATGCAGCAGTTTAAAGAAAACGAAACATATGCACACAGTTATCTACTGTGCCGGTTTGATACTTGCTTTTTAATTGATCCCTCCCACGATTATGAAGCTATAAATCAAGCCTTAAATGGACGAACATTAGTTGGAATACTTTTAACACATGCCCATTCAGATCACATTCATCTGATTGGAGAATTTGATGTGCCAATTTATATACACTTAGATGATGCACATTTACTATTTGAGGATCAATATAATGGATATGCCCCACAGAAACATCCATACAAAAGAAAAAATCTTGATTTAAAATATATAGTAAACAATGATAAGATACCTTTTGCAGACCAATATATTGAAGTGATTCATACACCTGGTCACACAAAAGGTAGTGTTTGTTACCTTTATGAACAAAAATTATTTACAGGTGATATCCTATTTAAAGGTAGTGTGGGTCGTCATGATTTATATTCAGGTTCACTTACTGAATTAAGAAAAAGTGTGCTTACTTTAGGGAAATTTCCAGGCAATGTGAAGATATATCCTGGTCATGATGAATCCTCAACAATGAGGAATGAGCAGAAGAACAATCCATTTTATGTGAAATGGCTTAAACAAACCACAAAATAAAGACACTTTGTGTCTTTTCTTTTTTTTATGAAAAATAGCACATAATACTTGACAGTGCCAATTAATTATAATACAATATAACTGGCACAAAACCAAAAGGAGTGCTAAATGAGGTGTGCAAATGATTACCAGTAGACAAAAACTTATCTTAAAAGCAATCATTGAGGCTTATGTCAGAGATGCTCAACCTGTAGGTTCGAAAGCATTAACTCAAATGCCTTATCTAAAATTTTCTAGTGCAACCCTCAGATATGATATGGCACAACTTGAAGAACTTGGATATTTAGAAAAAACGCATACATCAAGTGGTAGAGTTCCTTCTGAAAAAGGTTATAAATACTATGTGGAACACCTTGTTACCAGAAATCAAGACGTTCTAGATTCGTATCCTTTGATTGATGAAGTCTTCTTAAAGAACAAGATTGCAAAAGAACATGCACTCGAAGAAGCAATTCATCTTCTAAGTGAATTAACCAATTATACAGCACTTGCTGTTGGACCTAGTAGTAGTCAAAATACGATTAAAAAAATTGATTTCATTCCTATTTCAGATCGTGATGCAGTCGTTTTAATTGTGACTGATCAAGGACATGTCCAACATCAAAATATTACAATTCCAGAAGAAATGAAGATTAATGATTTAAAAGATATCGTTAAAACTTTAGATGAATTACTTAAAAATCGTTATATTGATGAAGCCATTCAAATCTTAAGAACAGCATTTGCCAAAAAAGAAATTGCTTCATTTATTGAGTATCAAACGCAGTTAATGAACTCATTCATTCATGCCTTTGCTAAATTTGCAGAAGATAATTTCTATTTATCAGGAGTTACAAATGTATTTGAACAACCTGAAATTCATAATGTGACACACATTAAGAGTTTTGTAGAAATGCTTGATCGAAGAGAATTGATGAAATTAATTGGCGATCAAGAAGGATTAAGTATCAGATTTGGAAGTGACTTGCAATTGATTCCTATGGAAAATTGTACAGTCATCTCAGTGCCATATAGAATTAGTGATAGTGAGCATGGAACCATTGCAGTAGTCGGACCGACGCGCATGGAGTATAGTAAAGTCATTCCTTTAGTGGAATATATCGCAAGTAATGTAGGCAAACTCTATAAAAAGTAAAGGAAGATGATTATGGAAGAGAAAAAAGATGTAGTTGTTGAACATGAAGTTGAACATGAAGAAGAAGTGATTGAAGAAGAAACGCATGTTCAAAAAAAAGAAAGAAAAAATAAACATAAAGAACAAGTTGAAAAATTAGAAAACGAAGTTAAAAGTTATAAAGATAAATTGCTTCGTAATGCTGCAGAACTTGAAAATTTCAAAAAGAGAATGATTCAAGAACGCATCATAGATAGGAAATACGCATCAAAGAATCTTGTTGGAGATATTTTAATTCCTTTAGAACAGATGAATAAAGCTGTAAATATGAAAACAGACAATGACTTACTCAAAAATTTCCTCATCGGTTTTAAAATGATTAATGATCAATTTTATGCAACTTTAGAACAAGATGGATTAAAAGAAATTGATGCATTAAATAAACCGTTTGATCCCAAATTACATCATGCAATCGAAAAAATCAGTGATTTGGAACAACCTAATGGTATAAATTTAGAAGTTACTCAAAAAGGTTACACATATAAAGAACAAATACTTAGACCTGCCATGGTCATAGTAAACGAATGGAGTGAAGAAAATGGCAAAGACAAATAAAATTATTGGTATCGATTTAGGAACAACAAACTCAGTAGTATCTGTAATGGAGGGTGGAGAAGCTAAAGTCATCCCAAATGCAGAAGGTGGAAGAACAACACCATCAGTCGTCTCATTTAAAGGTGATGACATTAGTGTAGGAGATGTTGCAAAAAGACAAGCAATTACAAATCCTAACACTGTTAGTTCAATTAAACGTCATATGGGTGATGCAAATTATCGCATAGACATTCAAGGTAAGAAATATACACCACAAGAAATTTCAGCAATGATTCTTCAAAATTTAAAGAAAACAGCTGAAGATTATTTAGGTGCAACAGTAACACAAGCAGTTATTACAGTACCTGCGTATTTCAATGATGCTCAGCGTCAAGCAACTAAAGATGCAGGTAAAATTGCTGGTTTAGATGTTAAACGAATCATCAATGAACCAACTGCAGCCGCACTAGCTTATGGTATTGATAAAACAGATAAAGAACAAACCGTTTTGGTCTTTGACCTTGGTGGTGGTACATTTGACGTATCAATTTTGAGACTTGCAGACGGCACGTTTGAAGTTATTTCAACTGCTGGTGATAATAAGCTTGGTGGAGATGATTACGATGATCTAATCATGAAATATTTAGTTGCAGATTTCAAAAAAGAAAACGGAGTTGACCTTTCATTAGATAAAATGGCAGTTCAAAGACTTAAAGATGCTTCAGAAAAAGCGAAGAAGGAATTAAGTGGAGTTACCTCTTCAACAATTTCTCTACCTTTCATTACGATGGGTGTCGCTGGACCATTGCATTTAGAAAAAACGTTAACACGTGCGAAGTTTAACGAATTAACTGCTAGTTTAGTTGAAAGATGTGTTGGACCAGTTCGTCGCGCACTATCTGATGCTAAAATGACACATAAAGATATTGACCAAGTCTTACTAGTAGGTGGCTCTACAAGAACTCCTTCAGTACAAGAAATGGTTAAACGTGAATTAAATAAAGAGCCTAATAAGAGCGTTAACCCTGATGAAGTTGTAGCAATGGGCGCAGCAATTCAAGGTGGAGTTTTAGCTGGTGATGTTAAAGATATCTTATTACTAGACGTTACACCATTATCATTAGGTATTGAAACACTTGGTGGAGTTTTCACCAAACTAATTGAAAGAAATACAACGATTCCAACATCAAAATCACAAGTTTTTTCAACTGCTGCAGATAACCAACCAGCTGTTGATATTCATGTGCTTCAAGGTGAAAGATCAATGGCTTCTGATAATAAGACATTAGGACGTTTCCAATTGGGAGATATCCCAGCTGCACCTCGTGGAGTACCTCAAATTGAAGTATCATTTGATATTGATGCTAATGGTATTGTAAGTGTTAAAGCAAAAGATTTAGGAACGAATAAGGAACAAAATATTACAATTAGCAATACCGGTTCATTATCAAAAGAAGAAATTGAACGTATGGTTAAAGAATCTGAAGAACAAGCAGAAGCAGATAAACAAAAACGTGAAGAAGCAGATTTAAGAAACGAAGCTTCAAATCTCATCTTCCAAACAAATAAAGCAATTGATGACTTAAAAGAAGAAGTTGATGAAGCAACTAAAACAAAACTCCAAGGTTTAATTAAAGATCTTGAAGATGCATTAACTGGAACTGACTTAGAGTTAATTAAGTCTAAGAAAGAAGCTTTAGAAAAAGATGCTCAAGATGTTGCTGTCAAAGCATATCAAAAAGCTCAAGAAAAACATCAAGCTGAAAATCCACAGGATGAGCAACCACAAGATGAAGAAAAGCATGATGGTAACAAAACTGTTGATGCAGAATTCGAAGAAAAATAGACAAATAGATTAAATAAAAAAATATAAGTAGGACTCCTTGTCCTACTTTAAACTATGGAGTTGATGATATGGCAGATAAAAGAGATTATTATGATGTACTTGGTATTCCTAAAAATGCAAGTGATGACGAGATCAAAAAAGCATACCGAACATTAGCAAAAAAATACCATCCTGATGTTTCATCCGAACATCAAGCAGAAAACAAATTTAAAGAAGTTCAAGAAGCATATGACAATTTAGCAGATCCTCAAAAACGTGCAGCTTATGATCAATATGGTCATGCAGGCAGTCCGTTTAGTGGAGCAAATGGTCAAGGTTTCGGAGGTTTTGGTGATTTTGGAGGTTTTGGTGATATTTTCAGCCAATTTTTTGGTGGTGGACAAAAACAACGACATAGTGCACATGGTCCTCAACATGGACAAGATTTAGAACGAAACATCACAATTGATTTTATGGAAGCAGTTTTAGGTACTAAAAAAACAGTTAGTGTTGAAATTGATGATGAGTGTCATGTCTGTCATGGATCAGGTGCGGAATCATCTAAGGATATTGAAGTTTGTGATAGATGTCATGGCGATGGAGTTGTGAATGTAGAACAGAGAACAATGTTTGGCACGATGCGTACGCAACAAGCATGTCCAAAATGTGGAGGTGCTGGTAAAATCATTAAAAAACGTTGCTCAACATGTAATGGTAGAGGAAGAGTTAAACAAACGAAGACGGTCGATGTTAATATTCCCGCAGGTGTTGACAATAATATGTCACTTAAAGTTGCTGGATATGGTAACGGAGGAACGAAAGGTGGATCACATGGTGATCTCTACTTAACTTTTAGAGTCAGACAACATAAAGTCTTTAAACGTCACAATGATGATATCATTCTTGAAGTACCCATCACAGTCACACAAGCTGTTTTAGGAGCAACTGTGGAAATTCCAACAATATATGGAGATGTTGATTTAAAAATTCCAGCTGGCATTGAACACGGAACAATTCTTAGAATGAGAGAAAAAGGTATTCAAAATGTTCGCTCTAAGCGTAAGGGAGATCAACAAGTCATTGTTGAGATTAAAGTTCCAAAAAATCTTTCTTCAGCTGAAAAGAAATTATATGAACAATTAGAAAAATTAGATGCAAAACATAAAGACTCAAGTTGGGAAAAATTTAAAAATTTATTTAAAAGCTAACATAATAAAAAGGCCTAACTTGAAGTAGTCAAGAGTTTGTAGACACTTTAAAAACTATATGAACCCTAATTCAGT
>CAZMIG010000017.1:0-33748 GCA_964566285.1 uncultured Mariniplasma sp. | reverse complement strand
ACCCATTTGAAAGGTGTGTTTCCTAAAAACCACAACCTATTTTAAAGAGCCTTTTGTTTTATAAGAGATTTTTATCAATCCATTTAAGATCTTTGATATCGTAGTCCAACTTATTAAATAAATCTTGCGAATGAATATTTTGTTTTTCTATTACAGCTGCAATATAAAATATTTTTCGATCTTCTAACCATTTTTCTAAAGCTTCAATCATTGATGTACCTATGCCTTGATGTCTGAAATCTTTTCTAACATGAATTTCGTTGATCCAGAAGTAATCTCCACCTGATTCAATTCCAGATCCAATATTACCAAAAATAAAACCTATAGGATTATCATCTAAATAACTCACTAGAAGAAGTGCTCTTTTGCTCTTCATTAAAGCATTTTTCAGTGCTTCATCAATAGCAGAGCCTGATTTTTCTGAATTGATTGCAAACATTTGCTGTTTGATTAAGGCAATAATTTTTTCGATTTCAAGGATTTTTTGATAACTTTGATAAAAATGTATTTTCATAAATTACATCTCCTTTTCAAATGATTATAATTTATCATTTAAATGCTTTTGACAGTCTTCACAATAACCATATACTGTCATATCATGGTGTGTAATCTTAAAATTGTGTTGTTTAGCAACGTGATCAGCAATGTGATCGAGGTGACAATCAATTTCATACATTTTTTGGCATTCTATGCAAATCATGTAATGATGATGATTTTTTTGATTGATATAATAATAAGCTGTATTTTTCATTGTGCTTTTTGATATCATTCCTTGAGCAAAAAAAGCATCAAGCGTACGATAGACAGTTGATAAGTTTAATGTTTCTTTGGGTAACTCTTCAAATATCATTTCAGCACTTTTTGGTTGATGTGTTTTGGATAACAGATTGAGTATCATTTTTCTTTGATGTGTCATTCTCATAATTTCATCTCCTTAAAATAGCTTTTAATGTGAGTAGAACCGCAAGTAGTATAGCATAAATAATAACAATTGTAGATCCTACGGGAATATCAAGAGGGTGAGCAATAAATATACCTGCAACCACGACAATGAAAGAAGATATGATTCCAATGAATAAAGTATTTTTAAAACTTTTTGTAAATTGGCTTGCAATAACTGAAGGAAAGATAACAAGTGCAGAAATCAACAAAGTACCTATGGTTCTAACGCTAATGACAATGAAAAATGCTGTTAAAGCAGATAATGCATATCCCAAGAGCGTTGTTTTAACTTTAGAAAATTTAGCATAATTTTCATCATATGTCATCAATAACAAAGGGCGATAATAAATAATAATAAAAGTTGTTATTAAACCAGTGATAATAATAGATAAGATCATTTCAATTTGTGTCGCTGTGAAAATGTTACCTACGAGTAAACTTTCAATTGAAATGTTAAAACCTTGCCCCTTTTTCACAAGAATTAAACCGATTGCAATTGAAACAGCTGAAACGAGTCCAATCGCTGCATCGCCATTTACTGTTTTATGTGCAGATAAGTATTTGATTAATAAGGAGGCACTCATAACAAAAGGTATTGCGAGATATAATGGCTCATTTGAAAGTAAAACACCTAAAATAATACCTGCAAAACTGACATGTGCTAGACCGTCAGCAATCATAGCCTGTTGATTTAAAACTAGAAATGGACTTAAAAGAGAAGCGGATAGTGCAAGCGCAGTACCAATGATAAATGCTTGCTGAATAAAGTCATATTGGAGAAAATCAAACATGATGATGCCCCCTATGCTCAAACTCTTTATATGACTGATAAGGACCAAAGAATTTAATGGTCTGATCAACATACATTGTTAAACAATTTTCTTTGACAGCATCTGTTAAATCATGCGTAACATGAATAATTGTCATATCTTTTGTTTGTCGTAAATCATAAAGCATGAGATAAAACTTTTCTCTAAATGAGGGATCGAGTGCTGAAGCAGGTTCGTCTAGGATTAATAAATCAGGGTTTGAGATTAAAGCTCTAATCAAGAAAACTCGCTGTTGCTGTCCTCCTGATAGATAAGACATGCTAGAATGAAGTAACTGTGGTATTTCCATTGTATTTAACCATGATTTAATGAGTTCAAGCTCATCTTTTTTAGGAACCAACCTTTGTTTTTTAAAACCACTATAGATAACTTCACAAACTGTCATCGGAAGATTAGGTTTTGAATTAAGTTTTTGAGGTAAATAACCCATATGCATATTTTCATTTGTTGAGATTATCCCTGACGATGGCTTTAATAGACCCACAAGGAGTTTAACTAAGGTTGTTTTTCCACTACCATTCGGTCCAATGATATGCAGAAAATCTCCCTTTGTGATATGGAAGTTGACATCAGTAAGCACATTAAATTTCCCAAATGATACAGATACATTCTGATAATCAATCATATGTTTAAGTTGTGGTTAAAGCGATCTGCAGTTGATCCAAATTTCGTTCAAGCAAATCGAGATAAGTCACATTCCCTTCAAAGTCTATTTTCGATACATTTTCAAATGAATAGAGTTTTAATAGATTAAGATCAAAATTATCTAATGCAAGTTGTCCTTTGATTGTGTCAGCCGCTTTAGGAAGATCCAAAGCGTCAATAAATAAATAATGTGTTCCGTTGTCTTTTACCTCATTAGTAAAAGTTATCAGTTCACTAGATGTGAGATCAGCATCAGGCTTGAATTCTTCAAAAAGAGAAGAAATACGTAATCCATATCTTGCTGCAAACATGCCGAGAGCATTATGTCCAGCAAAATAGATGGTTGAACCAAGATAAATATCACTAGTAAGAAAATCGCTAATTTGTTGACTCATATCGTTGATTTGATTAATATAGGATTCGGCATTTTGTCTATAATAAGTTTCATTCTCAGGATTGATAGTAACAATTTGTTCTAAAATGGCGTCAATCAATTGAACTGCATTTGCTGGGTCAGTCCAAAAATGGATTGTGTCTCCCGGATGTGTTTCCATGGGTAATAACAAGGGATAAGGATATGCAACAGGTAAATAATTTTGAGATAAATTCATCACAACTGTATCTGTTCCACCAATCGTCTCGGGATTTTTGATCCAAGTGTCAAGTTCAAGACTTGTAAAGATAAATAGTTTTGCTTCTTTAATAGAAACCATGTCCTGACTTGTTGCTTCGTATTGGTGAACTTCAGTTCCAGGAGGAATAATTTGACTTACTGTCATTTTGTCTCCTACGATTTGTCTTGCAAAGTCGTATTCTGGAAACATTGTAGTTACAATGTCAGCAGTTGGTTTTGATGAACAACCAGTTAAAAAGATGATTGATGATAACATAAAAATTGCGAGTATTATTTTTTTCATACCTAACTCCTTATTGCAAATGATTCGCAATAATATTATATCATAGATTGCGCTTAATGCAAATGATTCGCAATAATAATCCTTTTGAATATAAAATGTATAAAAATCGTCTAATAAATTGAATTCTTAATGAAAAAATGCTATACTATAGGCCTAAAGTTGAGTGGGATGATGATTTCCACTCATTTTATTGAGGTCAAAATGAATATTGAAAATATTAAAAAAAAATTAATACCAATAATCAGTAGAATTAATCTTAAAATTTACAGTATAAGAACCAAAAGAGAATTTGGGGAAAAAATTGTAGAAATTTTACTCGATACTGATTCGATTGACATCGACACACTTGAAAAAATTCATTTAGAATTTATTGAAACATTAAGTGATGATGATCTTGATCCTGATTATTTCCTTGAGTTATCTTCTTTAGGTGCCGAACGACCAATAAATACGAAAGAAGAACTTTCAAATGCGGTTTCTCAGTACATTTATATTGTATCACCAAAATACAAGGGAACAGGCACTCTCATATCATTCAAAAATGATATAATAACGTTAGAAGTCAACGACAAAGGTCGTTTTAAGAAAATCGAAATCAAATTTGATGACGCTAAGAAAATGCGTACAGCCATTAAATTTTAGGAGGATAATATGATTAGCAAAGAATTTTTTAAAAACATCGAAGCAGTTGCTGATGAAAAAGAGTTAACACACGATCAAGTCGTTGAAGCTTTTGTACAAGGAATGATTGCAGGATGTAAAAAAGCGCATGATGTTAGATCATGCCGTGTAGATATCAGAGAAGAAAAATATGAAATTCTTGTATACAAACAACATTTGGTTGTTGAAGAATATAGTATGGAAGCAGATAAAAATTATACACAAATGCTAGTTGATGAAGCAAAACAAATCAACTCACGTATCAAAGTTGGTAATGTTCTAGAACAAAAAATTGATCCAAAGGATTTTGGACATTTTGCTGTTCGTGATTTCAAAAGTAGACTTAATGAAACACTTATAAATATGCAGAAAGAAAACCTTTATAAACACTTTAAAGCGTTTGAACATGAAATGATTACAGCAAGAGTTATTGATGTTGCTGATGACCACTTCAGATTAGATATTGGTAAAGATTTAACAACCTTACTTCCTAAAAAAGAAGCTCTTCCAAAAGATAACTTCCACATTGGTGATTATGTAAGAGTTTATGTCTCTGATGTTGAAATGAAGACAAAATGGCCAAAAGTATTTGTCAGTAGATCACATCCAAGTTTAATTATTCGTCTATTGGAAAGTTTTATTCCAGAAATTAAGGATGGAATCATTGAAGTTATGGGTATTTCACGTGATCCAGGAGATCGATCCAAGATAGGTGTTAAATCCAATGATCCAAAAGTTGATCCAATTGGTGCATGTGTCGGTGAAGGTGGATCTAGAATTCGTGAAATTGTTAAAGCTTTAAGCGATGAAAAGATTGATTTGTTCCGCTGGAGCGATAATGAAAAAGAATTAATAGCCAATGCTTTACAACCAGCTGAAGTTTTAGCGGTTACAAGAGTGAATCCAAAAGATAAAAATGCTTTAGCAATTGTTCCTGATAATCAATTATCACTTGCTATTGGTAAACTAGGCCAAAATGTTAAACTCGCAGTTCAAGCATGTGGTTGGAGTATCGATATTAAAAGTGAAACAATGGCTCAAGGTGAAGGCATCTTATATTAAGTATTGAATTAAGAGGTGACTTAAATGACTAAAGTCAAAAAAATTCCAATGAGAACATGTGTGGTAACTAAAGAGGTTTGTCCAAAAAAGTCATTAGTAAGAGTTGCTGCGACTAAAGAGGGCATCGTCTCTATTGATTTAAATGGAAAAGCACCAGGCCGTGGTGCATACTTAAAACTAAGTAAAGAAGTTATTCTATTGGCAAAAAAAAATAAAGCGCTCGATAAAAAATTAGAAGTGAATGTTCCAGAAAAAATTTATGAAGATTTATTAAGTTTAATAAATGGATCATAATCTTGGGCTTGCTTTTCGCGCCAGAAAAATAACAGTTGGTACAGAAATGTCCATCCAAGCACTTAGAAACGGTCAAGTGTTTCTCATGATACTTGCTACAGATGCTTCAGATTTAACAAAGAAAAAAGTTTATGATAAATCTAAGACATATCATGTAGCAGTCATTGAAAGTTTATCATCTATAGAAATATCTCAAGCTATAGGCAAAAAAGACATCAAAGTTATTGGTATAACCGACAGGGGGTTCAGTCAATTATTGATGAATGAAAAAAGGAAGTGATTATATGCCTGCACAAAATAAAAAAAGGGTTGTTAAGAAAAACTATTCGAATCGTAAACCCAACGCACCAAAAAAAGAAGTCAAGCATGTTGGTGAAAGAATATTTATTTATAAACCTGAAATGAATGTTGCAGCAGTTGCAGAAGGGTTGAACCTTAGTAATGCTGGAATGATTAAAAAATTAATGCAATTAGGACTTATGACATCAATAAATCAAGTTATCGATAGAGATACTATCGAAGTTATTGCACTTGATGAAGGATATAAAGTTCAAGACGAAGTTATTACCGATGTGACAAGATTTGATGAAATGCAACTCGTTGATGATCCGAAAGATATGGTGAATAGACCACCAATCGTCACTGTCATGGGCCATGTTGACCACGGAAAAACAACTTTGCTTGATGCGATTCGTAAATCCAGAGTCGTTGAAGGTGAAGCTGGTGGTATTACACAACATATTGGTGCTTATCAAGTTGTAAGAAATGGGACTCCAATTACCTTTATTGATACTCCGGGACATGCCGCTTTTACTGAAATGAGAGCACGTGGCGCTAAAGTCACTGATATTGTTGTTTTAGTAGTTGCAGCAGATGATGGCGTTAAGCCACAAACGATTGAAGCAATCGATCATGCCAAAGCTGCCAAAGTTCCAATTATTGTTGCAATAAACAAGATTGATAAAGTTGGTGCTAATCCCGATCGTGTAATGAATGAATTATCTGAAAAAGGATTGATTCCTGAAGCCTGGGGAGGAAAAACACAATTTGTTAATGTTTCAGCTTTGAAAAAACAAGGACTTGAGGCATTATTAGATGTAATTCAATTATTAAGCGAAGTTGAAGAATATAAAGCTAATCCTAATCGTTTAGCTAAAGGTACCGTAATAGAAGCCAGACTTGATAAAGGTAGAGGTGCTGTTGCAACATTAATTGTTGAAACAGGAACACTACGTGTTGGAGACTACATTGTTATCGGAAATACCTACGGCAAAATTAGAACGATGCAAGACGATTTAAAAAGAAGATACCAAGCTGCTATTCCATCACAACCTATAGAAATTACAGGTTTAAATGAAGTTCCTCAAGCTGGTGATATTTTCATGTCATTTAATGACGAAAAAGTAACAAGACAAATTGCTGGCGAACGTCAATCAAGACAAAAAGAAACAGAACTCAAAGCTGTTAAAAAGACTTCACTTGATACAATGTTAGGTCAGATAGAAAGTGTTGAAAAAGAACTCAACATCATTATTAAAGGTGATGTTCAGGGCTCTATTGAGGCATTAAAAGGAATGCTTGAAAAAATTGATATTGGTGGTTTTCATGTCAATGTTGTAAGATCTACAGTAGGAGCAATCACTGAAAGTGATGTTACACTTGCTAATGCATCTAGTGCAATTGTTATAGGTTTTAATGTACGTCCTACATCTGTGGTTAAACAAGCTGCTGATGCACAAGGTGTTGAAATCAGATTATATAATATCATATATCGTGTTGCTGAAGATATTGAAGCCGCACTTAAGGGAATGCTTAAACCTACATTTGAAGAAATTGTTACAGGTCAAGCTGAAGTTAGAGATACCTTTAAAAATTCTAAAGTTGGAACGATTGCTGGTTGTTACCTAACTGATGGTAACATCAAACGAGATGCTTTGGTTCGCGTACTTAGAGACGGCATCGTTGTTTATGAAGGTAAACTTGCATCACTTAAACGTTTTAAAGATGATGTAAAAGAAGTTAGACAAGGTTTTGAATGTGGTCTATCTATAGAAAATTTTAATGACATCAAGGTAGGAGATATCATAGAAGCTTCACAAATGAAGGAAGTTGAGGTAGAATAATATGTCAGTAACTACTGATCGCTTAGCAAGTCTTATTCAACGTGAACTTGCATCCATTGTTAATTTAACTGTAAAAGATAAAAGCTTTGGTTACATCAATTTAACTGAAGTAAAAGTGACTAAGGATACAAGTTTTGCGACAATTTATTATACGATTTTGAGTGATGAACCAAAAATTATCGAAAAGGCTCATCTTGCAATTGAAGAAAGCAAAATTCTCATTCGTATGGAGCTAGCAAAAAAAATAAAGAATATAAGAAAAATTCCTGATCTAATTTTCAAATATGATGAAGCATTAGCTTATGGAAATCATATCGATCAAATTCTTAAAACAATAAAGTAACCTAGGTTACTTTTTTTGTTATTTAAATGATATAATAAAAATGGGTGAAAGCATGTTTGCAAAGGTCATAATAGATATTAAACACGAAGAAGTTAATCAAACATATGACTATATAGTTCCTGATACCTTTCAGGGTTTTTTAGAACGTGGCAT
This sequence comes from uncultured Mariniplasma sp., assembly GCA_964566285.1. Classification (GTDB taxonomy): domain Bacteria; phylum Bacillota_I; class Bacilli_A; order Acholeplasmatales; family Acholeplasmataceae; genus Peloplasma. The sequence continues at coordinate 25,779 of CAZMIG010000017.1, read as the reverse complement.
GCGCGTCATGGTACCTTTTGGGCCTCAAATCAGAATGGGATATGTAGTCAAACTAATGGAAATAAGTTTTGAGGCAACCAAAGAAATTCTTGAAGTTTTAGACATCACTCCTGTTGTTAATGAAGAAACTTTTATGATAATTGATGCGATTATGGATTATGCTCCAAATCTATATAGTTCCATATTTTCTACAGTTCTTCCTGTAGGTTTGCAAATGAAATATCACAAGGAAACAATGATTATTGACTCTCAAAAAATACCGAAGGATTTGCTATCTTTTTTTAATAAAAAAGGTATTTGGAGACTAACAAAAAATGATCAGATTTATTACCCTAGATTAAAGAAGTTGTATGACCAAAAAATTATTGATATTAAACAAGTTATTAAACAAAAAGGTGAAACACTATCCGAGATTCAATATCAATATAATTCAAATCATCAATATTCAAAAATGATACACTATCCAACGATTTTAGATGCATACACATTGAAAAATCGTTATAGTAAGAAAGAACTCATTGCATTGGGTATGACTTTGAGCAATCTTAAAACGCTTGAAAAACATCAGGTTTTAATTCCTGAATCCATAGATGTTTATCGTAAATTGACACATCACTTTGAACTAAAAGACAAAAAAGTAGAATTAAATCAAGAACAGAAAGTAGCATATCAAAATATTAAATCAAAATTAAAACAACAAGAAATATTTTTACTAAAAGGTGTCACTGGTTCTGGTAAAACTGAAATTTATATAAAATTAATTGAAGATATCATGAATCAAAATCAAGTTGTAATGATTTTAGTTCCTGAAATTACTTTAATTGCTCCTCTGGCGCAAAGGTTAAAATCAAGATTTGATAATGTTGCTATTTATCACAGTGCTTTAAGTCAAGGTGAAAAATATGATCAATATCAGCTTATATTTCAAAAAAGAGTACAAATTATTTTAGGAACAAGATCTGCTATCTTTTTACCAGTTGAAAATCTTGGTTTAATTATTATTGATGAAGAGCAAGATGCATCCTATATTCAAGATGAAGGCGTCTTTTATGATACGAAACTAATTGCGGAGCTACGTTCTCAATATCACAATATTCCTTTAGTTTTAGGAAGCGCGACTCCAAGTATTGTATCGATGTATCAAGCATTAAATCAAAAGATGCATTTGTTAGAATTAAAGCAAAGATACAACAACTTGAAAATGCCCAAAATTACATTGGTAGATATGAAAGAAGAGTTGAAACAAAAAAACAGTTCTATTTTCTCAAAAGTGTTAATGGATGAGATGAAAAAAAGATTAGCAAAAAATGAACAAATTATTTTGCTTTTCAACAGAAAAGGTTATGCGCCTTTTGTAATGTGTAAACAATGTGGAGATGTTCCCATGTGTCCGCATTGTGATATATCATTAACATATTATAAAGATAAAAACACACTTAAATGCCATTATTGCGGATTTGAAAAACCATATAATTCAACATGTGAAATTTGTCATGAACCTGCTGTTAAAGAAGTTGGAATTGGCATTGAATATGTTGAAAATCAATTACATAAAGCATTACCTGAAGCAAGAGTACTTAGAATGGATGCCAATACAACGAGAAACAAAGGAAAGCATGAAGAGCTATGGAATATCTTTAACAACCATGAGGCTGATATTTTATTAGGAACGCAAATGGTAGCAAAGGGTCTTGATTTCCCTAAGGTTACTTTAGTTGGTGTATTGATGGCTGATCTCTCATTAAAAGTTCCATCATTTCAAGCAAGCGAACAAGCTTATATGCTCTTTACACAAGTCACTGGTAGGTCAGGTAGGTTTTTGCCTGGTGAGGCCATTATACAGGGATATAACTTAGAGCATTACGCAATAAAAAGTATCTTAGATAGCTATGATCTATTCTATAAAGAAGCAATCTATTATAGAAAACTAGGGAATTATCAACCATTCAAAAATACTGCTCAGATTTTAATTGAAGGGGAAAAATATTTAAAAACTTATCAACAAGCATTTTTACTTAGAAAAACTTTGGTAAACTTGAATTATGATGTTTTAGGTCCAACTCCGGCAATTATAAAAAGAATAAGAGATCAATTTAGATTTACTTTAACAATTAAGTCTAAACATCAAATTGATCATTCGGTTTATGATCTAATCGAACAATCCAAAACAAAAGATATCTTTGTTAAATATTATCCAAATTTAGATAAAGTGTAGGTGAAAATATGAAAATAGTATTCATGGGAACACCACAATTTGCTGTTCCTATACTAAAAAAAATTAATGAAGCACACGAAATATTGTTAGTAGTCACACAACCAGATAAACCTGTAGGTCGCAAAAGAATATTTGAGTTCTCACCAGTTAAAGAAGCTGCCACAATATTAGATATTCCTGTTTTTCAACCTGAAAAACTAAAAACAGAATATCAAATTATTTTAGATTTAAAGCCAGATTTGATAGTTACTGCAGCTTATGGACAGATGCTTCCAAGAGCACTTTTAGATGAAATAAAAGCAGTTAATGTTCATGGCTCACTGCTACCGAAATATCGTGGTGGTGCCCCCATTCAGTATGCTTTATTTGATGGCTTAAAGGAAACTGGAATCACAATCATGTATATGGCATATCAGATGGATAGTGGAGATATCATTAAGCAAGAAAAAATAGATATTGATCCTGAAGACAATTATCAATCACTCAGTTATAAATTAAGTATTTTAGGCAGTCAGATGATTTTGGATGTTCTAAAGGATTTCGATAATAAAAAAATTGTTAGTATACCACAGGATATATCTAAAGTCTCTTTTGCGTACACATTGAAGAGAAATGATGAGCATATAGATTTTAATCAAAACTCACAATCAATTCTTAATAGAATCCGTGGATTATCACCAGAACCCGGTGCGTATGCGTATTTAAAAAAACAACTTATCAAATTCTATCGTGCTGAAATTAGTGATATAATAGACAGTGAAGTAATACCAGGGACAGTAATAGAAAATAAGAAAAAATTGATTATTGCAACACTTGATGGTGCAATAGAAATTCTAGAGATTCAAGTTCCTGGAAAAAGACAAATGGCAGTAAATGATTTTCTAAATGGACAAACCATCATTCATAAGGGTGATGTCTTCACAGAAGGGAATGAATAAAATGGCTCATAAAAATGCAAAAAAAATAATATTTACAAGACAAGAAATGTTTGAATTTAATAAAAAGACTTTACTAAAAAGAGGTATCACTATTGAATCGATTGCAGAAATTACTTTTCAACAGCAATCCAAATACACCGATGATATTTCCCGAGCTATTTGTTTGGAATCAGTTGAAAAAATTCTATCGCTTCGTGATGTATTCCATCATGTTCAATTAGCTGCTGAAATCGACCGTTTGGCAGAAGAGGGATTATTTCATGGACCTATTCAAGATATCATTTATGAAGATTTAGGCTTATTTGGAATTGATGAAACCATGGGTTTAGATGTTGCAGGACTTTATGGCACCATTGGTCAAACCAATTTTGGTGATATTGATGTAAATAAACGCGGTATAGTAAAACGTTTAAATGACGCTGGAAAAGAAGATGGCATATGTCATACGTTTATGGATGATATTGTTGGAGCTCTTGCTGCAGCAGCATCAACTAGAGTGGCTCAAGTGATGAATGAAGATTTAGCACATGAAGATTTTGGAGTAAAACGCTTTAGCATTTTTGATCTATAAGATAGGATGATGATTTGTGCCTGAAACCAAAAAACGACACATCTGGAATATAAAAACGCTTGGCAAGAATATTTTTGCTAAGTTTTTTGGTTTTGAACAAGGCGTTGATATTACTGACGATACTGCAGTGTTATATCGAAGAAATGTAGTAATTAAAAACATTATTTTCCTATCTAATATCATGTATTCAATTATTTTATTGATTTTGTCATTGAGTAGTGATGGACAAGTTGCTGACTGGGTTGTTACTGTTATCGCGCTTCCTTTGACGTATGTTATCAATAAACTATTAAAGAAGCTCATCAATATGGATCCGAATGATAAAACAAAACAAATGGTAGCAATGTATGTTGCTGCATTCTATATTTTCTTCTCATCTGTTTTGATTTACGCAAGATTATATCAAAAAGAATATTTTGAAACAGGTGCTTACATCTTAATGTATTATGCTGTTGTTGTTATTTCTATGTATCAGGAAAAGAGATTGTTAAGCAGTAGTTTTCAAGCATTGTTAGCTATTTTAACAGCAATTCATTTAATTTGGACATATAATTTTCATGGCTTAGTAAATGGTCAAACGATTATTGAATTCTTACCAGCATTTATTTCTCTACCTGAATTCAGTGATATTTTACTTAGAACATTGCTCTTTATTCTTTTCTATTTTGTTGTTTATTCTATTGTATCAATGGGTCAGTATATGCAAGAGGAAAGAAAAAAAGAATTGATTAAAAGACGACAAGTTCAAGGCGATTTTTCGCATATTGTTGGTGACCTGTTTTCTGTTGTTTTCTCTAGTTCATATACACTTATGGATAAAAGACATGCTTATCAAGTGCAATTAATGAGTGAGAAATTAGCAAATAATTATGGGCTGCAGCAATCTAAGATAGAAGAGATGAACAATTATGCAATGGTTCATCTACAATATCAAGAAATCAAAATATTATTAAATGATATGAATTCTTATGATGAACAATCTTATGATATGCTTAAGGAGAAAACAGAATTAGGTTCAAAGATAGCGAAAAGAATGCAACTCGCGCAAAAATGCGAAGATATCGCTAGAGCTCATATTGAAGATACAGCAAATGAAAAATTTCTTAAGGAAATGCTTATCATCCAACCTGAAATTGATGCTCAAATCATTTTATTGTCCGATCTCTATATTACGATGAGAGGACCAAAACCATATAAGAGACCTATGGCACACTCTATTGTAATGAAACTTTTTCAAAATGAACTTGCCAATTATTTTGATTATGACTTAAAAGAAAGATTCTTAAAATTTCATGATGAATTTGCAGAAATGTACAATAACTTTTAATTTCTAAATCTTATGTCTTTATGTTGACAATTCATGATAATTCATGTATTCTAAATGAGCAATTAAAAATATAAGTTCCACTTATTCAGAGCTACGGAGGCTAGTGACCTGTGAAGTAGCAGCAACCTATTTAATTAGGTGCTTATCACGAGGGGTACAACCCATCAATAAGGAAAATCCAAAAATAGGCGCTTTTCCTTGGGAAAGCGTATTTTTTTGTAAAAAGGAGAAGATGATGAAAAAATTATTTAGTAGTGAATCTGTAACTGAAGGACATCCAGATAAAGTTGCTGATTTAATCTCAGATTCAATAGTAGACGCATGCTTAGCACAGGATCCAAATTCTAGAGTTGCATGCGAAACAGCAGTAACAACCAATTACGTATTACTATTAGGCGAAATTACGACCAATGCAGTGCTCGATTTCGAAAAAATTATCAAAAAGGCAGTAAATCAAATTGGCTATGATGAGCACGGTTCAGGCTTTAATGCAGATCATCTTAATATCGATGTCAGAATAAAACCACAATCATCTGATATTGCATTAGGTGTCGATGAAAAACATGATAGGGAGCAAGGTGCTGGAGATCAAGGATTTATGTTTGGTTATGCAAACAATGAAACAATTGGACTCATGCCTTTACCTATATTTTTAGCGCATCGTTTAGCAGAAAGATTAGCATTTGTTAGGAAAAATAATATTATCAAAGGTCTTCGGCCTGATGGAAAAACACAAGTGACTGTTGAATATGACGAAAATCATTATCCAATTTCAATTCATACAGTTGTTTTATCTACGCAACATGATGAATCATGGACACTAGATGCACTTAAAAAAGAATTGCATAAGCACGTCTTACACCCTGTATTGTCAGGTTATGATACAAGTAACACGATCTATCAAATTAATCCAACTGGAAGATTTGTTATCGGTGGACCTGATGGAGATGCGGGGCTTACAGGAAGAAAGATTATCGTTGATACTTATGGTGGATATGCTAGACATGGTGGTGGAGCATTTTCAGGTAAGGATCCATCTAAAGTGGACCGTAGTGCGGCCTATATGGCAAGATATATCGCTAAAAATATTGTAGCATCAGGTATTGCAGATGCATGTGAAATTCAAATAGCATATGCAATAGGTATCTCACAACCAGTTAGTATTTATATTGATACATTTGGTACTGAAAAAGTTGCTATTGAAAAAATTTATGAAACAGTAAAAGCCAACTTTGATTTAAGACCTGCCGGTATTATCGAAATGCTTGATTTGAAACGCCCAATTTATGCCAAAACTGCTGCATATGGACACTTCGGAAGAGATGAAGAAGATTTTTCGTGGGAAAAAGTCGATAAGATTGCTTTATTTAGAAAACTATTATAATATAGTTATGGTGATAAAATGAAGAATTTAGAAAAATTCGAAGAAAAAAGACTTGAAATATTAAAGCAATACAGAAAACAGAATAAGACAGCTATATTATTAATTTTACCTGCAATTATTTCTTTAGTACTCGCAATTGTTTTAGATTTACCTTTGTTATTTATATTGACAGCTGTGTTTGGCATCCCAGCAATTATTTTCTTTGGGAAAGCAACAACTTTTTACTCAAGTTATAGAACTTTGATTAAAAATGAACTGATTACAGCTCTGTTGAAAGAAGAATTGGATGATGTAACATATGAACCAAAAGATTATATACCCATCTCTAGAATTACACAAACAGGAATGATAAAAAGACCTGATAGATATACAGCTGAAGATTATATCAAAGGCAGTTATAAGGGTGTTGGTTTTGAAGTTTGTGATATTAATTTTAAAGAAAGAGTTGAAACTAGAGATGCGAAAGGTAATAGAATAATAACTTACCAAACGTATTTCATGGGTCGCTGGTATATTTACACTTTTGAAAGAAACTTTAAAGAAGAGCTTAGAATAGCTGAAGGTCGCGGTTATGGCATGCAGAAAAAAAACCTTATTAAAATCGATACTGAAAGTATGGAATTCAATAAGAAATTTGCAATTTATGCATCGACTCAAGAATATGGATTTTATCATATTACATCAAGCATGATTGAAAAACTTTTAGAATTAGAAAAACTGCATCGCGGCTCAATTCTTTATTATTTTAATGACAATGAGTTACACATTGGTGTCAATGATCGCAAGAATTATATGGAATTATCAATGAAAACACCAATTAATCCTGAATCATTAAAACCATTTATGTCAGATATTGAACTAATCCCTGCAATTATTAATGAATTGCGGTTAGATAGTATTAAATTTAAGAAAACTCTTTAGAAGGGAGAGAAGAAAATTATGTGGTTATATTACGTATTAGCAGTTGTTTTAGTTGTAGTTATTATTATAGGGTGGGTAATTAGTACTGTAAATTCATTTAGAAGAATGCTCGTTAAAATTGATGAATCAGAATCAAGCATTGATATTGCACTAACAAAGCGTTTTGATTTATTAACGAAAATGTTCTCCGCTACTAAAGGTTACATGAAGCATGAAAAAGATACTTTAATTAAGGTCGTCGAAATGAGACAACCTCCACACGGAGCATCAATTCAAGAAAAACAAGAATTTGCAAACGAAGTATCTCGTGGTCTCCAAGCTTTGAATGTTGTCGTTGAACAATATCCAGATCTTAAAGCATCACAAAATGTAGCCAAGCTACAAGATGCTACTGTTGAAGTTGAAGAAAATCTTCAAGCTTCAAGAAGAGTCTACAATTCAAATGTATCATATTACAACCAGAAAGTTGTTGTATTTCCAAGCAATATTATTGCAAATTGGAAGAAGTTTGAAAAACGTGATTTTTTTGAAGCTGATGCAGTTAAAAAAGAAGACGTCAAATTTGATTTTTAATAGAACGCCACTGGCGTTTTATTTTTATTTAATGCTTTAATCAAGCCATTATATATATAAACTTTAGAATACTTATCTATTGGGTAAGTGTTCTTTTATTCTGTAATTATGTTAAAAATCCTTAAACACTGATATCTCTTGTAAAAAGACGCTTATTATAGTAATATAATAAAGAACGCAAAGGATGTGTCTCTATGCTAAAAAGTTGGTTTGATCCAGGTAAAAAAGAATTAAAAGATGCGAAAAAAATAGCAAATATTGTCTTTTCATATGAAAATGAAATGGCTCAATTATCTGATGAGGAATTATCAAGTAAATCGACTATATTTAAAGAAAGATTTAATAATGGAGAAACTTTGGAATCTATAATGCCAGAGGCTTTTGCTGTCGTTAGAGAAGCTTCAAGAAGAGTTACTAAGTTGTTTCCATATTACGTACAGGTTTGTGGTGCTGTTGCTATTTTTCATGGTAACATTGCTGAAATGAGAACCGGTGAAGGTAAAACACTTACAGCAGTTATGCCTGCTTATTTAAGTGCGCTTAATGGTGAAGGTGTGCATATTGTTACGGTAAATGAATATTTGGCAAAGCGTGAAGTCGAAGGTGAAATTGGCGATTTATTCCGATACCTTGGTTTAACTGTTGGGTTGAATGTTAGAGACATTACAAGAGAACAGAAAAAAGCTGCTTATGATTGTGATATATTATATTCGACAAATAGTGAACTTGGATTTGACTATCTACGTGATCATATGGTCTTATTTGCTAAAGATATGGTTGCTCAACGTGGCCTTAATTATGCAATTATCGATGAAGTCGACTCCATTTTAATTGATGAAGCGAGAACACCTTTAATTATTTCAGGTGGTTCAAAAAACAATCATAATTTATATCAAGCTGCAGATAGATTTTCAAAATCAATTCGTGATGAAGATTTTGAAATTGATTTGGAAGCTCATGCAATCGCATTGACTCCCTCAGGTATTCAAAAAGCAGAACAAGTCTTTCAATTAGATAATTTATATGATTTAAAACATGTTACACTTGTTCATCATATTAACAATGCACTTCGTGCAAATCATATTATGGCAAGAGATAAAGAATATGTCGTAGATAATGGCGAAGTATTAATTGTTGACCAGTTTACTGGTCGTATTTTAAGAGGTCGTCAATTTTCTGAAGGTCTTCATCAAGCCTTAGAGGCCAAAGAAGGCGTTCAAGTTAAAAAAGAAACTGTAACAGTTGCTACAGTAACTTACCAGAATTTCTTCAGAATGTATAAAAAACTCTCTGGTATGACTGGTACTGCGAAAACCGAAGAAGAAGAATTTAGAGAAATTTATAATATGGATGTTGTTGAAGTACCAACAAACGCACCAGTTATTAGAAATGATGAACCAGATTTTATCTATGCGAATTTAAAAGATAAATTTAATGCTCTTGTTGATGAAATTGAAGCAAGACATAAAAAAGGCCAACCTTTACTAATTGGTACAATTGCGGTTGAAACTTCTGAAGATTTATCACGTGCCCTAAAGACAAGAAGAATTCCACATGAAGTCTTAAATGCGAAAAACCATGAAAGAGAAGCTGAAATAGTTGCTAAAGCTGGTTTATTAGGCTCTGTAACAATTGCAACCAATATGGCTGGACGTGGGACAGATATTAAACTAGGTGAAGGTGTTGTTGAGCTTGGGGGTCTAGCTGTTTTAGGTAGTGAACGTCATGAGGCTAGACGTATTGATAATCAGTTAAGAGGTCGTAGTGGACGTCAGGGAGATCCTGGATATTCCAGATTCTATTTGTCTGCAGAAGATGAACTGATGTTGAGATTTGGTGGAGAAAGTTTTAAAAACCGTATTGAAATGCTTGAACGTTTAAATTCTACTGGAGAACCATTATCATCTAAACTTTTCTCTAGATTTGTGACTAGTGCTCAAAAACGTATTGAAGGAAATAACTATGATTCTCGTAAGCAAGTTCTTAAATATGATGATGTACTTCGTAAACAAAGAGAAATTATTTATAAAGAAAGACGTGAAGTTCTTGTCTTTGAATCGATTGAAGATGAAGTGAGAAGAACAATAGACAACAGTCTTTCAAAGACAATCAATCAATTTATTCATCAAGTGGGAAAAAATCAAATTAAGATTGATGTTGAAAATATTATTGCACAACTTAATGGAAATGTTTTTTATCCAGATACTTTAATTAAAGAAACGATTGAAAAAATGGATGAAAATGAACTTAAGGAATACATCTTGGATCTTGCACATAAGGAAGTTGATCGTAAAAAAGAAGCAGTTCCACCTGAAATATTTAATGAATTTTTAAAAGTTGTTATGTTAAGAGTTATAGATACTTATTGGATGAGACACATTGATACAATGAGTGAACTTAGACAATCAGTGAGTTTGCAGTCTTATGCACAACAGAATCCATTAGTTATCTATCAACAAGAAGGTTTGAGTAAGTTTAATGAAATGATTGAAAACATTTCAACTGACGTAACAAGATATGCTATTCGTGCACAAATTAATTATAATGTTGAACGTGAGGCAGTTGTGAAAAATACATCGACCAACCAAGGACGTTCTGATGCAAGACCTAGAAAACCAAAAGTGAGAAAAAACCGGGCACAAAGACAAATGCCTTGGCGATAAGGAGGTGGTTTTGTGGAAACATACGAAGTTAATAAAATCCTTACTGGATTTAAGCAAGGCATCGAAGATATGACAAGAGCACTTCAACCCACAAAATTAGAAGAGCAATATAAAGAGCTCAACCTTCAGATGCAACAACCAGATTTTTGGAATGATACAAAACAAGCAAAAAAGTTGACGAAAGAATCTACTGCTATTCGTCAAAAACTTGACAGTTTGAAATCCTTGGAAGCTAAATATAAGAATTTAGTTGATTGGTTTGAAATGAGTGAAGAGGGAACAGCTGAGTGGGCGTTATTAGAAGATGACATTAATGAGCTTCAAAAAGAACTTAAGTCATTTGAATTAGAAACCATCTTAAATGGACCTTATGATAGTAATAATGCTATTATTGAACTTCATCCAGGTGCTGGAGGTACTGAATCCCAAGACTGGTGTGACATGCTTTACAGAATGTATACAAGATATGCACAAAAGAAACAGTATAAGGTAGAAGTCTTAGATTATCAATCTGGAGATGAAGCGGGTATAAAAAGTGTAACAATGCTCGTCAAAGGGCCATATGCATATGGATATCTAAAAGCTGAACGTGGTGTTCATCGTTTAGTTAGAATATCTCCTTTTGACTCAAATGCGAGACGTCATACATCATTTGCTTCATGTGACGTACTACCAGAAATAGATGATGATATCGATATTGATATTAAAGATGAAGATATAAAAATTGATGTATATCGTAGTGGCGGAGCAGGCGGACAATCAGTGAATACAACCGATTCAGCCGTGAGAATCACTCATCTTGAATCAGGGATTGTTGTTACTTGTCAAAATGAACGAAGTCAATTAAAAAATAAAGAAGCAGCAATGAGCGTTTTAAAAGCAAAATTAGTTCAAGAAGAAATAAAAAAACAAGAAAAAACGATAAAAAATATTCAAGGCGAACAAAAAGATATTGCTTGGGGATCCCAAATTAGATCATATGTTTTCCATCCATATCAAATGGTAAAAGATCATAGAACCAACTATGAAGTCGGTCAAGTTGATCTTGTCATGGATGGAGAATTGGATGGATTCATTAATGCTTACCTAAAAGCAGGTGATGTAAATGAATAAAGCTAAGCAACTTGAAATATTAGAAATCACTGCAGGCGTCATTCTATTGTCTCTGGGTTTCTATTTTTTCTTATTGCCATTAAATATGGTTATAGGTGGTGTGATGGGGGTTTCTGTCTTATTGCAAGACTTTATCTCTGTTAGTTTGTTTATGTATATTGCAAATATCATTTTATTAATTGTTGGTCTAATCTTTTTAGGTAAGGTCTTATTTTTCAAAACGATTTATGCAACATTGTTATCTCCAACAATTATTTGGCTTTTGGAATTGACGATTGATAAAAACTTTTTTATGCAGCACTTAACAGAAAGTCCATTACTCCTGGGTGCGTTATTTGGAGGATTACTAATAGGCTTAGGCTTAGGAATTGTCCTGAGAAATAATTCGACAACTGGTGGTATAGATATTATTCAAAATATTATGAATCGATTTTTACATATTCCTTTTTCCTTAGCGATGTATATTACAGATGGTATCGTTATCTTTATTGCAATGCTCGTTGATTTTCAATTAGGACTTTATGCGGTTGGTGCAATGATTATTGGCGGGATGATCGTAGATCGTCTAGCCATTGAAGGCAAATCAGGATATACTGCATTTATCGTTACTGATATTAGTGCAGAAATACAAAAAGAAATTTATCGCCGTCTAGAACGAGGAATGACTAAGGTTAAAGTTATTGGTGGTTTTTCAAACCAAGAAAAAGATATGATTATCTGTACTGTTGATCGTAGACAAATTTATCAATTTAAACATTTGATTAAATCAATAGATCCAAAAGCATTTACGATATTCACAAGAACAAAAGAGGCGCTTGGACAAGGATTCAGTAGGGAGGCAGCCAAATGGGAAGCAGAAAATTAGGAATTATCTTTTTAGCTAGTGTCGTGCTTGCTTTTTTTGCTGGCTATTATATACAGCAAGTTATGCCCACCACACCCACGGGAACAAACCAGGATACTTTTGAACAAATTACAACCCAATTTAAGAATTATTATTATTATGATATTACTGATACTCAGACACAGGATGCATTCATTGCATCCATGGAAGCAACCATTAAAGCTTATGGAGAAGCCAACAATGACCCATATACGCGTCTTTCAGCTAATCCATTAAGTGTATCTCCAACCGGAGATGAATCCTTTGTAGGCATTGGTATTAGTTTTCTTATGGAAGATCTAAATTTACGCGTCACCTATATATATTCAAATGGTGCAGCAATTGGTAAACTTTATCCTAATGATTTAATAGTAGGAGTTATAGTAGATTCTGAATCCATTTATTTTAACACACTCGATTCAGAAACAGAGGTCATGAATTACTTATCAGGAGAACTTGATGATACTAAAAATTTTATTGTCATAGATCCTGATCTAAATGAATATACAGTAGATATCACCTATCAAGAAATCTTGACACCTACAGCATATTCACTTGATATGCCATTTGATGATTTAGCCTATATTAAAATTACTGAATTTTCTGGTTACGTTCCTGATGTAACGATTGGAACAAGTAAAGCCTTTAATGATACATTAAATGTCTTAGAAGCCGATATTTTATCAATAGATAGTGAATCAAAGACATTAATTATTGATTTAAGAGATAATCCCGGAGGAGTTTTAACAGCCTTACATAATTTAAATGATACGACACAAATTCCAGGAATCATTCAACAATTACTGACAAAAAATGTTGAACAGTCTATATTTCAAATGATTCCAAGAACTGGTGAATCAAGAACATTTTTTGGAGGGCTTAATCAAGCTAAAGATTACGAAATTGTTGCTTTAGTAAATGGTCATTCCGCTTCAGCTGCAGAAGTGTTAGCTGCTGCTTTAAATACCTATGGTGGTTATGAATTATACGGACAACCAACCTATGGTAAGGGTGTGTATCAAAACTCAATTAATCTTTTAGATCTTAATAATATTCGCTATGCTCTCGTTTATACTGAGGGGGAATGGTTTTATGATAATGGAAAAAATGTTGCTACTGATCCTTTAGCTGTTAATCTCATTGAACAAAAGGACATTCATGCACTGGATATGCCTGTTTATGGAGGAGAAGTTTTACTTAATCAAGTATCTACTTATCTTTCAAGTTATCAAGCATTTTTCAATTACTATTTTGCCTATTCAAGTTTAAATATGCTTCGAACAGATGGGTATCTTGATAGTGCAACACAGTCTTCCATTACGGATTTTCAAAATGACCAAACAATAACTGTAACAGGTCACCTAGATAGAGAAACAGCAATCGCAATTCAAGAAATCTATATGTATAGAATGTTAGATATCACTTATGATTTTCAACTTCAAGAGTTGATTGATTTACTTGAAAGTTAACATGAAGAAAGTATTAGGAATAACGAAAAAAACTAAATCATATGCTGTTCAATTTGATGAAGATGTTATTTTAATAGAGCCTGAAATCTTTCTTAAATATCATCTAAGACTTCTACAAGAACTAGATAAAAAAACATTTAATTCACTATGCCTAGATAATGATTATGCTCATTATTATAAGTTGGGTATTGCAAAATTAAAAAAGATGTTAACCATCCATGAAATGAGAGAATATTTAATTTCTAAAGGTGCAAAAGAAGCAATTGTAAAACAACTTATCTCGAGATATACTGAAAAGAAATATTTAGATGATTTCGCTTATGCTAAACTCTATACTCAACTCAAACAAAACAGTGAAGGACCAGTGATGATTGCTAATCGACTTCGAGCAAAAGGAATTTCAAAAGATATCATTGATGGCTTTGTTAATGAAATTGATGAAAAAGAAATATTAAATCATCTCATACCAAAAAAGATGTCATCTATAAAAAATAAATCAAAAAAACAGATGATCCAAACATTAAAAGGTTTCTTCGTAAGAAAAGGGTTTAGTCTTGATGCAGTAGAATCAGTTATCAAGAAATCTCTTTCTTCGTATGATGTTAATGAATTAGATTTAATTAAAAAGAATTATGAAAAACTTTTTCAAAAGTATCACGGAAAAATGAAAGATAAAGAACTCAATTATTTTTTGACACAGAAACTATATGCAAAAGGGTTTAAGATAGAAGATATTAAGAAAGTTATCACATAACAAACAAGCTCAAATCATGGTAAAATCATGATAAGAGCTTTTTCTTTTAGAGGTGAATGATGAAACTTTGGAAAAATGGATATTTTCATACATTGGAAAATGAAGCGAATGTTAAAAAGCATATGGCAACACATCTTGGAGTGATTATTGGATTTGATAACGAGATTAAAAATTTATCATTTGATGAAGTTATTGATTTAAATGGTTCACATGTTTATCCAGGGTTTGTAGATGCTCATTTGCATTTAATTGGCTATGGAAGAAAGCTATCAAGACTTAATCTCAAAAATGTTAGAGATAAAAATATAGTTTTAGATACTTTGAGTAATGTTTTTTTAAAAAAACCACTATTTGCTGAGGGTTATTTTGAGTGTGGAATTACTAAAATTGATTTAAATCGAATCAGTACAAATTTTCCAATCATTATTAGACATAACGATTACCATAGTGTCACAGTAAACGATTTTGTTTTAAAACAAATGAAATATCAATCTGAAACAGGCGTTTTAACTGAAGAAATAGCAGAACTAGCGATGGATACTTATCCCAGATATACACATGATGAGCTGAAAGATTTGCTGAAAACATCAATTAAAAGTCTATATAGTTATGGTGTTACTGGAGGTCATAGCGATGATCTTTCCTACTATAATGGATTTACAGATACCCTTGGTGTTTTTGATGAGGTGTTAAAGGATTTGCCTTTTAGAGCACATCTTTTAGTACATCATAATGTCATGGATGAATATCTAAAATCTGATCGCGTTTTCTTAGATCAAACGACCTATCTTCAAATAGGCGGGATTAAAATGTTTTACGATGGTACAGTTTCATCGAAAACAGCTTTAATGCATCATCCTTATCAAAATCAATTATCGCATGGAATAAGAATACATCCTAAAAAAGAATTTGAAGAAATGGTTCAGAAAGCAAGAACAAATAATTTAACTGTTGCGATACACGTTATTGGTGACTTGGGGTTACATGAAGTGATAGAAATTCTTAGGAAATATCCTCCTCAAAAAGGTGCTTACGATAGATTAATCCATACACCATGGATTGATAAAAAAACAATTGAACTGATGCGAAATATGCCTTTATCGATTGATATCCAACCACAATTCTTATCTAGTGACCTGCCTTGGGCTCTTGACTATTTCAGTCAAACACCAGAGTTAGTTTTCCCGTGGAAAACGCTATTGGATAATCAGATTATTCTTGCTGGAAGTAGTGATGCTCCAGTAGAGATACCCAATCCTTTATTAGGAATGTATGCAGCAATTAAAAGAAAACCGGATTTTGTTCATAAACCTTATTATGAACAAGAGGCTTTAAATAGATTTGAAGCCGTAGAACTCTATACAAAGGGTGCTAACTTTTCTACAATGCACCAAAATAGGGGAATGCTAAAAAAAGGATTTATCGCTGATTTTTCCATTTATGAAGATAATTTATTTGAAATGAATATAGAAAAATTCAAACAAGATATATTATATGCGACTGTTATTGATGAAAATATTGTCTATAAAAAAGTAAATAACGACTGATAAGTCGACTCTTTTGACATCCTAACATTGAAATTCTATAATATATATAGTCTTTGTTATTAATTGACTTATTCATCTGATTTAGGAGATTATCATGAAATTAGAATTTTGGTTAGATTATTTAAGCCCACTATGCTATCTACAACACAAAAGTATAGAATCATTATTTAATAACTATGTTTTTAAAGATCTTGAATTGCTTTATAGAAGTTATGAAATGATTCCCTTTTTTCAACCTGAATCTGACTGCTCATTTGATAAAGTGATGAGTAAACATCACGTCATCACAATTGAAGAAGCAAAAAAAATGATTCCAACAATCAATCAATTTATTAAACCAGTACCTGTCTTTGATGCACATCGATTATCCCATCTTGCAAAAAAGGAAAATTGTGCTTTTGAATACAATAAAAATATATTTAAGGCATATTATGAAGAAGGTAAGGATATTAGCAATTATGACATTTTAACCGAAATTGCTACGGATTCAGGAATGAATATTAATCATGTGAAATCTGTTTTAAGTTCAAATCAGTATGCAAATGCTGTTGAATTCAATCGCGAAAATGCCATATTAAAAGGAATATTTGAACTTCCTCACATACGTATTGATGGAAAAATTAGATTAAATGGTTATCATCATGTAAAAGCGATTTTACAACAACTTAACCGTGCAAGTTTGCAATATTCAAAGAATGAACATTGTGAAGGTGAAGACTGTGATAGAAATGAGACTCTTTGAGTCTTTTTTTATTGGTTCGATAGTATTTTATGCTTAATTATGGTATAGTGTTAAAGGTTTTATAAGAATTGAGGAAAAGAATGAATATTTTATTTAATGAATTACCGATTTTAGAAGAAACAAAAAAGGCAATCGAAAATTTGGGTCTAGTGGAAACAACATCAATACAACATCATGCAATTCCAAAAATGCTAGAAGGCAAAGATTTGATAGGCCAGGCTCAAACGGGTACAGGCAAAACATTCGCTTTTGCAATCCCAATATTAGAACAGATCAATGCCAATGAAAAAACCGTTCAAGCATTAGTGATCTGTCCAACAAGAGAGCTAACGCTTCAAGTATACAAGGAGTTTTTAAAACTCATCAAGTTTAATAAGGCTGTAAGAATTACATCAATTTATGGTGGAGAATCATACAACAAACAGTTTAAAGCTCTATCAGAGCACCCACATATTGTGGTTGCTACACCAGGTCGTACAATCGATCATTTGAATAGAGGAACAGTTGATTTTAGCAATCTAAAAATATTGGTTTTAGATGAAGCTGATGAAATGCTCAAAATGGGGTTTCAAGATGATTTAGAAACCTTGTTAAAGGATACACCACGTGATAGACAAACAGCACTTTTTTCTGCAACCATCCCACCATTTATTAAAAAAATTGCACAGAAATATCAGAAGACACCAGTCATTATTCAAATTGAGACACCTACGCTAACAGTCACAAAAACAGATCAAGTTTACTACATGGTTAAAAAATCAGATCGTGATCAGTTATTGATGCGTGTCTTAGATTATTATGATCCGAATTCAGCAATTATCTTTGCAAACAGAAAAGTAGATGTTGATAGTTTAGTCACTTATTTGCAAAAACATAATTATGAAGCTGATGCAATTCATGGAGATTTGAAACAAAGTCAAAGAGACTATGTTATGGGTCGTTTTAGAGCAAAGAAACTAAAGTTTTTGATTGCTACTGATGTTGCTGCAAGAGGTTTAGATATTTCACATGTTGATATGATTATCAATTATGAAATACCTTTTGAAGATGAAATATACGTCCACAGAATCGGAAGAACAGGACGTGCTGGAAAATCAGGAATGTCTGTCTCATTAGTTTATCCAAGCATGAGAGGCAAACTTGCTATGATTGAAAGATATATCAAGACGAAAATTCGTGAAGCTGAAATTCCAACAGAAGCTGATATTATCAAAAAGAGTGAAGAAAGAAACTATAAGAAATTGAAGGATCTAATCACCAAAAATGAAACAAACTATGATTCTGTCATTGAAAAATTACATGAAGATGGATTTGCCGATAATGAAATAATCTATGCACTTCTTAGCAAGCAAATGCTAGAAGCTAAGAGTTATGATCGGATTGATTCACCAGCAAGAAAAAGAAGCGATGATCAAAGATCAAATTCAAGAAGTTCTGACCGTTCAAACTCAAGAAGTAATAGAAGAAGTGATTCAGGAAATGCGAGATCTAGTGGAACTTATAAGTATGCATCCATTAATTTAGGAAAAGAAGATGGCATTCGTCCAGTTACATTACTTGATTATTTTAAGAAGTATGCTGACCTCTATCCAAAGAACGTTGGAGACATCACAGTTAATTCAAATGACACAGAATTTCAAATTCATCCAGCTGCTATCAAACGCCTTGATGAATTGAATGGAAAGTTGTATAATGGAAAGAAAATAAAGTTTGCAATTATTCGACACAAATAATACAAAAAAAATAGAAAATATGTCTAATTCATGTTACAATTAATATGAAATTCATATTTTTTTATTTTATAAAAATAAAGGAGGACCCGATGGCACATCTCTTTGACAAGATTAATAGCAATTTTTTTAGTGTGCTTTCCTCCCCTAATAAAAAAACATACATCGATTGTATTTTTATTATCTACAGAGCAATTGATAGTATCGAAGATGCTTATCAGGGGGATAGAGAATTTATCGTTTCGAGGCTAGTCGATTACTTTGATGATCAACCATCTGATGATTTCATTGATGTAGAAGAAGATGAACCTGCTCGAACAAGTAGACAAAAATCTCTACATGTCATTAATGTTTTGAAAAAGAATGGTTGGCTTGGAGAAGAAGAATTGGGAAATTACAAAACTTCTTTGAATCTATTTGATTATTCAATTCAAATTATTGATATTTTAGAGGGTATTCAAAATAATAGACAAAGCGAGTATACTGGTGAAATATTTACCGTGTATTCTCTTTTGTCTTCTTTTTCAATTGATGAAGGTATTGGAGTTTTAGAGCAAGCCTATCAAAAAACAAATGATATTATCCGCAAATTAAAATCCCTTAAAGCAAATATCTATCGTTACTATTATGACATCACAAAAAAACAATCCAAGCAAGATTTGCAAATATTATTGGAAAAACTATTGATTGAATATAAACAGAACTTCTTTGATTCAGCCTATTATAATCTTAAGACGACAGATAGTTTACCAAGATATAAAAGAGCTATCCTAGAATCAATTTCCAACATAAGAAACAACGAGATCGCAATGGACGAACTTGCTCAGATGGTTCAAAAAGTGAAACGAATTGAAGATTACAATGAAGCATTTCTATATATTGAAGATCGCTTGAGATTTATAACAGATAGTTTCACCGCTTTAGAACATTTGATTTTAGCAATTGATAGAAAAAA
This sequence comes from uncultured Mariniplasma sp., assembly GCA_964566285.1. Classification (GTDB taxonomy): domain Bacteria; phylum Bacillota_I; class Bacilli_A; order Acholeplasmatales; family Acholeplasmataceae; genus Peloplasma. The sequence continues at coordinate 5,994 of CAZMIG010000017.1, read as the reverse complement.
TGAACAATATATCAGTGCAGCAGCAGCTAAAATTCTCTTCTTTACAAATCAATCAGATGATATTGAAGGTATTTTCAATCGTTTGTTCACAATTGTACTTGGACAAAAGGATTTCGATTACACAACACTATTTTACTTAACTCAAGCACGAAATTTAGATACGAACTCTTTATATAACCAACGACGAATGCGCATAGAAACAATTGCTGAAGAAATATTATTTGATGAAAGTTCAATATCTGATGAATATCGACGTGAAAAAATAAAAGATTTACTCAAAAATAATATTTATGGTAAAAAGGAAATTGATGAACATGTTAAATCACTTTTAGATGGTAATCCATCAATTGAGGCAGCACAGATTAATTTAGAAACTCAGGAAGATTTTATCAAACTGATTCTGATTTTCCTTTATTCAAAATCTGTAGGTATGCATTATGATGTTGTTCCATTGGGTAAGGAATGCAGAAATAATTTTGTTACTTTCCAAAACTTTAGAATCAAAGAGGTAAAAGCATGAATAAAACAACAGCAGCTAAACAATTCAATGATATTTTTATCACATTAAAAGAGGGCGAAAAAACCATCTTTTCTAGAGTTGTCAACAAACTTTACCAAGTGAATTTTATTACCAAGAAAAAGCCAGGAGACACTAATGATTACCGTTTCATTCTCGCATATAAAGAACTTTTCGAAGCTTTCTTTACTTTAACTGATTTCTCGATTGATGTTCATCGCGAAGATGAAGTTGTTCAAATTATTAATGATAATTTCTATAACCATATGCGTTTAAGAAAAACAGAAAGCCTTTTAATTCTCGTCATCAGAATTATTTATCAAAGAAAGAAGGATTTTGTTACTTTAGATGAAAATGTTGAAATCTATTTACATGAAATTCATGCAGAATTGACAAGAATTGGCTATCTAGATCACAAAAGAATAACAAAAGATAAACTTAAACCCGCTTTGAGTTTTCTAAGAAACCATAACATTATTGATTTTATTGATAAGGGATTACATGATGATGCACGTATCAAAATTTATCCAACTATCCTTTATGTAACCAATCTTGACAGTATTAAAGAGGTTGTACAGAAACTAGACGGTTATGTGGAAGGAGGTTCAGACGATAATGAAGAAACTGACGAAGATTAAATTAGTCAATTGGCATTTGTTCTCCAACCAAACTATTGATATCAAAGATAACACTTTGATTTCAGGTGAAAATGGATCTGGTAAATCAACACTTTTAGATGCTATGCAATTCTTATTTGTAGGTGGTAGAAGTGGGTCAAAGTTTAATATTGCGGCTACTGACGATGCAAAGCGAACCTTAGAAGGCTATATTAGAGGAAGAATAGGTGCTGAAAATAAAGAGTTTTTAAGAAATGGAGATGTAATCACCCATCTAGCATTAGAATTTTTTGATGAGCAAAGTAAGAAATTTTCTACGATAGGATGTATTCTTGATTTACCTAAGTCATCAAACTTGAAAGAAAGATTCTATTTACTTGATAATGTATCAATTCATGATAGTTTGTTTCTTGAAAAGAAATACCCAAGAGATTATAAGAGTATGAAAGCATACTTGAAATCACTTGATATCGAATTTTCTCCATATGATTCACAAAAGAAATATCGTGATGCTCTAGCGAGATTTTTCGGCATGGATGCAACCAAATATGCAAAAATACTTCCAAAAGCTCTTGCATTTCGTTCAATCGATCTACAAGCCTTTGTCTTTGAATTCTTATTAGATGATGATCCGATTGATATTCAGTCATTAAAAAATAATGTTGCGCAACTTAAAAAAGTTGAATTACAAATAAAGCGTGATAAAGAAAAACTTGAAAAGCTTGACATGATATCGCAAACTGGTGAAGATATTACAATCAATAAAGAGCAGCAGGGAATAAACGATTTAATCGATCAATTAAATTGGGTTGAAAAAAGAGAATCTTTTATTAAAGAAAATGAAGATAAATTAACTCAAATTGAAAGACGTTTAAGCTATCTTAGAGATGCAAAAGGACAAATTGATGTTCAAATTGAAGAAAATGATCAAGCAATTCTCAATTTAGAACGCTCTAAAAATGATAATGATTTATCAAGAACTTTGAATTCTTATCAAGATGCACTACAAAAGAAATCTAATGAATATGAACAACAAAAGGAAGCTTTAAGAGAAGTTAAACTACAATTACAAAGAGAATTTGACACAATTAAAGAACTCATTAATCTTTTACCAAATGTGACACTGAAAGAATTTGTAAGCTATTACCAAACAAATGAAGATCAAATTTCTTCTGAAGATCTCTCTCATCATTTATCAACACTCAACACAGAAGTCCAATCTTATATGCAAGCTTATAATATTGAAAAAGATAAGCTTGAATCAGAAAAAAGAGAATTATCAGACGAAATTAGAGTATCTCAGCAACGTTTAACGCAATTGAAACGGCATGTGAAAACCTATCCGGCATATGTTGAAAATTTAATACGTTCAATTAATGAAGGATTATCCAACCATTATCAAAAAGAAATAAGAGTTAGACCCTTATGTGAATTAATAGAGGTTAATGATGAGGTATGGAGAAATGCACTTGAAGGATATTTAAACACGCAAAGATTTGATATTATCGTTGATCCAAGTTACTTTAATGACGCACTGGATATATATGAAAAAGTTAAGTATGAACAAAGAATTTATGGTGTTGGTTTAGTTAATACTCAAAAATTAACTGCTTACGAACAAATGCTTCCAGGAACACTCGCAGACAAGATTACATCAGATCATACATATGCAAGATACTATATCAGCATGCTCTTAAACAATACGTACTGTGTAAATGATGTACATGAACTTAAGAACTTTAATCGCTCTATTACGCCAACATGTATGACCTATAATAATCATACTGCACGTCAGATAAATCCTAGAGTGTATGAGATTCCTTTTATTGGAACGCAAGCAACAACGATGCAAACCGAAATGGAATCAAAGCATTTAGTTGAACTTGAAGCTAAGATGGATAAGCTATATGACATCACAGATAAGAATGATAAAATTATGAGATTACTTTCACAAAGTAGAAGTAATCAGCTCATCCACCAAGGACAAACGCGTTATTTTGATTTAATTAAACAAACGAGAAGAGAATATACTCAAATTGAAGAACAAATCAATAGTTTGGGTAAAGACAAGAATCTTGCAAAATTAGATGAACAAATTGAAAAAGCTAGAAATATCCGTAAACAACTAAGATTAGATTCAGAAACCTTTGTTGGTGATATTGCAACACAGCGTGATGAACGGCAACGTATTTTAGATCTAATTGAAGATGTGAAAATTAAGTTGGATGAGTTCAGTGCTAAACAGAAAGAATTGAGCCATAAACACCCTGAAAAACTCAGCTTAGCAAACACGCAATTTTATGCGCTTAAATCTAAATTTAAACAAGATCATGATAAGATTACATCTTACTTGGCACAATCTAATATTTCTTTAAATACACAGATTATTAAAGCTGGAGCAGATTTAATCAATCAAATGAAAAATTATATCGATCTTTTCCATTTTGGTGCCGCACCATCAACGGATCAGCTTGTCTATTTTGAGCAAGAAGCTCAAAAGATTAGAAATAATAATTTAGTAAGATACGAACAAGAAGCAACTGAACTTCGCAGAAGCTCTGAAATTGGATTTAAAGAAGAATTTGTTGGTAAATTAAGAGCGAGCATTGAAAACGCACAACAACAAATTGCAGAACTTAATGTGGCATTAAATGGTAAAACTTTTGGTACTGATAGTTATCAACTTATTTATAAGGCAAGTGATAATCCTGATTACAAACTTTATTACCATATCATCATGGGTAATGAAGCAATTGTGAAACATACATTATTTACTGAAGGATTATCAAAGCGAAATGAAACAATTCTTATGGAATTATTCGAAAAAATAGCCTCAAATGATCCCGAATATGATATCCTCACTTATAAATATCTAGACTATAGAAATTACATGGCTTATGATATTGAAGTAACTAATCAAAACGGAAATAAATCATATTTTTCTAAGGTATCAAAAGAAAAGAGTGGTGGAGAAACCCAAGTACCATTCTACATCGTCATTGCTGCATCCTTCCAACAACTGTTAACTAAGAATCGCCGTGTCGATTCAGGTTGTATTGTCTTATTTGATGAAGCATTTAATAATATGGATGAAAGTCGTATTGATGCAATGATGAAATTCTATAATAGTTTGAGCATTCAACTTCTAATTGCTGTACCACCTCAACGTGTATCTAATATTATTAATTATGTAAATACATCTTTAGTCATAGTAAAGGAAAACGACTATGCAATTGTTGAAACATTTAAAGATGAAAGAATGATTAGATTATAAATAAAGACGGTCCTATTGGGCCCTCTTATGCAATAAGAAAGGTGAATATATGAAAAAAATTAAATTAAGCGATTTAAAGGAATTACAACAAAATTATGAAAATAAACCTGTTCAACAAGCCTTAAAACGTGTCTTGATGAAAAATGACTTAGCTAATCTTTTTGATAAGCAAGAACAGAAACCTTTAACACAGTTTCGCTTTTCTAATGAGATTAAAACTTTGCCTGTAGCAAACCAAAAACAAAGTGGTAGATGTTGGATTTTTGCAGGTCTAAATGTACTAAGGGAGATCATTGCAAAAAAATATAATATCAAAGAATTTGAACTATCTCAAAACTATACAGCGTTTTATGATAAGTTTGAAAAGATAAACTATTTCATAGAAGCAATGGATGATTTTTTAGATGCTGATCAAGATGATAGAACACTACAACATCTCTTAAAGACTGGTATTCAAGATGGTGGTCAATGGGATATGTTTGTGAGTTTAATCGAAAAATATGGTATTGTTCCTAAGGATGCTATGGAAGAATCTACATCGTCTAGTAGTACGAAATTTATGAATCAGATCATTAATTTGAAACTTAGACAATATGCAGCCAATGCAAGACATCTATTTACTGATGGAAAGAAGAGTGAAATAGCTTCACTTAAGGCTCAAGCATTAGATGAATTCTATACTTTCTTATCAACTAATTTTGGAACACCTCCTAATAGATTTAATTTTGAATACACATCCAAAGAAGATTATAAAATCATTAAAAACTTGACACCTCAAGCATTCTATTTTGAACATGTAGGAGATATCTTAAAAAATTATGTTTCTATTATTAATTCACCTACAAAAGACAAACCTTTTTTGAAAACATACACTGTTTCTTATTTAGGTAACGTTGTTGGTGGAAGAGATATCAAATATTTAAATCTTGAAATGCAAGATCTTAAAGCACTTGTGTTAAAGCAATTATTGGATAATGAAGTTGTGTGGTTTGGTTCTGATGTAGCTCGATATGGAGACCGGAAACTTGGCGTTTGGGATGATCAATCTTATGATATGGATCAAATGCTTGAAATGAGTTTAGTATTATCTAAAGAAGATCAACTTGACTATCGTCAAAGTGCAATGGGTCATGCAATGATAATTACAGCAGTTAATTTAGATAAAGGAACACCAAATCGTTGGAAAATTGAAAATAGCTGGGGCGATGCAACTGGAAATAAAGGCTATTACTTAGCTTCAGATACTTGGTTTGATCAATTTGTCTACCAAGCTGTAATTCATGAAAAATATTTGTCAGAAGAACAAATAAAAGCATGGAAAAAGGAACCTAAAGTCTTAAAACCTTGGGATCCAATGGGCGCACTTGCAAAATGATGAAATTAAGAGCTTCGGCTCTTTTTTTTATGGTTTGTTTTTGATATAATAAATAGACCGGGACGTGGCGTAGCTTGGTAGCGCGCTTGGCTGGGGGCCAAGAGGTCGCAAGTTCAAATCTTGTCGTCCCGACCATTAAAAAAAGCGAGAATATCGCTTTTTATTTTAGGTATTTAAAATAGGTTGTGGTGTTGTATAGGCTTTAAAAAGG
>CAZMIG010000016.1:0-42938 GCA_964566285.1 uncultured Mariniplasma sp. | reverse complement strand
ATTGGTATAATTTTTGGCATAATTATTATCTCCTTTTTATACCATAATTATACCACGTTAATTTAGTGATTGCAATTTTAAATTCAATATGAATTCCAAAACAAAAATTATGTTTCGCCATATCTGCTTAGGAATTGAATTTGAATAAATAAGTAAGATTGCTATTGATTATATACAAGCACTGTCACTCACAAGTAAGGCAAATAAAATAGAAAGTATTATTTATTCCCATGTATCTGGTGTAGATATTGAATATGCTGGTACTGAGAAAGAGGAGTTCAAACCTGGAGATGCAGTTTATTAGAGGTCACCTGATGATAAAAAAGTTTTTAATTTCTTTTATGAATGAAAAATCACTGGAAGCAACATATTCGCGCGACATATAAGAAATTACATATTGTATTATTCCCATATATAAATTTAGATTTAACAATGACTCATCATCAAGATAAATAGTCTTATTATCTCCTAAATTAACAAAATAATCTATAATACTCTTCACACATTCACTTTCTCTTCTTTTTGAGTTTCGGTTCCTCATGATTTTTTTCTATTTAGCTAATATTTACAAAAACTTAAATGTTTAGAGATGAAAATAGATGTAAAGCATAGTAAACACTTTTAGAAATTATGCCAATTGCCATAAACCCAACTGATATAACACCTATAGAGAGTAATCCAGCAGAAACCCCTCCTATGGCAAGTAGGCCAGCACTTATACCACCTAGAGAAATCAAACCTACACTTATACCGCCAATACTTATTATACCAAACGATATATCTCCAATTGCAACGATTCCTTTTGCTACTTTATTTTTATATCTTCCGCCCATATTCACATGTAGTAATGGAATTCCCATAATTTTTCTTTTGCTCTTATACTCGAATGACCTTTTTCTCCTTGATAATCCAATGGTTATTCCATAGTATTCATCAGGAATGTCTAAATTTTCCATAAAATCTTTTGCCATACTTTCTGGATCGCCGTGTCTTTTTAGAAGAGTTTCATAAGTATCATCAGTTTTAAACTCAATGATTTCATTCAGATCCTCTTTTACCCTCTTTTTTGTTTTTCTATCCGCTTCTAAAAAGCTTAATACTTCGTTTATGTATTTCTCCTTCATACTAAACACCTTTTCCTTCTTTTCTTCTATTCAAAATTGAATTTAGTCCACCAGTAATAAAATTGTAATCTTCAAGTATCTCAGAAAACACTTTTCTTCCTTCATTTGTTATTTTATAGTATTTTCTCGGCTTGCTTCTCAACTCATTCATCGTTTTCCAATAACTTTCAATATATTTACTATCTTCTAATCGATATAAAATTGGATACAATGTACCTTCTTTAAGATCAAATATTCCATCACTATATTCTTTTAGTTTTTGAATTATAACGTACCCATAAGAATCATCTTCAAGTAATAAATCTAAAACGGCTATTTCTAATAACCCTTTTTTTATTTGTTTTCTTATATCTGCCATTTTTCTCTCCTTTAATTTATTAAAAGCCAAGATTCTATTTTGTTAAGTAATAGAAGACTAAGTGGTGAGGAAGTGTCTATTTTATATTGTTTAGTTTGATTGATAATCGTTGGTTTATAATCAAACATCCTTAGCATGTGATCCATCCCTTTAACTTCAAATATGTCAATATTATCTCGATTCATTTTTTTTATGTCGTCAGAATCTATTACAGATGATTGTATATCCTTGCTTCCAAATGTACACAACACACTATTTTTAGCTCTGTTCAATAAATTGAGTATTGAGCCTTTGCTGTACTCAAGGTGTTCTCTGTACCACTTTGCAGGAATAGATTCCCCTCTCTTTCGAAACGTACTTGACATAATCATCTTGGATTTTTTATATATATCCTCTTGATTCTTTAATAACTTTTCAGGTTTATAGAAAGTTCTAATTATTTTCCCAAAAATTCCATCAATACCCGTTAGTTCATCTCGTGCAAATGCATATTGTCTTGTTTGCGCAGTTTTTAAATCTATTCCAGCTCCTGCAAGTAATATTAATCCTTTAATTTTACTATTTCTTTCATTATATATTGTGCTAATTATTGCACCTTCACTATGACCTAATAGATAAATATTGCTATTATCAATTCTGTTATCACATTCTAACAACTTATATGCATTGTCTACATCATCTATTAAATCATTTAATCCTGTTTCACAAAAGATTCCTTCACTATTCCCTATACCTCTTTTATCATATCTCAAAGTAGCATAGCCTTTTTCGTTCAAAAAATCTGATAGAAGTTTATATGTATTTAACAATATTCCTTTGTAGTTCCCGTTTCTATCAAACTCACCAGACCCTCCGATTATAAGGACAGCTTTATAATTATCCTTCTTTGAGTTAGGAAGTGAAAGAGTTCCTTCTAACTTATATGTTGATTCAATAATTACTAATTCCTCCATGATCCTTCTCCTTTCAGCAGACAATCATCTGATTGTATTCGTTTTTTTCACAGCAAAATGTGAATTTTTTAAATGTTACAGAAATTTATTAAATGAATTATTCTATTTTTTTACATCAATAAAACATCGCGATAGTATAGAAAATAAAAAAATTTAGTAAGTCATTAGAAAATTAAATATGAGATTCTTCCTTTTTCTTAAAGTGTTTAGTATTACTAGGTATATTCTAATATACTTTTTTCATTTTGTCAAGTTATCGAGTTAAAATAAAAAACTGTGCCAAAAGGCACATAAAATTAATTTTTGTTTTCTTAACTGGAAATTACTAGAATAACAAGTAACATAACAGTAAACTCAATCTTTTTATCTAATGTAAAGTGTTTAATACAACGTGCAACATCTTCACTTTTTTGATTACATATCAACATTTCCATCTAATGTAATATTTGTTGCTGCATATTCTAACTTTCCTTCGCAAGATGTGAGAAAACCTATCAGTATTAAAAATACAAATAGTAAAAGTTTCTTCATGCATATCACTCTCCTAAATAAAGATATAAGACTTAATTTCAATCCTAGTTTAATCATTTATAATTTATTAAGTATTTTTCATAAAAATCAGTAAAATTTATATCAACATAAGTTGTATTTTTAGGCATATTTTTCAGACTTGTTATTAACTTTCTTTGCCTGGTGATGATTTTGCTTATGTTGTCATAAGTTTTATAGTCTTAAGACTTTTTGTTTAATTTCTTGAAAATTTTATACATGCGATCTAAAAATATAGCACACTTCTATTTAAAGAATAATTTAATATCTATAAAAAGCCATATAAAAAGCCCATTCATTGTCATAAATGAGCTGTTTTATGATTATATTGGTGACCCGTATGGGATTCGAACCCATGAATGCATGCGTGAAAGGCATGTGAGTTAACCGTTTCTCCAACGGGCCATTGATGGCGGAGCAGGAGGGATTTGAACCCTCGCGCCAGTCTCCTGACCTACACCCTTAGCAGGGGCGCCTCTTCAGCCAGCTTGAGTACTACTCCAACCTTCATCATTTACGCTTTCGCGCTCATATAGAATAGCGTATTTTTATAAGATTGTCAACCTATATTAATCTTTTAACATTGTCAATCCAACTTTGCCTCTATTTAAGTCAATGTTTAAAACATAAACCTTAACAATATCACCAACATTCAAGACATCTTTGGGATGCTTAATGTATTGTTTTGATATTTTCGAGATGTGAAGTAAGCCGTCTTCTTTAAGTCCAACATCAATGAATGCACCAAAGTCAACAACATTTCTTACAGTACCTTCAAGTTCCATACCAATCGATAAATCATCAAGTTTTAGAATATCACTTCTAAGTAATGGTTGTGCAAATTGGTCTCTAGGATCTCTTAGTGGCGCGATAAAAGCATCTAAGATATCATCTAGAGTATATTTATCAATTTTAAGTTCTTCTTTTAACTGTCTTCTATCAATACTTTCAACTGCATCCTTAACAATATCTTTACCAAACATTTGTCCAGTAATGTTATATTTTTTCATAATCGTTTTTGCTACTTTATAAGACTCCGGATGCACCGCAGTCATATCAAGTGCTTCATCACCTTCTGGAATTCTTAAGAAACCAGCTGCTTGTTCAAATGTTTTAGCTCCCAATTTAGGAACTCCCATAATATCTTTTCTGCTTCTAAATTTACCTAATTTATCACGATATTTAACAATGTTTTCTGCACTAGATTTATTCAATCCAGATACATACATTAATAAAGCTTTGCTTGCAGTATTTATGTTAACTCCAACTTGGTTAACAGCTGCTGTAACAACAAAGTTTAATGATTCATTGAGTTTCTTAGGTGTTACATCATGTTGGTATTGACCAACACCAATACTTTTTGGATCAATTTTAACAAGTTCTGATAAAGGATCTTGAAGTCTTCTAGCAATTGATGCTGCAGAGCGTTCTTCAACTGAAAAATCAGGAAACTCTTCTCTAGCAAGTTCACTTGCTGAGTACACTGATGCTCCTGCTTCATTGACAATAACATATTGAACTTTCAAACCTGTAGTTTTTAATAGTGTTGCTACAAAGCTTTCAGTTTCTCTACTTGCAGTACCATTACCAATTGCAATCAGTTCAACTTTATGTTTTTTAATTAATAATAATAAATCTCTCTGTGATTCTTGGATTTGACGATCGCTAATACTTCCACCCATCGTCTTTTCATGTGGATAGATGACACCCTTTTCCAACACTGTGCCTTGTTCGTTTACGACACTTAATTTACACCCTGTTCTAAATGCAGGATCAATTCCTAAAATAATCTTACCTTTAAGTGGGGGTTGAAGTAATAATTTTTGAAGATTAACAGAGAAGATTTCAATTGCTTGTTCTTCTGCTTTTTCATTTAATTCACTTCTTACTTCTCTTTCCAAACTCGGATAGATAAGTCTCTTTAAAGAATCCCCAATTGTTTCCTTTAAGTAAGGTACAACTGTTGAATTTTCTCTTTTAATCACTTTTCTTTCAAGGTAAGATGTCATTCTTTCTTTGTCCAATTCAATCTTAACAGTAATTACTTTTTCTTTTTCTGCTCTATTAATTGCTAAAATGCGATGTGGTCTTATTTTACTTACTGCTTCAGAGTATTCATAATACATCTCATATGTTTTGCGTTCATCAACTGCATGCTTTTTAACACTTGTCACCACAACACCATGATTAATCATTTCTTGTCTTAATGATTTTCTATAATCTGCATTATCTGAAATTACTTCAGCAATAATATACTTAGCCCCTTCGATAGCTTCATCTTCCGATAAAACTTGATCATTGATATATTTTCTAGCTTCTTCTTTGACATCTTCATAAGGAAACATCAAAATCCAGTTAGCAAAAGGCTCAAGTCCTTTTGCAACTGCTTCAGTAGCTTTAGTTTTTTTCTTTTCTTTAAACGGACGATACAAATCTTCAACTTCAACTAACTTCTTAGCACTTAATATTTCCGCTTTCAAATCATCAGTGAGCATTCCTTTTTCATCAATGAGACGTATAACAGCCTCTTTTCGATCTAAAAGATTATTCGCATATTCCCACTGCTTAAAAATCTGGTTGATTTGTTCTTCATCCAATCCACCTGTAGCTTCCTTACGGTATCTAGCTATAAATGGAATCGTGTTTCCTTCATCCAAAAGATTCAAAACAGTAACAATCTGTTTCTCACCAACTGATAAAGCTTTTTTAATTTCTAGAATAATTTGTTCGTTCATAGGACCTCCTTCATATAGCACAAAAGGGCGATGCCCTTTCATATTTATGATTAATTAAAATTTATTAAGTTCAATCAAAATATCACTAACTCTTGTTTCTAATTGAAATGTTTGTGCATTGATATCAAAAATTAAAAACATGTTATCTTTAGTTGAATCAAGGTATAAATGATTAAGTTCTGCTGTATCAAATACAGTTGTATTTGAATAACCATCTAGATCAAAGAATAAGAATGCCATGCTATCGATATTAGATAAAGAATCAATGACTGCCTGAATATCTTCGTTAATATCAGTACTTCTATAAAAATACATATAGACAAAATTATTTGAATTTAACACAGATCTTAAGTCTGCATAATCATCCTGACCATCAAAATAACTAAAATTACCATAAACTCCATATTCATCTTCTTGTGTAATATATTTCAAATCATTTGTCGTAATTTGTATATTATCTTCATATGGGACTACAACATCGTCTGTTTTTGAATATTGAATCACTAAAACGATAGCTAAAACGATGAGTGTAATTGTAATGACTCCCATGCCAATGCGATAGAACATCATTTCATTTTTAGTTGGTTCTCTTTTTGGATTGTCTTTCTTAATATTATTCTTTTTGCTACCTGCATTTTTCTGAGAAGTGTTACTGTTGTTTTTATTCTTGTTTTTTGAATTATTCTTGCTTGTTTGAACTCTTGCCATAATGTCACTTCCTTATCATAAAGAATTATACCGAAAACCTCGTTAAATTACAACATATGGGGAAATTATGTTAAAGCTTTTCAATCATCACATAAGCAATGGCATGCTCATCGGTATGTGTGATGCTTATATGAATGATTTCATTGTTTTTAAAAAAGTCTGTTTTTACATAAGGACTGCCATTCTCATGATTTAAAATTGAGAATTCTATATAATTTGTTTTACCTGGTCCACTACTAATTGCTTTAAATATTGCCTCTTTAGCTGCGAAGCGACTACCCAGATAAGATAACTTCATATTATCTGCAGCAATATTATTAAAAACAACCTTCTCATCGTTAGATAAAATTCGATCAATAAACCTTTCTGTCATAATTTCTTTAATTCGATTTAAATCAACTAAATCAATACCGATTCCTATGATCATTCAATTCTACCTTCCTTTATCTGCTCTGCAAGTTGTCTGATTTTAATAAATCTGTGATTTAATCCTGATTTACTAATCGTATCTCCATACGCTTGCTCATAAAATGCTGTTAAATCAAGCAAACTGGATTCAGGATTATCTTTTCTTAACTTCATAACCATCTTCATCTTCTCATCAATATGATGCTCTGGAATAAATGTTTCAATGGTTTCAATATCTTTTAATTGCTCATTAGCAGCAATAAATATCTTTTTTTCATTAGCGATTTCACAATTCATAACACGATTGATTGAATTATTAAAATCACGTTTAATGCGAATATCTTCAAATTTGAAAACCGAATTTTGTGCTCCAACAACTTGTAAGAAATCACTGATGTGTTCAGCATCCTTAAGATATGCAATAAATCCTTTTCTTCTTTTTGTAATTCTCGCATTTAAATCAAAACTATTCATTAATTGCTGAATAAATATTATTTGTTCAGAACTCTTTGCATAAAGCTCTAAATGATATTCAGCAGTTTTTGGATGATTCACAGATCCGCTTGAAAGAAAAGCTGCTCTTAAATAGGCGCGCTTCGCTTCAGGAGATTGTGTCGTCAACTCTTGATTATCAAGTGGATTATCAAATAAACCATGCTCATTAATGATATCTTCAACTTTCGTGTTGATTCTAATGATAATGGTTTGTCTCTGCTTTAATTTAACTTGTTTTTGTGTTAACAAAGATGTTTCTGCTTGATAAAGTGTTCTGACAAGCTGTAAAAACCGTCTTGCGACCGTTGGACTATTCGTTTTGAAATCAAGCATTTTATGCTTACTTTCAATATGAAATTCGGTGTTGAGATTTAAGAATGCTGAAAACTCAGCAAGTTGTTCTTCTAACTCAACCGGAACGGTAACGAGTTCCTCTTTTACAGTTCTTGCAAATGACATTTTATTCCCAGGCTTCTAAGTATCTTAAACAGTTTTGAACAGCAATTGCACCATCTGCAGTTGCAGTAACAACTTGACGAATTTGTTTTACGATAACATCGCCAGCTGCATAAATTCCAGGCACTTTTGTTTCCATTTTTTCATTGGTTTCAATATAACCATATTTATTCGTTACACCAAGTTCTTTAATCATATCTGTCACAGGTATTAATCCAACATATTCGAAGACACCATCACACATGATTGTTTCTTCTTCATCTTTAGTATTTTTAATAATGACACCAGTCAATCCTTTATCATCCATTAAAAACTTTCTAACAACTGAATTATATCTGTAATCAACATTTTTTTGTTTTCTAATAATTTCTTGAGCTTTTTCATCAGCTGTCAAATCTTCCAAATTTTGAACAACAGTAACATGTGTAGCAAGTGTTGAAAGATAAGTTGCTTCTTCAACAGCAGAATTTCCACCACCAATAACAACAACCTTTCTATCTCTATATAATGGTCCATCACATATGGCACACCAACTAATTCCATTCATAGCCAATGCATCTTCGTTTTCAACGCCTAATCTTCTAGGAATGTTACCCGTTGCAACAATCACTGCTTTTGTTTCATAAACAGCATTCGGTGTGATGACTTTTTTAATCTTATCATTATTTACTACCTTGGTAACTTCATCATAAATGACTTCGACACCTAAATCGTAAGCATGATCAATCATCATTGTTGCTAGTTCATAACCGGCAACTTTTTTTGCACCTGTATAGTTTTCAATTTCATTGTATTTAGAAAGTTGACCACCTGGAGTGTCTTTTTCAAACATAGCAACTTTTAAATTTGCTCTTTTTGCATAAATACCGGCAGTAATTCCTGCGGGACCTGTTCCAATAATTAATATATCATATAACATTTTATCTTTCTCCTTAAACTAAATCTTTTAAATTTATCAATTCATCAATAACAAATTCAGGTTGAACTAAAAGCATTTCTTTTAAGCGTTGACTATAAGTCACTGCACATGCTGATATACCCGCCTTTTTTGCTGCTGTAATATCGTTTTCGTGATCACCCACATAAACTGTGGTTTCTTTATCTGCATTAAAAACTTCTAATGCTTTCAAAATAGGAGCTGGATTAGGTTTATGTTCTTTTGTGTCTTCATACCCAACCAGTCCATCTACATAAGGTAATAATCCCGTCAATTCTAGATGATAACTTGCTACATGTCTCATTTTTGAAGTTACAACACCGAGAATACATCCCTTTTTCTTAAGATATATCATCGTTTCTTTTGCGTTAGGAAATGCTTCAAGTCCCTCTTCAATCTTCATATTTGACATCGCACGGTAATATTCAATCATTTCATCGACTAATTCTTTAGAATCAGTATAATTCCCAAAAGTTGTAAATAAAGTATGACCTAACATATTTGTCAGTTCAGTTTCAGATATTTCAACCGAAGGGAAAAACTTCTCAAAGGTTATGATAAAAGTATCTAAGATGATTTTTGTTGTTTGGATTAATGTTCCATCTAAATCAAACAGGATTGTTTTCATCTTGAATCTCTCCAATCTGATTTTCAACAAACATATCAACATAATATGGTTGGTTTTTATAATAATATTTCTTAGCAACCATAATTCCAATGCCACCTAACATGAACAATCCAAGTGATAAGATAATGTTGGTTGGTAAACCAAACATTCTAAGTGCATCAGATGGATCTCCACCAGTTCTTAGAGGTTCAATAATTGCTCCACGACCAAATCCATACCATATCAAATATAAAGCAAATAAATCTCCAACCTTAAGTAGTCTTTTTCTTCGCAAGATTAATAATATAATGAGTCCGATTAAATTCCATATACCTTCATAAAGGAATGTAGGATGATGATATGCACCAGCAATATACATTTGATCCTTAATAAAGTTGGGTAGGATATTCAATATAAATTGACTTTCGATGACTGGTCCATATGCTTCAGCATTCATGAAATTTCCCCAACGTCCAACAATTTGACCCACGAGAAACCCAACGGCTATTATATCTGCAAGTAACCAGAAATTCATCTTCTTCTTTTTTGTATAAATCAAAATAAATATTAAAGCAGTAATGACAGCACCGTGGATTGAAAGACCTCCATTTTGAATATTGATTAAATCAAAAAAGGTTTCATAGCTTGGGCTTGGATCGAAAATTACATAATAAATTCTTGATCCGATAATTGAAAGGGGAACCGCCCATAATAACGCATCATAAAGTAAATCTGGACTCCATCCAATCTTTTTGAATTCGAGATACGCTAAATACGCACCCATAATTAATCCAGTTAAAATAAAGATTGCATACCATGCAATTTGAATCGGATAATTTGTTCCTCCGAGTGTTATTGATCCCAAATCAAGAGCAATCTTGTTATAAGGAGCTCCATCCTGTGTTAAAACTGCAATCATAATTAAAACAATAAAAATGAGTAACATGCCACCATAGGTGTAAAAAGCTTTTCTATTTTTCTTAATGTAATCAATCATCCTCATCTTCGTCCTTTCTGACACCTCTAGCCTTAATGGCTACCGCTTTAGTTAAATCGAGTGCTGCATCATAACCTAAATATTTTAATTTTTGATTCATTGCTGCACTCTCAACCAGGGTTGCAACATTTCTTCCTGGTAATACTGGAATCGTAATTTTAGCGATTTCAGTATCAAATATTTTAATCGTTTCAGTTTCAATACCTAAACGATCATAGTGTTTTCCTTTTTTCCAATGCTCAAGCTCAACAACTAATCGAATCTTCTTACTTTCGCGATATGCACCAGCACCAAACATTGAAACAACATCAACAATACCAATACCACGTACTTCGATGAATTTTTCTAATATTTTGGGTGCACTCCCCATCAAAACACCTGGAGCAACTTCAAAGATATCAACACGATCATCGCTTATAAGTAAATGTCCTCTTTTAATCAATTCAAGCGCAGTTTCGCTTTTCCCAATTCCACTTTTACCCGTAATCATTGTTCCCATGCCATGAATATCTAATAAGACGCCATGAACACTTACTCTTGGTGCGAGCTTTGAATGTAGGTAAGCATAGAGCTGACCGCTTAACGGAGTTGTTCTAATTTTGCTTTTCATTATAGCAACATTATATTTATTACCGAGTTCTATCATAAAATCTTCAACTTCTACATTGATGGAGAAAATTACACCTGGTGGAAGTTTTTCAAAAATCTTTTCAATCCGTTCTTTTTTAACATCTGGTTTTAGCAAATTCATAAAATGTAATTCCTTTGAGCCAATCAAAATGATTCGATCATTATCAAAGAAATCTAAGAAACCAGCAAGCTCAACACCTGGTCTTGATAGCATTTCTGATTTAACTTCTCTTTGAAGTGATTTTGAAGTTGTCAAAAGATTTAAATTCATATCTTGAATCACATTTTTAATCTTCAGTTTCATTTACGCTTACCTCCGAATACAATAAGGTGTTCCTTATATAAAAATTTTCTGATATAGTTTGATAAAATCACTCTTAAAATCGAAAATGCAAAAGCAAAGACAAATAATTGTTCAATACCTACAAATTCAAATCCTTGAGTTAAAAACAAATCAATGACATAAAGAATAATGATTTGTACAAACACAGACAAAATACCCACACTCAAAATCATGATTCTAAGGAAATATTTAAATAATAAAATCTTTACAAAGTTTTCAATTGATGTCAACAGTATAATACCTAATACAAATCCCAAAAAATTAATTCGTATCAATGGTTGATGAATACCCGCAGCAAGACCAATAATAACACTTGCAATGACTAAATTAACAATAAGTGATAATACAAGGTGAACAAGATAATTTCGATGAAGGAGAAAACCCAAACTTAAAGGAATGTTTTTATTCTTCTTTTTGTCCTTCAGTTCTTTTAGCAAAGCTAGCAATTCTTCTTCAGTCGGCTTCTTCGGATCTTTATTATTTTTATTATTATCGTTATTTGAGTTCATATCTACTCCCCCAACCTTTTTATTATAACAAAATTAGTTAAATTTTTGTTATAATAAAACTTTTCTTAAATATTGTCCAGTATAGCTTTCTTTTACTTTAGCAATCTGCTCAGGTGTACCTAATGCAACAATTTGTCCTCCTGCATCTCCACCATCAGGTCCTAAGTCAATAATATAATCAGCATTCTTGATGATATCCATATTATGTTCAATCACAACCATCGTCGCTCCTTCATCAACAATTTGATGTAGGACCTTGAGTAATCTTTTGACATCATCTGTGTGCAGTCCTGTTGTTGGTTCGTCTAGGATGTAGATTGATGAATTAGTAATTCTTCTATATAATTCACTAGCAAGTTTAACTCGCTGTGCTTCACCACCTGATAATGTTGTTGCTGATTGACCTAATGTAATGTAGTTTAGACCTACGTCATGAATTGTTTTTAATTTTTGATGTATTTTTGGATGATTCTCGAAAAATGATAGTGCATCATCAATTGTCATATTAAGTACATCTGCGATATGTTTACCTCGATATTTGATTTGTAGTGTTTCGTGGTTATACCTTTGTCCACCACACACTTCACAAGGTACGTAAACGTCCGGTAAAAAGTGCATTGAAATCTTCTTAACCCCATCGCCTCCGCACGCCTCACAGCGTCCACCACGGACGTTAAAAGAAAATCTCCCTTTTTTATATCCTCTAGCTTTTGCTTCATTGGTTTGTGCGTAAAGGGCTCTAATATCATCAAAGACCCCTGTATAGGTTGCTGGATTACTTCGAGGTGTACGACCAATTGGCGATTGTGAAATGTCAATCACCCTATCAATAAGTTGATGATCATTGATTGCTGTATGCAATCCGGGATGGTTTTTTGTTTTATAATACTTTTGTTGAAGTCCTTTCATTAAAATATCATTTACTAAAGTTGATTTACCAGATCCCGAGACACCAGTAACAACTGTCAATTTGCCTAACGGGAAAGCCACACTAATATCTTTTAAATTATGCTCTCTTGCTCCCATAACAAGTATATCTTGACCAGTACCTTCTCTTCTCTTTTTAGGAACTTCAACTTTTTCAATACCTTTTAGATAACGTCCAGTTATGCTATTTGGGTTATCCATCACTTCTTGTGGTGTTCCAGCAGCAACCACTTTCCCACCATGTTTACCCGCTAATGGTCCAATATCAATTAAATAGTCACTTGAAAGCATGGTCTCATGATCATGTTCAACAACAATTAAAGTATTTCCTAGGTCTCTCATTTTCTTTAGTGTTTCAATTAGTTTTGCATTATCTTTTTGATGCAACCCTATCGAAGGCTCATCTAAAACGTAAAGAACACCTGTTAATTTCGATCCGATTTGAGTTGCTAATCTAATTCTTTGAGCTTCACCACCTGATAAAGTACCCGCTTGTCTAGCTAATGTTAAGTATCCAAGTCCGACATCTTGTAAGAATGTTAATCGTGAGATAATTTCTTGAAGAGCTAGTTTTGCAATTTGTTGTTGTTCTTTATTCAAGGTCACATTTGATAGAAATAGAATTGTAGCATCAATTGATAGTCTAGTGAGTTTATCTAAATTACTTCCACCCACACGAACTGATAAAGCTGCTTCATTCAACCGTGCACCATGACAAACAGGACATACAGATTCAGTCATAAAATTTTCAATCCATGTGCGAATCCATTCGCTCGTTGTTTCTCTATATCTTCTTGTTAAGTTGTTAATTAAACCTTCATAATAATCCACATTCTCATGGATGCGACCAGATGAAGATTTTAATCTATAATGAATTTTATCTGGAGATCCATATAAAACCAATTTCATTTGTTCTTCTTTTAATTCTTGAATTGGAATGCTCATATCAATCTTATAGTGCTTACACATTTGTTCGAGCATTAAAGTGCTTAAATTATCATCGTTGTTATTTTTATATGGAAGTAATCCCCCATCACTCAAACTTTTCGAGGGATCAACAACTAAGTTCTCCACTACTTCAAGCTTTAACCCTAAGCCATTACAATAAGGACATGCTCCTATTGGCGTATTGAATGAGAATAATCTAGGTTCTAGATTGGGGAGTGTAAAATCAGAATCTGCACATGCATAATTTTGATTAAAGTTCAAAATGGCATCGTCATCAACTAAAACTCTTGTTTTCCCATCAGCTAATCTCGCAGCAAGTTCTAATGCATCATATAGTCTAGATCTCAATCCGTCTTTAATAATCAAACGATCAATTACCAAATAAAAATCGTGATTCTTATTCTTATCAAGTTCAGGCATTTCTTCTAAAAGAACACTTTCGTTATCAATATAGGCTCTAATGAAGCCTTCTTTTAAATATTGTTCTGCTAATTTTTTATGTGTTCCCTTCTGTCTTTCAACCACAGGCGCCATTACTAATATTCTGCTACCATCTTTTAAGTTCAAGACTCTATTTGTCATTTCTTCAATTGTTTGCTTCATTAAAGGTTCATCACTGCCTGGGCAATAAGGAATACCAACTCTTGCATATAACAATCTTAAGTAATCATAAATTTCAGTAACAGTACCTACTGTAGATCTGGGGTTATTAGAAGTCGTTTTTTGATCAATAGAAATAGATGGAGACAATCCATCAATGCGATCAACATCAGGCTTTTCAAAATTGCCTAAAAACTGTCGTGCATAAGCACTTAAGCTTTCCATATATCTTCTTTGACCTTCTTGATATAGTGTATCAAAAGCTAAAGAAGATTTTCCGCTCCCTGAAATACCCGTCATGACGATGAGTTTATTTTTTGGAATATCAATATCTATATTTTGTAAATTATTTTCTCTAGCACCGTGTACCTTAATATAATCCATCCACCATCACCTTAAATGCTTGCTCGTCAATAATCTTGACACCTAACTCATTTGCTTTCTTTAGTTTTGATCCTGCGTCTTGTCCAGCTATAACAAAATCGGTTTTAGCACTGACAGATGAACTGACTTTGCCACCTAATTTTTCAATAAGATCTGATGCTTGATCACGTGTAAATATTTGCAGTTTTCCTGTTAATACAAAAGTTTTATCATTAAAGGAGTGTTTTATTTGTTCACCCTTCTCATATTGCATATTAAGTCCTAAATCTTTTAGTTTTTTAATCGTTTCCTTGTTATCTTCATCAGCAAAGTAACTGACAATACTTAAAGCAATCTGCTCACCAATATCAGGAATTGAATTTAGCTCCTCGACAGTTGCTTGCATCAATAAATCCATACTAGGATAATTTTTAACCAATATTTTAGCAACTTTCGCACCAACATGCTTAATTCCCAAGCCAAAAATTAGTCTATCAAAAGTTTGTAGTTTGCTTTTCTTTATGGCTTCTAAGAGTTTTTCTACCTTTTTTGTGCCAAATCCTGGAAGTTCTTTTAACTCATCTGCATAATTAATTAACAAATAAATATCAGAAATTCGATTTAAATATCCTAACTCGTGAAAAGTTTCAACTACCTTTTCACCTAAAGTATCTATATCCATCGCAGCACGACTTGAAAAATGAATCAAGCTGTTGATATTTTTACCTGGGCAATTAGGATTACTACAATAATGATCTGCTTCTCCATCTTTTCGAATTAGAGCTTGTCCACATACGGGGCACTCTTCAATCATTTTAAAAGGTTTTTGATGCGTTCTTTTAGACATAACAACCTCAATAACCTCAGGAATAATCTCTCCAGCTTTGTGAACTAATACTGTATCACTTATTCTAATATCTTTACTCGTGACATAGTCCTCGTTATGAAGTGTTGCTCTAGCAACAGTTGATCCTGATATTAAAACCGGTTCTAATTCAGCAACCGGTGTAACAACACCAGTTCTTCCTATTTGGAAAGTAATCGCTTTAAGTGTGGTCTCAACCTGTTCGGCTTTAAACTTAAATGCTGTTGCCCATTTTGGAAATTTAGAAGTATATCCTATTTTTTCATATAAATTAAATTCATTAACTTTAATGACAACTCCGTCTGTATCATAAGGCAAGATTTTTCTTAATTGATCATAATTATCGATTTGTTCAATAAGTGAAGATATTCCAAAAATATTTTGAAAATTAGGATTTACTTTAAATCCCAAATCACTTAAATAATTTAAAGCTTCTATTTGTGTGTCTTTATATTTATCAGCATCAACAATTGTGTAGATAAATAAATCGAGATTTCTACTTGCTACAACTTTAGTATCTAATTGTCTAATCGTTCCTGCTGCTGCATTTCTTGGATTAGCAAACAATGCTTCATCATTAGACAATCTAACCTCATTTAGTTTTTTGAAACTCTTATGTGGCATATATATTTCACCACGAACTTCTATATCGATGGGTTCATTTAATTTTAAAGGTAGACTCTTGATGGTTTGTACACTATGGGTCACATCTTCACCGACAACACCATTACCTCTGGTTGCTGCGCGAACAAAAAGACCTTTTTCATAGGTTAAGCTAACAGCCAATCCATCAATCTTCAATTCTGTAACATAACTAAAATCATTGATAATTTTTCGTATTCTTTCATCAAACGCTTTTAATTCATCTTCATTAAAAACATTAGACAAAGACATCATGGGTATTTGATGTGTAACCTTATCAAATCCAGATAAAACAACTCCACCAATCTTTTCAGATGGAGAGTTTTCTAACTTATATTCTGGATATTGTTCTTCAAGAGCAATGAGCTCTTTAAGGTAATGATCGTATTGTTGATCTGATATTTTTGGTTGATCCAAGGTATGATAATCATAATTAGCTTGATTAAGGATTCTTGTTAATTCGATCATTCTTTGCTTAATGTTCATTAAAATCACCCAATGATATTATATCATTAAGTTGCCTACTTTTAATGGTTTTCACCCCACTTTCACGAATAAATTGCGAGTATGTAAAACTGTGGTTTCTATCATCAAGTTGTATCGAAGAAAAATAAAGAACTTTTCGTGCTCGAGTCATAGCAACAAACATCAGTCTTCTCTCTTCTTCCAAAATCAATTGACTATTTTGCTGGAAAGAAGGTAGTACACCCTGCTCAAGTCCGATGATAATGACGACTTCAAATTCCAGTCCTTTAGCTTTATGGATAGTCATCATCTGAACGCTTTTATCTAAAAAATCAATCTCGTCATCACGTTTAATAGCAATGTCATTTTCCAAGAGAACCTTCTTTAATTCATATGCTCGATGATGATTACGAAATAAAACGGCAACCTCTTTGTTCTCTGATAATTCTTTTCTTATGATTTTAAACAAGGATAATGCTTCTTCGATTTCATTAGGATAAGCAATGTGAAACACTTGATCTTTCGTTTTATTAAATGTAATCATCTCCTTATGGTACTTTCTATTATTTCGCCTTATAAGGCGGTTTGCGTGTGTTATGATTATTTGACTAGATCTGTAGTTAACTGAAAGTAACATTAATTTTGCTTGATAGTCTTTTATATATCTATAAATGATTTTACTGTTTGCTCCTCGAAATTGATAGATACTTTGATCGGGATCACCGACAGCCAAAACATGTGTATTTTTATGAATCAATCTTTTTAGTAATACATATTGAAGATCATTGGTATCTTGGAATTCATCAATAAATATATAATCATAGACTGAAACATTGTGATAGCTCTTAATATATCTATAATAATCCAATAGCAAGTCATCAAAGTCTTTCATACCCCTAGTATATAAGTAGTTTTGATAAACATCATAAATCATAGGTTTACTTTTTTTATAAACGCTATTTTTATATTTTGCTACTTTAAGTAATTCAGTTTTAGAAAAAGGTAATTGTTCTTCTTCTACAATTTTAAATGCTTCATTACCCACTTCATTTAGTTTAATAAAACAAAACTGATGAAACGTGTGGATATGAACATCTTCATTATCTGTCCGTTTTTTCATCTCCAAAGCTGCTTTTCTTGTGAATGTTATAGCGAGGATTCTATCTGGACTAATTCCTTGGTTAATTAAGTACTTTATTCTTTCAGTAATCACTCTAGTTTTTCCTGACCCTGCACTAGCTAACAAAAAAAGAAAGCGTTCATTCGTATAAACCACTTTCTTTTGTTCATCGTTTAAATTCATTTCATCACCCAATCTATAATAGGTGAGAAAACAGATATTTACTTTTTAACTTTTCTAATTGATGGGTGACTTTCCAAAATCTTTTTAATGCCATGTGGCATTGCAAATGCAATTGTAGCAACATCCTCATCAACTCTAATAACAACACCTTTGCCAAAAACATTATGCTCGATATGATCTCCAGTTTTAAGAAGATGAGATACATGATCGCCTTCATAAATTGTTTTGGGTTCATCAACCTTTGCTCTTGATTCTTGAATGAATCTTGATGGGTAACTATATCGCATTGATCCATAAACCATTCGTTGATCTGCATAACTCATATATAGTTTCTTCTTAGTTCTGGTAATACCAACATAAGCAACTCTACGTTCTTCTTCCATTTCTTTTGGATTCATTAGAGAACGATCGCTTGGAAAAATGTTTTCTTCCATAACAACCATGAAAACAACAGTAAATTCAAGTCCTTTAACCTGGTGATATGTTGCAAGCTTTACATGATTGTAATCATCAATATCTTGGTCCTGATCAGTATATAAAGCAATTTGATCTAATTGTTGTGTTAATCTTTCAAGAAATGAACCCTCATAATAAACATCGCCTCTAGTAAATACAGATTGAAGTTCCTTGAGGTTATTGATTCTGTCATCACTAATCTCATCGCCTTCAGCTTTAAGCATATCAACATATCCAGTTTTACTCATCAAATATGGCATAATTTGTTCTAAATCGACCATCGCCTCAAAATCTATTTCCATATCCATGATTAGCTGTTTAAACTCTAACATCGACTTTTTCGCTGTTGGAGTAACTGATACATAATCAATTGCTTCAAACATGGATACACCAAGTTCTTTTGCTTTTAGTTCAAGTTTCTGTAAACTAATTAAGCCTATTGATTTTTTTGGTACATTAATAATTCGCTTTAAATAGAAGTCTTGTGAATGATCTAAAACCACTCTGATATAAGCGAGGGAATCTTTGATTTCTTTTCTTTCATAAAATGATATCCCTCCATATATGATATATGGAATTCCTGCTTTAATCATCGCATCTTCAAAGAGTCTTGATAAAGCATTATTTCGATATAATACAGCCATTTCATCATAAGAAATGCCCATTGAATTCAATCGTTGTATTTCATTAACAACAAAGAAGGTCTCACGATAATCATTTTGTGCGTGATGAATGATTGGTCTTTCTCCTGTTCCCAAATCACTTTCTAAGATTTTTGCTGCTGGTCTATCAAAATTATATTGAATCAATTGATTAGCGGCTTCCAATATTTTATTTGTTGATCGGTAGTTTTGTTCTAAAACAATTGTTTCAGCACCAAAATCGTTTTGAAAATGTTTTGAGTTCTCGTAATTTGCCCCTCTAAAAGCATAAATGCTTTGATCGGGGTCTCCAACAACAAATACATTTTTGTGTATTGAACCTAATATTTTAAGAACTTTATATTGAATCTGATCTGTATCTTGAAATTCATCAACAAGAATATGTTCAAAATAAGTTTGATATCGATCTCTAATTTCGGGATTGTTTTCTAATAATTCCAATGTATACAATAGGAGATCATCAAAATCAACCAATTGATTTTCTTTTAAATAATCCTGATATTTTTGATATATTTTTTCTTCGTCAGTTCTCTCAAATCCATTCATTCTTCTACTTTTGTACAAAGAAATTAGATTTTTAAGTCCCTTAATAAAATATTTTTTTGTATCTAGCCCAAGCGCTTTGATTTGTTCATGAACAATCTTCTTACCATCATCTTCATCGATTACAGTAAAGTTGGGACGATATCCATAAGGTAATTCAGCAATATGTCTTCTTAATATTTGTAATCCAAACGCATGAAAGGTATATAGCCAGACACTCATTGCATGTGGACCAGTCATTTCGACAACACGTTGTTTCATTTCCCTTGCTGCTTTATTTGTAAATGTTACTGCCAAAATATGCTTTGGATTGACTCCATTCATAATTAAATATGCAACTCTTGATGTTAATGTTTTAGTTTTTCCAGTTCCTGCTCCTGCGACAACAAAAAGCGGTCCACCAGGGTGGATGACCGCTTTTAATTGCGATTTATTTAAAGTAGTTAGCCAATTCATAAGCAACCAACTTTCTATTTATAGGAGCTCTTCAATGGGGTAATCTCATTAAATATAAGATTTCCTTCTTTGCTATCAGTATCGGTATTAAAATATCCATTTCTCATGAATTGATATTTATCATTTGGTTTTGTATTAATTACAGATTCTTCAATTACTCCATCTTTCAAAGTCCATGAATTTTCGTTGAACCGGTCCATTAAGTTCATGGTATCGTCGCCTTCAATCATTGGACCAAAGAAATTCATTTTTGCTTTTAGACCTGTTGTTGCTTCAACGTAATGAATGGTTCCATTGGGTTTTCTTCCTTCAAATCCGCTTCCACTCATGGTTAGTGGGTCATATGTAGCAAGTACTTCAATGATATTTCCATCTTTATCGAAGACAACATCATTAGCTTTAATAAAGTAAGCATGAAAAAGTCTGACTTCGATGCCAATAGCAAGTCTTTTATATTTTTTATTAGGTTTTTCTAATACAAAATCATCCTTTTCAATATATATGTGCTTAGAAAAAGGAATTCTTCTTTCTCCTAATGCTTCATTATCTTGATTATTTGCAATCGTAAAATATTCAATTTGATCTTCTGGATAATTCGTAATCGTTACCTTTAGTGGATTGATTACTGCCATAACACGTTTAGCTTTTTGAGCTAAATCATCCCTTAGGGCGGCTTCTAACATATCATTTCCCGCTGTTGAATTCACTTTTGATAATCCGGTTGAGAGAATGAAATGACGAATTGCTTCAGGGGTATATCCACGTCTTCTTAATCCTTGAAGTGTTGGCATTCTAGGGTCATCCCAACCAATCACTTTATGTTCTTCTACAAGTTGTCTTAAATATCGCTTGCTCATTACAGTGTTTTCAATACTTAAACGACCAAATTCTATTTGTCTTGGAACCTTTGGCATTTCTGTTTCTCTTACTGCCCAGTCATATAAAGGACGATGGTCTTCAAATTCGAGACTGCATAAGGAATGCGTAATACCTTCAATAGCATCTTCAAGAGGATGAGCATAATCATACATTGGATAAATGCACCATTTCTTACCCGTATTATGATGTTCAGCAAAAGATATTCTATAAAGCGCTGGATCTCTCATATTCATATTCGGAGATTCCATATCAATTTTAGCTCTTAAGACACATTCACCTTCGTTAAATTCTCCATCTTTCATTTGGTTGAATAATTTAAGGTTTTCTTCAATACTTCGATTTCTATATTTTGATTGTGTGCCAGGTTTATTAATATTGCCTCTATCTCTCGACATCTCTTCAGCAGTAGAATGATCAACATAAGCTAATCCTTTTTTTATCAGTATAATCGCACGATTAAACATCTCCTCAAAATAATCTGAAGCAAAAAAGATATTTTTAGGTTCATATCCTAGCCAACGAATGTCATTTAAGATTGCTTTGACATAAATGTCATCTTCCTTGCTTGGATTTGTATCGTCATATCTTAGATTTGTATACCCACCAAAAGCAAGTGCACTTTCAAAGTTTATAACGACAGCTCTCGCGTGTCCTATATGCAAAAATCCATTAGGTTCAGGTGGAAAACGAGTCACAATTTTCTTGTGTTTTCCGTTTGCTATATCTGATTCAATTATTGTTTTTATAAAGTTGGAATGATTTTCCATATATTTCACCTCATTGTCTTATTTATTATATAATTATTTGCTATAAACTACAAGTTTATAAAAAAAATCAGTTGAAATAATCAACCGATTTTTATTCTGATTCAAAATTAACATTTTATGTTAATTATCTAAAACAATTTTCTTAAATGTTAAGAAGGTGTTATCAGGTATTTCTAAAACAATTCTTGCACCTTGAATATCAAATTCTTGAGTGATTTCATCGCTACTAACTAATACTAACTTACCTTCAACAACTGACCATGTACCCGTTTCATCTAATGTAACTGTGCCTGTTTCATCAGTATAGACTAAGCTATAACTTTCTGAATAAGTACCATCAGTGTCTAAAATGAACGTATAATAAGTAACCGTGTATGAAAGATCTTCGCTAGATTTTTCGTAATCATATTCTCCAACTAAATATTCATTGATTTCACCATTAATACATGCATTTGCATATTCAACTCTTTCTTGATTGCGAATTACAAATTGTGATTTAATACCATCAAAATCATCAAGATATGCTTGTTTAACTCCGGTTGTATCGGGTTGAACAGCAGTTCCAGCAGTAACTAATGCTTGATGTGCTTCAACGCGACTTCTTAGTGCATCTTCTAATTCATCTTTAACTTCTTGAGCTCCAGATTGCTTTTGATTGCGATATTGCAACATATAAGCATCCTGTGTAATAACAAGTGCATCCATGATTTCTTGAGAAGTCATTTCTAAAGCATCTTCAATTGTGTTTGCTTCATCAGCAGCCACATAAGCTTCAATCAATCTTGCTTTACCTAAACTGATATCATATTGATCAACTAGTGCTTGAAGTGATTCACTAACTTCACCTTGATAAAGAACAACTGCACCTAATGCATTTTCCTGGAAATAAGTTTGTAATTTGGTTTCTACTTGAATTTGAAATTGATTACTATCTTCATCATTACCATTATAGGCTTGAATAGCTACAGCATTATCATTTCTTTCAATGTCGATATACCCCGTAGCAACTGCAGCATTTAAGTATAGATGTAATGCTTCATCATATTTCATTCCTTCTAAGTTTAATCCAGCTGCAACAATTTCAGCCGCCTCGTTATTTAATGCATAACTCACAACGTATTGTTCTTGATTGATAATCATTTCCATTGCAGGATTAATATCAACCGATAAATATGTCAAATCTTCTGTATTATCACTTGTACAAGCTGCCACGCCAATTAGCATGACCATAAATAATCCAAGTGTCATTAATTTTTTCATTATAAATCTCCTTTCTCTTTTCTTTTTACACTTAACATACATATGAAAGGCCAGTTTTATTGGAAATTCTATAAATTTTATTGATTATTTCAAAGTATCCGTAGTTAAAACAAACAATAAAAAAAGGACTTCTAAAGATGAATTCCTCTTTAAAAATCCTTTACTTGATTAATAATTTATTGATTACAAGGTCGTATTTCTATTATGTAATCTTAAGGCAATAACCCCATAATGTCATCATAACTTAAATCAGTATCAGCAAATGCATCAATTAGATCTTGATACACTTCTTCTTGCTCTTCATCAGATAATTCATCAAATACATCCATTAAGTCATCAATTGCTGTCTCAGGATCTGCCAAGGGATCAGTTAAACTGTCAATAACATCATTTAGCGCATCATTAAGTTCTGGTGAATAATCAGGATTATCAACAACTGCATCTAATACATCAGAAACTGCGTCTTGAATATCACCTAATGCAATCGTATCATTGAGTTCAACATAAAGTCTAAGTTTATTATTTACAACAGCAACACTTTGTAAACTTAAACCAACTTGATTCATTTGTGCATCAAAATCTTGAATAACAAATGCTCCATCAACCAATAAGTCAGTATCTCCAAGTAATGTTAATATATTTGCAATATGTTCTTGAGTTAATGTAACTTCGCCAGCATTAAGTTCATTAAGAACAATTTTTAAATCGCTACCATCAATTTCAGGTGTTGCTGAAATTTTAATAATTGTTGGGAAATTGTTTAATGGTTCTTCTATATCCTCAATCAACATTGGAATATTTACAATGAAATCACCATCCATTGTAATATAAGGTACATAAGCAGTCATTCTATATCTTTCAAACATTTCAACCTGATGAATAATACCATCACCCGCTAAAGAAGGTCGCATGAAATACTCAAACATCCGATTCAATGTGAAAGCTTTCAATTCAATATATGGGTAATCTGTTGTCGTTAAAGTTGAGAAAATCAAAGAGCTTGCTTTTGCTTGCAAAATTGATTGAAGCTCAGCATCATTCGCAATCTTATCTCCCTCTTCAAGCATAAATGGCGTTGAATCGTCTCTCATTTTACCTAAAGCTAAGGAAGCATCAAAAACTCCATCAGTAAATCCAATTTCCAATAAATCGTTAGAGGCGACAAATGCTAATAAAGAATTGACAAGTGCTGCGCTTTGAGCATCATCAGAAAATTGATTTTCAATTAGGGTTTGGATATCTAATCTTATTTCTCGTTTATCGGGATCAAACTCAGCCATACCACCAAGTTGATCATCAATGATGGTTTGAATATCTTTTCCTGTAATTTGTTCAGCTGCCCAGCTTGCTACATTAAATGTCCAAGCTAACGGTAAACTGCCCAAATTAAGTTTATCCAATGTTAAAACGACTTCTTCAGTATCAGCGGTCATTTTAAATGAAATCAATAAAGCTGTTTTATAGGTGAAACTTGAAACGAAAACATGAACACCAGATTCAATTTCAACTGTATCTTCCTTGAAACGAATCCATGATCCTTGATAACCATACATACTTTCTTTCATTACATAATTTTTTTCATCATCTGTTGCACTATCGCTTAAGTAATTAGGATTCATATCTAAGAAACTAGATTTCAATAGCCCATTAGCTTCTTGCTGACTAAAACCTAAACTCAATTTAGCTGTTGAATCTCCGGTTGATAAGAATGTATCAATTTGTTCATTTACCATATCTGATAACATAACTGCATCGGTATTTTGAAAATCTTCAACTGGAATTGCAACATCTCTATACGTTAAAGCTAAAAAAATTGCTGGTATAGCAATAATAGATAAAATGGGTATTACAATTATTTTAAACAGGAATTTCATAGAATCACTTCCTTTCTATAATAATATCATAATCTAAACGATATGAAAATACAATATTAACGCATAATAATGATTAAAATACAATCAAGAGTAGAACTATCGTTCTATTCTTGGTTCATTTCTTATTCCTCAAAATTCAATGTTGAGTATCCACCCAATAAATAATTAGGTAATGCACCTTCTTTTTTGTACTGATAGTATGCTGCAGCAGCAATCATTGCTGCATTATCTGTACAATACTTCATGCTTGGAATAACAATCTCGATATTCGGTATTTCAGTGAAAATTCTACCTCTTAATCCTTTATTTGCAGCAACTCCACCAGAAACTATAATCTGTTTGACATCATATGCTTTGGCTGCAATTCTTGTTTTTTCAATAATCACATCTAAGACACTCGCTTGAAATGAAGCACACACGTCATTGACTCTAATTTTCTCTTTTCTTTGCTCAGCGTTATGAACCAAGTTAATGACTGCACTCTTCAATCCTGAGAAACTGAAATTATATGCAGTTCTGTCTAAAAATGATCTTGGTAAGTGATACGTATCTTCTCCCTGTGCTGCCAGTTTATCGACAACAGGACCTCCGGGATAAGGTAGACCTAATGTGCGCGCTAC
Organism: uncultured Mariniplasma sp.; assembly: GCA_964566285.1. Lineage (GTDB taxonomy): Bacteria > Bacillota_I > Bacilli_A > Acholeplasmatales > Acholeplasmataceae > Peloplasma. The sequence continues at coordinate 17,499 of CAZMIG010000016.1, read as the reverse complement.
TTTATCGTAGGCTTCACCTATTGCATCATCTTGAGTTGTCCCTAGAAGTTTAAAATCCATATGGTCTTTCATATAAATTAATTCTGTGTGCCCACCGCTAATAAGAAGTGCTAATGCAGGAAATTTGAGTTCATGCTCAATATTAGCTGCATAGATATGGCCAATCAAATGATTGACACCAATTAATGGAATTTGATTTGCAAATGCAAATGCGGTTGCTGCATTAATACCTACTAATAATGAACCTATTAATCCAGGCCCTTTAGTGACAGCAACCAAATCTATTATTTTAACATCAATATTTGCTTCAAGAAGCGCTTGTTCAAATACTCTGGTCATGTGTACAACATGATTTCTTGATGCGATTTCAGGAACTACTCCACCATAAATTGCGTGGATATCCATTTGTGATAAGACGATATGCGATAAGACTTTTTTTTCATCTTCTAAGATGGCTACACTTGTTTCATCACAGCTACTTTCTACTGCTAATATAATCATGTTTACACCTCCTTTATGTAGACATAGGCATCTTCTGTTTGATAGTAATTCTTTCTAATGTGGGATTTCTTAAATCCAAGTTTTTCATATATTGATTGCGCTTGATGATTACTTTTTCTCACTTCAAGAAGTAATTTATCCACTCCTAAACCCTTAAGAAAGTCAATAGAATAAGTGAGTAATTCAGTTCCAAATCCTTGTCCATGATATTCAGGATCTAAACAAAAATTCATCATTTCTGCATTTGTATCAATTGCTCTATATCCTACATATCCAATAACCTCTTTATTAAGTTCAAAAACAAAATAATGAGCAAATGGATTGAGTAACAATTCATCATATAAAAATGATTCACCTAGAGATTGTGTGAATACTTTCTTTTCAATACGCACTAAATACTTAACATCGTTAACTGTTGCTTTTCTGATCATGTTTGGTTTCCGCTTCTGTTCTTCTTAAATAATTAGGGATAAGATCGTGGATGTTTTCTACTTTAACAGCATTCTCTTTAATTCTCTTGATATTTATTTCATAGTTTCTATCATCAACAAATATAGTTTGAGCTTTTTGATAATTTTCATCAAGTAAAAGTTCAGAAAGCAATCGATAACCATCAGGAAGAATTACTTGTCCATTCTCATAAATGGCTGAAAAGACATATCCTCTACGTGCATCAATCATTGCTGCAACTTTACCTTCATATCCACTTGTCATGAAAAATAAACTGCTTACAGTTTTTAAATTTACGCCTTTTGTAAAAGCAAGCATCTTACCAACCATAACTGCAATTCTCAAACCTGTATATGAACCAGGTCCAATACCAATAATGATTTCATTTAAATCATCAAGTTTCAAATGATTTCTCTTTAGGAGTTGATCAATGCGATCAACTAAATATTTTGCATGGTCTCTTGAAGCAATTCTTATACTAAAATCCATTAAAATATCTTCTTTCGCATATCCAATAAACATTACAGCAGTTGAAACATCAAAAAATAAGGTTTTCATATGAGTTCCACCGCTCTTTTACATGGATATCCGTAACATTTCATTTTAAATTCTCTTTCTGTATCTCCTAATTTTTTAATTTGGATCAACAAATAATCGTTAGGTAAAAAATCACTCACTTGATATGGCCATTCAATAACAATCATGCCATTTCCATCAATATATTCTTCTAAATCAAAATCAGTTCCTTCGCCTTGCAGACGATAAAGATCCAAATGATAAAGCGTACGGAAGAAATCTTTTGTTTTATATTTTTTCATAATGGTAAAAGTTGGGCTATTTACCACAGAGGTAACACCCAATCCTCTAGCAAGACCTTTGGTAAATGTTGTTTTACCTGCTCCGAGCTCACCATCTAATAAGATAACGATTCTAGGCTCATCCATGAGCAATAATCCAAGCTCAAAACCTATTGTTTCTGTTTCTTGTTCTGAATATGACTTTCTAATCTTCATGTGATCCCTACTTCAATATATTTTCGTATCCTTTTTTTCCTAATAGCGCAAACATGTTTTTCTTATATGCCTCAACACCTGGTTGATTGAATGGATTAACATCAAGCAAATATGCTGACATCGCACATGCTTTTTCAAAGAAGTAAACCAAGTACCCAAAGGTGTAGTAATCAAGTTTAGGAATAGTAAGTAATATAATGGGTACCAAACCATCCTTATGTGCCATCATCGTTCCCTTTAAGGCTTGTGAATTTACATAGGATAAGGTTTTTCCTTTTAGATAATTAAGTTCATCTAAATCTTTCACTTCTTCCGGAATGAATACATCTGAACTACTTTCAACAACTTTGATGACTGTTTCAAATAAATGACGTTCACCATCTTGAATATATTGTCCTAATGAATGTAAGTCTGTTGAAAAACCAGCACTTGCAACAAATAAACCTTTATGATCTTTACCTTCAGATTCGCCAAAAAGTTGTTTCCACCATTCATTTAAATATAATAAATTAGGTTCATAACCTACAAGCATTTCAATCTTTTTACCCGAAGTATAAAGTAAATATCGTGTTGCAGCATATAAATATGCTTCATTATTTGCTAAAGTAGGCTTAGAAAAACGCTTGAAAGCATCATTAGCACCCTTTAACATCGCTTTTGTGTTAAGTCCGGCTGCTTGTAAGGGTAGTAACCCAACAGCGGTTAAAACACTAAATCTACCACCTATATCATCGGGTATTGTAAACATTTCGTATCCATTTTGTTTAGCTACGGTATGTAGTGCGCCTCTTTTTTTGTCTGTGGTTGCATAAATTCTATCTTTTGCACCTATGATACCGTATTTCGCTTCTAATTCTTTTTTAAGTACTCTAAATACAATTGCTGGTTCAGTTGTTGTTCCTGATTTAGAAATGACATTAATACTAAAGCTCTTATTCTTTAAGTAATCAACCAATCTTTCCAAATAGTTCCCCGACATTTGATGTCCGGCAAAAACAACTTCAAGTCTTTCTTTTTTAAATGGTACCTTTAAAAATTCAAGACCTGCTTTAGATCCTAAATAAGATCCACCAATACCAATAACCACTAAAACCTTGCTTTGCTTTCTAATCTTTTTAGCAGCAAGCAAAATTCGAGCATATTCTTCTCTATCATAGTTTTTAGGTAAATCCAACCATCCAAGATAATCATTGCCTTTTCCAGTTTTCTCGTGAATGACTTTATGCAATTCATTCACTTTCTTTTGTAGAGATTCCGGTTGCACTTCTAAAAAAGAACGTGCATCATCCAAAAATAGTTCAATATATGACATCATTTTATTCCCCTATTTCTTAGTTTTTTCTATCCAATGTGGTAACGCTTTGAATAATGTCTGAAATCCAATTTTTATTTTAACCATTTTTGCAATTCTAGGGTGAATTGGATTTGCTTTTTTTAACGATAATTTAAGTCTTTTTTGTTCTTCATCAATTTCTAAAACGATAACCTCAACTTCATCTCCAAGACAAAGAATGTCTTCAATTGATGGAATAAATTGATCAGAAACTTCAGAAATGTGAATCAGACCACTATATTCCAAACATGAAACAAAGACACCATAAGTTTGAATACCAGTTACTGTACATATGATTTGATCATTAATTTTCATATCAAAAACCTCGAAAACATTATATCATATTTCTAATATGTTATAAGAAAAAAACGCGTTGTACGCGTTTATTCTTTTGCTAAATAAATACTTAATCCACCGAGTCCAATATGAGCTGAGATTACCGGACTAACGATTCCAGTGATGGAGACACTGACATTTTCCCCCAACTGAAATATCTCTTGTTCTAAAAGTTTAGCTTCTGTAGATCTATCCACATAAGAGATGAGAACAACTACTTTTCCAAATTCCAATAATTTCTTAGTTTCATTTACTAAATATAGATAGATATTATTATAGTTTCTCACTTTGTGTTCTAGATCAAGTACGCCTTCTCTAAATCTTAAAATTGGTTTGATTTTAAGAAAATTACCTACAATCGCTTGAACTTTATTCAATCGACCACCTTTAACAAGCGTGTGTAAATCATTCACCGTAAAAATTAATGAGCCTTTATGAACAAGTTCATCCAAATAAACTAAACCTTCTTCGATTGAGTGCCCTTCATCAAAAAACTCAATCATTTTTTGTGCAATATATCCGCTACCACTAATTGTTGATTGCGTATCAACAACATGCACATGCTCACTTTCGACCAAAGTCACACCTAAATTGGCACTATTGATTGTTCCACTTAAAGTTTTTGAAAGTGTAAGACATAAAACATCAGGATAATGCTGTAGTTGATTTTCAAATGCCTTCATAAATAATTCTGGTGAGGGTTGACTGGTTTTAATATCCTTGTTTTCATTCATCGCTTTAACAACAAGCTGTGGATCAAAAACACCATCGATAAATTCCTTACCATCAATCGTGACTTTTAACGGAACTACTATTATGCCATTTTCTTTAACATATTCTGCTTTGAGTCCAAATGTTGAATCAACAACCAAACCTACTTTTCTTTCCATAAAATTACCTCTCTAATTATTATTTAAAAGCAAAAAAGACGCACTATTAAGCGGTCTTTCTGAATTAATCCACATTAACGACAGCAATAATTCCAGGTACATTTTCCAATAACATGGTTTCAATACCTTGTTTTAAGGTTACATCTAAAGCCATACAACCATCACATGCACCAAGCATTTTCACATAAACAATACCGTCTTCAACATTGACGACTTCAATGTCTCCTCCGTCTCTAACTAAATAAGGTCTTATTTTTTCGATCAAGTCTAAGACTTGTTGTTTTGTATCATCCATTACATATCACCTTTCTTTGACGACTTAAGTATATACCAGTCTATCTTATATATCAATCATCTTGTCTTGCGCTGGCTTAATTCGTTTTAAAACGTAATGTGCACAATTCACTTGACATGATTCATTTAGATAATCAGGGATTCTTTTAAATCCATTGGGACTTTTAGGATCCGAGTTAAAACCTTTGATGCGTAGCATTCCTGATGACATATCTCCGACAAGATATGTATATCTATCAAAAGCTACATCTACGTATCTTTCCTGAAATTTGAGAAGATCAAAAGCTTCTCTATGATCTTTAATGAGTTCAAATTGTCCAAATTCTGTATCAATAATCACTTCTTCACCTTCTTTAACATGACAACAGCTTCAGCAGCAATTGCTTTTTGCTGTCCAATAGCATCTAACTTTTCATAAGTTGTTGCTTTAACACTGATTTTATCCTCATCAATTTCTAACAATTTACTAATATTTTGTATTATTGGTTTGATGTGCGGATTCAGTTTGGGTAGTTCTGCATAAACTGTCGAATCTATATTACCAATTTTATATCCCTTTTGTCTAATCAAATCATAAACCGTTTTCAATATTTTCATCGAACTTATGTCTTTATTTGCTGGATCGGTATCGGGATAGATAGTTCCTAGATCTCCAAGACTTAGCGCCCCAAGCATTGCTTCAGCAATTACATGAAGTAGAACATCAGCATCACTATGACCGAGCAAACCTTTGTCATGAGGGATTTGCAATCCACCTAAAATGAGTGGTCTGTCGCTAACTAATTGATGAATATCAAAGCTATGGCCGATACGCATTGAACTCTCCTTTTCCAAACGTTTTTTAACATACTCTAAATCCTGAGGATATGTTACTTTAAGATTCGATTCAAGATTAAAAACAACTTGAATTGTTTCCTCCGGATAAAAGGCTTGATAAAGTGATATATCATCATCGTAAGTTTGATAGCTTCTCTGATAAGCAAATCGAATTTTTTCAGTTAAAAACGCCTGTGGTGTCTGCGCTAAGATATACTGATCTCTATTTAAACTTTTTAAGTCATTATTTTCAAAATATTTGATTGCATTTGTCACATGCTCTGCAAGCAAAACAGCATCATGATATTGTAATACCTTTTCAATCTCTAAAATGGCATTTTTTGAAATTAGAGGTCTAGCAGCATCGTGGATGTAAACATAAGGAGTTTCAACTTCTTTTAAACCCAGAGCAACACTTTCTCCGCGAGTTTTACCACCGATGATTAGTTTTACATCTTCATTCTGATATTTTTGAATCTCATTAAAATCATTTTTTGAAACAACTAAAATAATTTTAAACCCTAAGGATAAAAAAGTCTCTACGCTATATAAGAACAGGGGCTTTTTATTTATCTGATATAAAACCTTTGATTGATTAAGTTGTGCTCTATTGCCACTACCTGCAGCAACGATTAAGGCTGTATTCATTTTTACCCCTTAAAGTATCCATCGAGTTTTTGATCATGTGATTCATTTTTAATGTGTTCAACTTCTTGAAAATCATAGATAACACCCATAACGAAAGAAGGTCTCACTTTTGTTAAAAATTGATCATAATAGCCTTTACCAAATCCAATACGATAAGTATCTTTAGATATTGCTAAGGCTGGAACTAACAAATAATCAATATCCTTATCGATATTTTCACTACCCGTGGGTTCCATAACTCCAAACTGACTTTTTTTAAATGAAGTCTTAGCATCTAATAAATAGAAATGAATACCATCAGATTCAACTCTAGGAAAAGCAAATTTTTGTTTGCCATTCGTTAAAGGCAGTAAGTTTACTTCATTTTTTAATGGATAGTAAATACCCACACACTTTGCATTTTGAAAATGATCATCATCTAGGATAGCTTTGATGATTTTGTCGTTCTTATCTTTTAATGAATTTGAGCTCATCTGATTTCTAGTTAGAATCATCTGTTTTCTAATTTCACTTTTCATGAAACGATATCCTTGTAGTAACAACTATGTGAACTAAACTGTGGATTCTCAGCAATCTTTAATGCTTGAACGGCGCATGTATATAACTTGTGTTCTTCACTTGCATCAGAACCTCCCACAGCAATTCCCGAAAAGACTTCAAGTTCAACACTGATTGAACCATATTGCATCGCAAGATTTAAGAATGTTGGATTTGACTTAATTCCATTTGATAAGATATCCATCTTTCTAGGGTCTGTCATTGTTACAGCAAATTCAATACCCGATACTCTAAATATATTCCCACTTTCTGTAACGAAAGTTGTTCTCATCTTTTTAATATATTCTGCCATTAACATGTTTCCAACTTCTCTGCCATGTGTTTCGTTGATCTTAGGCATATTCTTCAAACGAATAACAATCAGTTGGAAATAGCGGTTATCATTAAATAATTTGTTCATAGAAACAAGCATTTCATTATGATCTTTTAATTGATCAAGTTCATCAATATTGCTTGCTAAGTAGTGCTTGGTCTTCATGGGGTTAAGCGTACCCATAATGACTGCGTTATTTTGGTCTTCGAATAGTCTCTTACCTTTTTCTCTAAACCACATATATCTACCACCAACCATGATTCTATACGAAGTGGAGTAGTGTGTCTTGTTAATTGTTAAATCTCCTAGTAAAGCCAAATACTTCTTTAAATCTTCAGCTTCAATTAGTCTTCTAAAATCAGTAAGATCCATTGTATTTCCAGGAAGTTTGAGCATGCTAACTAAAGCATCGCTCGCCCAAATTGATCTTTCATCTAAATCAATATAGAATAAACCTTCTTCACTAATTTCTAGTGTTGCTATAAATTTATGTCGAATACTTTCGAGTTCGCCACTGCGTTCATTTAATTCTTTTTCAACAGCAAGTAAATCAAAATCAGTCTTTTTTTCACCAACACAAATTCTTCCTTTATATCTACCTAAAGCAAATACTGGCTGCATCACCATATGAAGGATAACGGGATTTCCATCAAAGTTCATAAATGAGATTTCTTGAACTTCGCTATCTCCTTGTTTTGCTCTTTCTTTATAACTAACATAGTAGTTTTCTAGTGATCTGTTATTAACATCTTGTCCATTAAATTTTGTAAACCGAACTGATTTATTAAAAATATTAAATAGTTTTTTACCAATGATTTCTTCTTTTTCAAGATTGAGTTCAGTTAATAGACTTGTTGACATATCTTTAATACGTTCTTTGCCATCTACAACATAATAAGCATTCCATCTACTATTCTTGATTGACTTAACAAATAGTTGATAGTGGTTTGCTTTAAGAATTGCTGTTTTAAATGTTGAATATAAAATGAGAATGAATACAAGATATACAAAGAAGTTAAAACCCATATAAATATTTTCATACAACTCATTTCCAATAATCAATGATTTATAAATAACAAAAACCATCACTGCGATGGTAATGTTAAAAAACGCGATAATCAAACGATTTCGCAAAACTTTTTCACTTTGTATACTCTGTATGATTACCATAAACAGGGTGAATAGCGTTATGATTAATGGGTATATCGGATGTTGTAGCATATCATCACCACTCTATAAATTTGGAAGTACGTAGGCTAATACAAGAATAACTAATGTAATTAAAAGTGATAGCACGGGTGCTATCCATTTATTCTTTGAGTAATAGATTGAAAGCTTTTCGGCAAAGTTACGATTAGAAAAAGCTCTGATTGGTTCAAAAATCAATGTCAATATTTTTTTGATCATTTTCATATCCTCACTTCATAAACATATTGATGTATTCCATCAATTTGTCCCTATCATTAATCTTCAGCATAATACCTTCTATTGCAATCGAAATATGACCCGTTTCTTCTGAAACAATAATTGTCATACTATCTGTGATTTCACTTATTCCCAATCCAGCACGATGTCTAGATCCCATGGTCTTATCAAAATTCTGATTATCAGATAAAACGAAATAAGCTCCAGCACATAAAATACTATCTCCACGAATGATGACTGCGCCATCATGTAATGGTGTATTTGGTGTAAAAATGTTAATCAATACTTCTTTTGAAACTTCACTATTCATCATAATTGCTCTTTCAGCATATTGATCTAAAGTGTTATGCTTTTCAATCGTAATTAAAGCACCAATTTGTTGACTAGCTAAATATAATGCAGCTTCAATGATACACTGTTTGGTTCTTTCACTACCCATGACTAACATATCATTTCTTGTATCTGCTTTCCAGACGATTTCCAAAGATCTTCTGATATCTGGTGCCATGATAATAATCATTAATACAGGTAACCATTGTGAAAGATAAGTTAAGATTGGACCACTTATTAAAAAGTCAAAATAATGGGCGATGTAGGCAAGAATATATACTAATAAAAAAGAGATTGCTATACTAAGCATTCTTTTATTGCTTACGATAAATTTGACAAGAAAAAAGACTAATACCCATACAAAATAAGCATCAACTATAATTTTCCAAATAGGGATACCAAATAACATACCATCGCGCTCCTTTTTAACTAACCCTATTATATCACAAGTCAAATATTCAATCATATACTTAATGTTATTTAACATTGTCTTTTAAAAGGCATCTTTTAAGTACTCATTTTTGATATGTTTGAAAATATAATCAACCAAAGAAACTTCTATTGTGTTTTTTTCGATTAAAGTCTATAATAATGGTAGCAATGGTTCACCATTCATAAGGTTGATTGATGAATCAAAAAGGGAGGTCAAATCATGTATATTAATACACCTGAATTCAATAGAGTAACCTTAAGTTACTAACCATACGAGGTATAAAAACATTTGCATTTGGCCAAATTTAATTTTAGTCATGATACAAAGATCCTTGTGTGTACTCACAAAGGTCTTAATTTTTTTAAGACATATGAAAACATAGACGCACGCTATGTATTGACTACTCACTATTGTTAGTCTTGTCTTAAACAAGGTTTTCTGACAAAGGAGTACTGCCTATCAAACGATAGAGAATGAGGTATATATGGATCAGGCATTACTAGTAGGTCTCAGTTATAAAGAATCTACAGAAGAAACACAACTTTCGCTCAACGAATTGGAACATCTTGCTCTTGCGCTTCAAATAGAAACCAAAGAAATGGTTATTCAAAACGCAAAAACGATTACTCCTAAGTATTACATTGGTAGTGGGAAAGTTGCTGAAATTAAAAAAATGATTGAAGTGCTCGATATTGATATCGTTATTTTTGATGCTACCCTATCGCCAGCTCAACTTAAGAATTTAGAAAAAGAACTCGAAGTTCAAGTGATTGACAGAAGTTTTTTAATTCTTTCAATATTCGCTGAAAGAGCTCAAAGCAAAGAAGCTGTTCTCGAAGTATCACTTGCTCAAAAAATGTATTTACTACCCAGATTGATTGGAATGAGAAATTCATTATCTAGACAGGGTGGTGGATCCTATAACGCAAAAGGTCCTGGTGAAACAAAACTAGAACTCGATAGAAGACGTTTAATGAATGAAATATCATTAATTAAACATGAATTAACGAAAATTAAAGCGGAAAAACAACTCTCAAGAAAACAACGCATTAAATCCAAAATTCCCGTAGTTGCTTTAGTTGGATATACAAACGCTGGTAAATCATCACTCATGAATAGCTTAAGTAGCTATTTGCATAATGATTCTGAACCGGTTTTAGAAAAAGATGTGTTATTTGCAACACTAGATACAAAAGCTAAACGGTTACAAAAAGAAAATTACCCACCATTTATCTTAATTGATACCGTTGGTTTCGTGAATAAATTACCCCATGAATTAATACGTTCATTTGAATCAACATTAAGTGACGTTGTTCATGCGGATTTGTTACTTCACGTTGTTGATGGTGCTTACTTTAATCATTATCAAATCGATACAACAAGGGAAGTCCTTCAGGAAATTGAAGCAGATCAAATTGAACGTTTACTCGTTTTAACAAAAAAAGAAATCGCATATAGCACACCTCCTATACATGATGACTATATATTTGTTTCCAATAGAACAAAAGAAAATATTGATATTTTAGTTGACACCATCTATGGACACTTATATAAGGAGAGTCGAATACAAATTCTTAAAATCCCATTTGATCAAGGTCAAATCTATTCACACATTAAAGAAAGAAATACAATACTTGAAACAAGATATGAAGCTGATGGAACTTATGTCAAAGCAATATTGACCCCTGAGCAGGCAATCATCTATAAAGATTATATTATCAATAATAAAACCGCTTAATTAAGCGGTTTTATATTTAAAAATGTTTTAACTTTTTCCACAAGTTCCTCAGCATTAACAATCAAACTGAAACGATCGCTATCAATAAATTCTAGCTTGGGCTGATCAAATAATTCAACCAAAGTTTCAATGAGATCAGTTCCTCCAAAAGGATCATTATCATGACCATATAAAATAAGTACTTGATGACTTAAATATTCGAAGTCTTCTTTTTTAAAAACATAAGTGTTTAAAAAGCTTTTGATCAGCCTCATTTGAAGTCGTTCATCTTGTTCTGTGTATTTTGAAATCATATATTCAAATAAATCAATCTCCGATTCATCTTTAATTGCTTGTTCGACCTGTTCTAAAAATACACCTTTAACAGAATCTAGAGGCATTACTTTTCTTAATTTTTCTAATTCCTTAACAACGGCTAAAACATCACTTATCATTTGATTAGATCCTTCATTCATATGTGCAGTATTTGTCAGTGTATTATAAAGAATTAATGATTCAACTGTCTGTGGATACTCATATGCAAATGCTTGAGCAAAACTTCCGCCATGACTTGCTCCAAATATTGTTATTTGTGTGATAGATAGGAAATCAAGCAACCCTTTGACAAGATCCGTTAATTCAATAATTGTCTTTATCTCATGTGGATAACTTATAGTTAAAATACGATGAGATTCAGCTAAAGGTTCTAATATCTTAAAATACGCTTCAGTAGGAAACATACTACTCCCCATAAGGATTAGTATTACATGTTCACCTTTACCTAATATGCGGTATGTCATTTGATGATTAAGGTATTCAAATGGATGAGATTCATGCTTTTTTATGAAATTTAAATAGGATTCAAATACTCTCATACATGCTCCTTATAACTTAAATTATTTTTGATATCAATAAGTACTGCAAGTTCTCTATTTATCCATGGAGCAATATCTTGATATTTTTTCGCTGCTTTTTTATTTGCTTGAATGGCTTCATCTACTGATACAAAATGAAGATGATATCCATAGTCGCATTCGTAATCATCAAGATTTGTAGGCTTAATATCATTTTCAACATCACACAAATAATAATGTGATTCCATGAGAAATAGATCATTTGGATCTAAAACAGATCTTCTTTTTTCTTTAGCCATACCATATGCAGAAACTGAATCTGGATTTACTGATAAACCCGTCTCTTCTAGAGTTTCTCTCAAGAGTGTTTGAAGATCGGATTCTCCTTCTTCTTGTCCACCACCAGGAAACTTAAACTCTTCAAATTTGTCACTTCGGATTAATGCAAGTTTTTTATTTTTTATAATAATTGCTCTTATAGCTATCCGGCGAAATATTCCTGTACACATCTCATAATTATTCGAGTCAAAATCTTCAATAATCCTCATCATAATCTCCTGAATTACTGGTTTGTAGGTATATTATTACTATTCCTTGAAAACACGATTATAAATTTTGCGCCTCTAACATATTATACATCTTGTTTAAAAAACATGCCTGCATTTCAATTGATTAGTGAACAAACCAGTAGCATTATAACAATAATTGAATCTATTTGATATTATAGATTTATTTGTGTTTTATAGAAAAAGAAATTTGTATATTTGATAAGTAAACATTGTCAAATAAAATATAACCATCCTAAATTTGGATATAACTTTATAAGTGGTATAATCAAAATAGGATAGGAGGTTTTAAATTGAAAAACTTAGTATTTAAAAATCACATTCTTAACATCATTGTTGGATTCATCATGGTAGGATTTACCATTGCTGCATTTTTTTTAGGGTGGTATCAAAACTTTTTAGGAATCATTGTTGGGGTTGTGCTATTAGCTTTATCAATTAAAAGATTTATTTATTCTTTCAAAAAAACTATTAGTAAAAATGCAACTCTTGTTCTCGTTATTGAGCTCATCTTGGATTTTGTATTTTGTGGATTACTGATATATTATCAGAATCAAATACAACTTTATGCCGGACTCGTTTTATACGTTAGAGGTGTCTCGTACTTAATTATCAATTATATAACTACTCGAAAAGTAAAACTTTTCCAATACTTCTTGAATATTGTTTATATCACCATTGGTAGTTTCCTGATGTTCACATCGTTAAACTTCATAGATATACTTGAAATATTAGTTGCAGTATTTGTTTTATTGCTCGGAGCATTCTTCCTTTATATTGGAATTGATGATCTTGTAAAAATTAATAAGAAGAAACGAGCAGAAAAACCAGTTGAAGTAAAAGTTGTTCCACCAATTCCTGTTTCTGCAAAACCAGAAGTAAAGAAACCAGTACCAAGTCAAGCACCTGCAGAAAAAGTAGAACCTGCTGTTGTTAAACCTAAAGTAGATTATTCTAAATTGACTTTAGCTGAATTGAAAATAGTTGCCAAAGAAAAAGGATTAGTTGGGTACAGCGCTTTATCGAAAGCAGAACTCATCGAAAAATTGAACGTAAGAAAATAGATTTTTAATTTAAATTGAAACTATATGAAAAGCCATACCTATGGGTGTGGTTTTTTTATACTTGAAAGAATAAAATTCTAGAATAATCTAATGAAGTATAAAAAAAGAAAACACCCATTAACTAGGTGTCAAATATACTGTGTTGTCATAACCAAGTTTGTGCCACTTTTGAGGTTGTCACAACCAAGTTTGCTATGTGATTAGTATGGAGTTTGTTTCCATAAGAAAATATTTTTAATAGTTTCAAGTTCAAAAATGAGAAAATGCCATATAACGACACATCAAAGACATGAAGGTAATTCTATTGTTCATCAACTTCCTCAATATCTTTCAGCGCTTTGTTATTGATATCTTTCAGTCTATTATGTAGTATTTTTATGTCATTAATTCTTTGAACTATAGGTTCTTGCTTTTCATGATATTGCTGTCTTTCGATAATCGTTTCTTTTATATATTTTTGATTTAATATAGGATAATCTTCTTTCCAGTTAAAATAATCAAGTGCTGAATATAAAAATTGGAACTCGATCTGAATAAATAATATCCTCAAATCTTTTTTTAATAATGCTTTATATTCGGGATCACTAGTTCCGAGCATTTCAGTAACAAAATAAAGTAGTTTATCAATATTAACATGTGTATATTGACTCAACCTTGAATATGTTTGATTGAAACTTTCTTTTATTTTAAAAAATGTTTTTTCATCTTGTTTTTTCCTTTGGTCGTCAAAAAGCCTCCCTAAGCATTGGTGCTTCAGCGAATTATAGCCTTTGTCTTTTATATCGTTCATAAAGTTTCCATAAGAAATATAGCCATTTTTAAGCCCTATAAGAAGTAAATTATATTCATAAACTTGTCTTAATGTCGCAATTACTACACTTGGATAAGTTGAATCAAGTAATTCATCGAAACTTTCAAGTAAAGCAATTGAGTTATTCATAATAAGATTAATTATCAATGAATCATCGTCAATTTCCAAATTTTCTAAACTACTTGATTCTTTTATAAATTTATAATATCTCTCCATTTTTCTCATTAGATTCATAAATTTTTGTTGTATTCAAAACCATTTCTCCTTTCTTTTTATATTTTAAAATATTTAAAACTTTTCACTTCAAATACATTTTGTTGTTGTTTCTATTTTCTTTGCTCTAAAGTGTTGATATAACTCTCTTGCAAGCTTCAACTATATACGATGGTACGCTATTAAATGTATATGGATTTAATTGGAACAAATATGTGTTTTCAATATGATAAGTTTCATTGATAAACTTCATTATTTCGTCTGGAAGGTTAATTTTAAAATTACTCCACATCATCCTGAATATTTCCACTTTTTCATAATTGCTTTTCGTGCTAGTAAATAACTTTATCATAAAATTTTTATCTGATATTTGCTTGAGTACGACTTCATATTCAAAGTCTGAAATATAGCTTTGAACTAATTTTAATGCGTTTTCAGTTTGTTCCTCGCTAAATCTAATAGATTCTTTAAATGATGGTTTTTCTTCTCCTTTAAAAAGGGATGACAACATATTGTAAGCCAACTTATCGTGAGCAATTAATTCAAAATATCTTCTCAAGTGAATCAGTCTATTAATTACTGATAAATCTGTGTCATTTATTGTATTAAGTGTAGCATCAATTAGTGATTGTATATCTTCGCTATTAATGATCTGTTCTATAACTTTTCCATAATTGTTATCAATAAATTTGGCTGAAACATATGGTGGAATAGATCTAGTTTCAACCTTATATAAGTTAATAATCGGTTCTAAATCGTGTGTTAAAAGTAAAATTGTTTTATTTCTTAAATGTTTTTTCCCAGTAAACAAATAGTGAACAATTGCATATTTTTTATTGTTATCATATGAGGATATTGGATCATCTAATATGATTAGTGCATTTTCTTCCGTTTTAGCCCCAAATGCAAATAAGGCTAGTGCAAGTGCGTTTCTCTCACCATAGCTAAGATGGTCTGATACGTTAATTGCAATATCTGAAACGCTTGGAACTATCAATATTTTTTCCTTATTTGGAGACAACTGAATCTTATAATCTATTCCCGAAATCTCTAAAAACTTATTAATATCTTCAATATTTTCTCTTGATGTTCTTCTAATACTCGAATTTAGTATATTAATCTTAATCCTTAGATCTTCTGCTTTTTTGATGCATCCATCAATCTCGTTGTTATATTCCTTAAATGCATTTAGTATTTCTTTGCTGTCAATAAATTTTAAATTCGTTAAATCTATTTTCTTGTTTTCAAGTTCCTGACCAATATTTTCTATTTCCTTAAAAATATCATATGTATATTTACTAGAATATGACATCTGTAAAATCAATTTTTGCGCTTCTTTATATAATCCGATAAATTTATTTTGATTTTCAATATTAATCTCTGAAGTGCTTTTAGTGATTTTATCAAAATCATCTAAAATAGCCTGGGAGAATAGCTCGGAGTTTTGTGCAAAACTTGTCTCTATTTTTTTATAAACGTCTAAAGTTGCTTTGGGAAAAAGGAAATCTACTTCGTTGTTGTCTTTACGTTCCTGATCATTCAAGATTTTAGCACAAAATGGACAGTTTTCTTTCTTATCAATAAATGGATGACCTTTAGAGTGCCAATCTACCCATCCGATAGCTTGTGTGTCCTCAATATAGTTTTGGAATTTAGTTAAATTTAAAGGGATGTTGTGAACCTTATTACCCTCATCAAACAACTGTTTGATTTTTGATTTAGGTGTTAACTCTGTTTCAGAATTTTTCTTAAATGTAAATAATGGCTCCAATTGTTGAACTAAACTGTTTAATTGTCCTAGATGTTTATTTTGAGATAATAACTTGTTAATTAATTCTAGTTGTGTGTTAATGTATTTTTTTTGTTCGTCTAAATCATTAGGTGCGATGAATAGCTCAAAGCTATTTTTTAAAATCTCATCTGAAGAAATAAATAAATATTGTTTTATATAGTCATCATTATAAATAATAACTTCATTTGGTAGAACATCGAAAACAATGCTTGGCTTAATACTGACATCATGGATGGTACTAAATGGTTTTAGTAGATCTACTTTTTCAGGTTCATGAATTTGATAATAAATACTTTTAGCAATTGTACTTTTACCAATACCGTTAATTCCATATAGTATGTTCAACTTGTTATCTTCTATTGTGATACTTCCTTCAACTATATTATTACAGTGTTTCAAATCGACTTTCATATTTTCTTATCCCCCGTCATCTCAATATATAGGATGAATTCCTTTTCTTGAATCAAAGTACTGCTTCTTGTTCTAGTTTACAATTGTTTTGTAACATAAATTCAATTGTATTCTTAAAATGACAACTCATATTTTCTTTCAATCGCTTTTTGTCATTTACAGTTAATGAGGTCCAATTGCTCTCATATTTTTTCAAAGTATCTATATCCATCATATAAGGCTTAAATTGAATATCAGTTTTGTTAATTAAATCCTCAAAAATAAGAAAACCTCCAGCGTCAATATCGCCGAAATGATAAAACTCAATACTTTTATTGTGTATAGCTATTTTTTTTAGTAGATTTCTTTTAACAGAATTATGGAATCCTCCAAGATAAATACAGATGAATTCAGGGTTATTGAACGCTACAAATGTAGTTAAATTTTCAATTGTAAGAACCTTTTTTACACCGAGTTCAATAACACTTAAATCGTTCATTGCTGTGGAGCTCAAAGCAAGTTCGTGACTATATCTATTAAGATTAATCTCTTCTTGGTTAATTTTTAAAGTAATATCCCCTTTGATATATACAAATGTTGGAGTTTTGACGATATGATATATTTCTAATATGGTATCATTATCATTTTCATCTGTATTTGAAAAATCTTTAATGATTTTACATATTTTACCTTCCAACTTTTCAAATGTTTTTGAGTCATTAAATATTTTTTTGCTGAAGTTACGTTTGAGA
>CAZMIG010000015.1:0-43533 GCA_964566285.1 uncultured Mariniplasma sp. | reverse complement strand
TTTGAAAGGTGTGTTTCCTAAAAACCACAACCTATTTTAAAGAGCCTTTATTTTTTATAATTCTTTAACTTGATTAGCATTGAATTCAGTTGGTGTTGCACGTCCAAATAAATCAAGATCAACAACCAATTTTTCTTGGTCATTATCTACATGAACAACTTCACCTTTGAGTCCCATCCATGTACCATCAATGACTTCAACCACTTTACCAAGTAAATGATCATATGTAGGTTTGCTGATGACACCAATCTTTAATAAGATTTGATTAATTTCATCCGGAGCAAGTGGAACTGGTTTTGTTCCTCCGCCTGATGAACCTAAAAATCCGGTAACACGCGGTGTATTTCTGACAACAAACCATGATTCGTCAGTAACCATCATTTCTACGAAAACATACCCTGGAAAGAGTTGTTTGATTTTTTCTTTTTCTTTACCGTCAGCTTTTTTCTCAATGACGGTTTCTTCAGGGACAATGATTCTAAAAATAAAATCAGACATTCCCATACTTTCAACGCGTCGTTCTAAGTCAACTTTGACGGCATTTTCATAACCCGAATAGGTTTGAATAATATACCATCTAACAGTTTGACTCATAGAATACCACCTAATAAACGAATAATTAATATGTCATATAACAATAGCATACCTGTCAAAATGATTAAGAAAATCAAAACGCGTACTGAATGATCTAAAAACTTAGGCCATGAGGGCCAAGAAATTTTCTTGATTTCGGGAATTGCTGGTAAAAAGAATGGATAGATTACTAAAATAAGTCCAAATAAGGAGATAGCAAATAGTACCCATGCAAAAATGATACCGTTATTTCCTTGTCCTAAAATTGGAAAATTATCGTTAATCTGTAAAAGTGTACTTCCACTGATAATCATTAATGATAATGCACCAGATATAGTTGCTAAAACACCAAGAAGTAAGTTTTCCCATTTATATTCGGTTGTTAACACTTCTAGTAATTTACTTTTTTGTTCTACTGGTTTTTGTCTGATTGCCATAATAGCCTCCTATTTACTTTCCTTATGAATCGTATGCTTATTGCATTTAGGGCAGTATTTACTGACCTCAATACGTTGTTTTTGAGTATCTTTATTCTTCGTCGTTGTATAATTTCTGCTTAAGCATTCCGAACACACTAATATTATTTTTTCACGCATTAAAAAACCACCTTTTGTGGTCATTAGCAAGTGTATTTTAACACTTAAAAATGACTTAGTCAACTGTATATCATATTATATCATAATTTTATATTTTTCTTTAATTCTAAAAATCGCATTATAGATTTGTTTTTTTGAATAACCGGTCTTCAATAAAATATCCGAAACAGCATATCTTTCAATAAAGTAGAGCCTATGAATTTGGTTTTCTAGTTTTGAAGAAAATATAATTTCATCAGGTTCTTCTTCAATATATGAAACACCCTTAAAAAAATCAGTGTTTTCATATAAATGGTAATTAGGTAAACTCTTTTTCATTTTATACAGTTTTCTTTTCAATATAAGCTCAAAATATTTTGTAAAACTTTTATTTCTTGATTCATTAAATGATTTTATTGCTATGTGAAGCATTAGTATACCTTCTTGATGGAAGTCATCGTGCTCCTTTACATCTACGTTTAATAAATGGACTTGCTTCCAGATGAATTTATGATACTTTTTGAACATGAATTCCATTGCATGGTCATCTTGTTCATTTTGGATGAGATAAATCAGTTCATAATCATTCATCACATAGCGCATATTATTTGATTGTCTTATACATCATGAGTGCTGCAGCAACACTAACATTAAGTGAGTTTATCTTCCCAAACATAGGAATCTTGACCAGCATATCACAATTTTGTTTCACCAGAGGTCTTATACCTTCCCCTTCGTTTCCCAAAACAATTGCTAATGAGAGATCCAAAGGCATATCATCAAAGGTTTTATCAGTTGCTCCATCGGTACCAATGACCCATATATTGTGTTCTTTTAGTTTGAGTATTGCTTGATTGATATTAGATACCTGTATGACTGAAACATGTTCAATTGCTCCAGAAGAAACCTTTGCTACAGTGGCATTTAGTGGCACTTGACCTCTTTTGCTCATGATTAGTCCGTCTAATTGAACAGCTTCTGCAGTTCTGATAATCGCTCCTAAATTATGAGGATCTTCAATACCATCTAAAATAAGAAATCGCTGTATCTTTGATTGGTCAATGGTTTCATCTAATGATTTAAATTCATAAGCTTTCACATCGGCCACGACTCCTTGATGAACAGCATTTTGAGTCATTTCATTTAATTCACCTTTGGGTACTTTGAAAAATTCAATACCTTTATCCTTTAAAAAACTAAGATAATGATAATCAGAAAATTTTTCATCAATATATAATTTGTAAATGGGTCTATTTGTGAAAATTGCTTCCTTTACAACATTTTTTCCATATATGATCATGATTTATCCCTCCGGACTTATTCTATCTAAATTAAAAAATGAAATCAGAAAATGTTTTGAAAAATTTCTTAATAAAAGGGCGTGTGTACGCCCTTTAATCATTGCATATCGGCTAACTTGTTTAATACCGAACGAATAAATACTTTTGTCCATCCGTATAAATTAGATAGTATATACATCAATGGGAATGTTGCCTGAGCTAATACAACCAAAAGTAGAATTTGTGGAACAGTTAATGGTGAAACCTGGTAAATATCCTGACGATAGAACGGTGCAAAATCAAAGAAGTACGGAATAAACGTTATCGATAGGAAGAATACACTCACCATAAATATGAACAATGCTCTTCGCATTTTATTAAACGGTGATGATACTCTAAACAACACAGTAAGTGAAACAACGGTTGCAGAAATTACTATAAGGGTAGAAACTACAACACTATCCATTCCCAATGATCTTTCAAATCCAAAGATAATTAAACTATTAATCATAACCACTAAAGCACCCGGTAAAGCCGCTTTAAGGATATTCCATAAGAACCGTCCTTTAACAAGTTTGTTATTGGGTTCAAGGGCTAAGAAGAATGATGGAATACCGATGACGAGATAGTCAATTAACACAAGTTGACTTGGTTGAATTGGGTAAGATCCATGTCTAACGATAGCCACAACGGCAAGTAAGAATGAAAAAATTGTTTTTGTTAAAAATAGTGTGGAAACGCGTTGAACGTTATTAATAACTCGTCTACCTTCACTAACAACCTTAGGCATTGATGAGAAATTAGAATCTAATAAGACAAGATGTGAAACATTTCTTGCTGCTTCACTACCTGAAGCCATTGCAATTGAAGTATCTGCTTCTTTTAGTGCGAGAATGTCATTGACACCATCACCTGTCATTGCAACAGTACGTCCATTGTTTTTCATTGATTCAATCAAAAGTTTCTTTTGTTGTGGAGAAACTCTTCCAAAAACTGTATATCGAGAAGCTGAACGAACAACTTCTTTATCTTGCATACCTTCTAAACTAATATATTTATCAGCATTTGTTATACCCGCACGTTGTGATATACGTGAAACTGTTGCAGGATTATCCCCAGATATAACTTTGACATCAACATTATGTGATTTGAAATATTCAATTGTTTCAATCGCATCAGGTCTAATTGTATCTTCAATCATAATTAAAGCAATTGGAGTAATTTTTCCTTCAACCTTAGTTTCGTTAATGCCATCAGAAGAATGGGCAACTACTAAAACTCGATATCCTTCAGCTGATTGTTTATCTACTTCTTTTTCAATTTTGCCGTAAGATTCTTTAATGACAAATTCCGGTGCTCCTAAAACAAATGTGCCATATCGGTCAAACTGAACTGCACTAAATTTTCTAGAACTAGAAAATGCGATAAGTTGTTTATGTCTAATTCTCTTGGCTGTACCAAATCTTTCAGCAAGCGCATCAGATGTCAAATTTTGATCATTCTGAGCATTAATCATTGCTGAAATAATATTTTTCAAGGTTAAGCCAGACTCATTTTTATATTCAATAATACTTTTTACAGTCATCGTACCATCTGTGATGGTCCCTGTTTTATCAAGACATAAGGTATCGACTCTAGCAAGCATTTCAATACAATATAATTCTTGAACTAAAGTATTATTTTGTGCAAGTCTAATAACCCCAACTGCTAATGCCATTGAAGTTAATAGGAATAGACCAGAAGGAATCATCCCAATCATAGCTCCAGCAGTTTGTCTAACAATAAGTGAATATTCGTCACTGAGAAGTCTTTGACCTAATGTTAATGTTGGATCCCAACTATATGAAGACCACATCAAATAAAACAATGTTGCAGCAAGTGGTAAAATCAACACACCAACAACACGAATAATAATCTTTAATGATCCAAGTAAATCAGATTGAGGTTTCTTGTATCTTTTTGCTTGATTTGTAAGTTTTTGAATATATATATCTTTACCTACCGCGGTTGTTTGTGCATAGCATGAACTAGAAACAACAAAGCTACCAGAATAAAGGGTATCTCCTTTTTTCTTGATAATTGGATCGGATTCACCGGTTAATAGTGATTCATCAACTTCAATCGAACCTTGTCTTATAACTGAGTCAGCAGGAATTTGTTTTCCTGAACTTAAAAATAAAATATCATCGATAACAACATCATGAACAGCAATTTCAAATTCATCGCCATCCCTTATAACAATTGCTGTTGGAGCTGATAACAATGAGAGTTTATCAATTGTTTTTTTAGCTCTGACTTCTTGAATAATACCAATCGTAATATTCGCTGTAATAACACCCATAAAGAATAAATTAGAAATTGATGCACCGACTGAAATCAACCATGCAGCAATACCAAAGTTTAAGAAGTTAAAAAATGTAAATATGTTTGATGAAACAATATTGGGAATACTTTTACTACTACCCGTATCGTTGATATTGGCAAGTCCTGCCATCAAACGTAGTTCTACTTCATCAGTTGTTAATCCTAATTCAACATCAGGATTGTATCTTTCAACAACAATATCATCCTTGCTCTTAACTCTATCTTTAACATTAAGACTTTCTTTGGGTTCATCGTCAAGTGGTACATGCAGTCCTAAAGGATCGCCTTTCATTTGGACGAGTTCTTCTTTAATGATTGTTTTGGGACCTTTTTGTTTTTTCGGTTTGGAGACTTCTATATCTTGGTTTTCATCTTCATCAATAATGGCTTTAAGGTCATCATTTGGTGATTTAGCATTCGCTTTTTTAACTGTTTTTTCCATCGAAATCTCCTTTCTCTATATAGATAAGTGCATGCTCAATCAATTGATTGGCACGATTAATATCATTTAAATATAATGATCCTATCAATGCTTCAAATCCTGT
This sequence comes from uncultured Mariniplasma sp., assembly GCA_964566285.1. Lineage (GTDB taxonomy): Bacteria > Bacillota_I > Bacilli_A > Acholeplasmatales > Acholeplasmataceae > Peloplasma. The sequence goes on along the minus strand of CAZMIG010000015.1, from coordinate 38,196 downwards.
TGCTAAATGATATGTTTTTGCATCAATATTTTTACGACCTGGTCCACTTGCGTTTCTACCACGCTTAAATAAATCAAATTCATCTTCATTAATCAATGATTGTTCGATGAAATAGGTCATAATTTTTGCTTGAGCTAACCCCGAAGTAAATCTAATGGCTTGTTTATGCAAGTCATTGACATGCGTTAGTTTTTTATCAATAAGGTACATGCGCACTTTAAGTTCATAGTATGCATCACCGATATAAGCTAATGTTAATCCGTTCAAATTTACATCCATCCCCGCTCTGTAAGTTCAGATCTAAGTTGGTCAGCGCGCATAAAATCCTTATTACTACGCGCTTGTTCCCACTCGCGATAAAGATTGAGTGTACTTTCTGTCATTTTATAAATAGGCATTATACCCAATACTTCTAAAATTTCTTTAGCGGTTTGATATAGATTACCTAACATTATTGAATCTTTTTCTTTGTTCATCAATTTGATAATTTCATATATCAGTGTCATTACATTGGGAATATGAAAATCATCATTCATGAGCATTTTAAACTGTTCAATATATTCATCAATAACTTGTGGTTTTATCAAATTGTCCAAAGACATAGTTAAAAATGCTTTCTTTAATGCACGTTCTATTTTATCATATTCTTTTGAAAACTGCACCATCAAGTCATCTGTATAGTTTATTGGTTGTCTATAATGATGTCCTACTATTAATAATCTAAAGGCCAATGGATCAAATACTGTAATCAAATCCTTTACTAGTGAGATATTACCTAATGATTTACTCATCTTAACTTGATTAACATCAAGTCTACCAACATGCATCCAATAGTGTGCTAAATGATGATGATCATGAACCATAGTTTGAGCAATCTCATTTTCATGATGTGGAAATTTTAAATCTGATCCTCCGCCATGGATATCAATTTCTCCACCAAAAATCTCGTGATTCATAACAGCACACTCGGTATGCCATCCTGGTCTTCCTAATCCCCATGGGCTTTCAAATGTTAATCCTTCATTAGATGATTTCCAAATGCTAAAGTCTCTAGGATCTTCTTTTTCATCTTCTAAAACGATTCGTACACCCTGGTTAAGTTCATCCATGTTTTGTTTGCTTAATATACCATAATCTTGAACTTTTCCTACTCTAAAATAAACTCCACTTGAACGCACATAAGCATAACCTTGATTAATCAAGTCTTGAATGTAACTCACCATTTCTGGAATGAATTCTGTTGCTTTTGGCATGATATCGGGTAATGCACTTCCTAGAGCTATTGCCATATCGATAAAGTTTTTTGTATATAAATTTGTTAATTGACTTTCTTTAAGTTTAAGCTCTCGTGCTTTTTCAATAATCTTATCATCTACATCTGTGATGTTCGATACAAATTGAACTTGGTAGCCAAGATATTTCAAGTATCTTTTAACAACATCAAAAAAGATAACCGGTCTAGCATTACCCAGATGAATGTCGCTATATACTGTTGGTCCGCAGACATACATTGTGACTCGATTTTTTTTAATTGTTTCAAAAGGTTCAATTTTAGAAGTTAGGGAATTATATAGTTTGAGCATATGGTGCCCTCCTCTTTGTTTTATTATAGTGGAAATTATTGAAAATAACAAGAAAACCATTCGACTTTTATATATTTTAAGGAAATAGGCTTTATCAAAAGATAAACCATACTTTTCAGCATGGCTTTTCTTATATTTTTCTAAGTTCTTTTAGTATTTTAACCATTGCCCAAGTGTCTTGTTTACAATACTCCAATAAATCCTTATAGGTTTGTTTAAAAGTTTGTTCATCCATTGACGGAAATCTAGCATACGCAACAAGTGCTTCAGTTCCATTGCCAATACCTAAATCCTTGTAAGTCAAATCACTGAAGACAGGTAATACTTTTTTAATTGAAAATGATCCATTGAGATCATCATGATAAAAATTAATCGTCTTAGCAATATCTTCTTCAAACCCTAAAACTTCATATAGCTTTTTATTTCCTTTAAGCAAATGCATCAGATCAAATAATCGATCAACCATATCAAGTAATCTTTTTTTGTATTCTGGATATATTTCAGCCATTTCTTTAAGTCTAGTTTGTTCAAATGACTGATTATATACCATAATGGATCCACTATCAGGTTTGATCACATTAAGCATATGTTCGACTAAGTCTTTTCTTAAATCAATGTGTTTGGTCGCAATATAACTTTCATTATCTTTATCCTTATCACACACATTAGGAGAGTGCTCAATGTGAATTGAGTACTGAAATAGGGATTGACTATATGGTTTTTCGCCCTTAAATCTTGGTAGGGGGCAAGGAAATGTCTCAAAATCCAAATGATAGATAGGATATTTTAAAGCATCAATTCCCTTTCTGATCTTTTCAATATGATAAAAAGGTTTACTAGTTTCCATAACCTTTCTTTGAATGATATTATTTTCTCTTTCTAACCAAGAAAATGGAATATCTAAGGCACTTACATACCCATCATTTATCAAATCATATTGTTCATGTTTTTCTCTTTCCTCATCTTTAAAACCAAAATGAGATCCCATGTATGCAAAAATACTATTTTTATTCGGAACATCCTTAAAACAAATTGGATAAAATTTGCATTGTCTCGAATCATTTTTTTGACAATGACGTCCTAAATCCACTTGATTTGCATTCATAGTATCAAGTCTTTCAATCACAAGATCAACGTCATTTTCAATGATTGTCATCATTGATTCTGTCAAACTTGTAACATCAATTAAGACGGTCAAATTGTCTCCATAAATGGGTTCATTTTTCTCGTTACAAAGCCCTTCATGGATATATTCGCTGTTTAATACAACTAAGTAATATTTAATCTTTTTATTTGTTTTTAAACCGTGTTCAAGTACAAATCTTTGATAAGATATATCATAAACATATCGTCCTTCTTTGCTTAATCTATCTCTAAGCTTTGAAACCTTTTTTTCATAGTCTTGATTGATATTTCCAAAAAGATCTTCTTGTAACATTAAAATACCTTCGGGACTATATTCAAAGACATGGGATTTTTCGTTATCATCATTTTTATACATTAAGTCGAGAAATTTTTTACTCGTGGTTGCTTTTACTTCAAAAATTCGAATGTAATTGTCATCTTCTTGAAATCCATCTAGAAAACAATAGAACCGAAAACCTTCATATTCATATTCAAAACGCTTCTGTTGATATGTATCCAAACTATAAGTTACTTGTCCATGAAATCTTTTTTGAATCGCTTTTCCGCTTAAAACTTCTATTTGATTATAATAAGGTAACATCGTATCCATTTGTACATCAGGATATTCTAATAAATCATTATCTTCCTCGTCATACATTGAATCGAGTAAAACAGATTTTTTAGCTTGATTTTCTTCACCTATCAAATCTTCAAGTTCTATATCATCGGTAAAAGAGACAATTGCTTTGTCTTTTTCTCTCTGTAATTCATCCAACGCAGGATATCTATTACATCTGATGTAATTGATAAATCTAGTCTTTGAAATATGCATAGGCTTCACCACCTTCATTATATCACTTTCTTAAAACAATAAAAACATCCAGTCAACTTACAAAACCCAGTATTAATTTAAATCGATATTCTCCGAATATAAAAGCCTTGAATCAACTCAAATAGTTGAATATTTCAAGGCTCTTACAGATTTACTAATTTTTATTAATACTATTATTTAACTATTGAAGTACTTCATCAAATTCTGTTTGAATCCAATCACTTGTGAAATAATCAGTCATATCCGTATATACAGTTGATGGATCGGAAAGAACTTCTGATACAGCATTGATCATCAAAGATTGATCACCAAAAATACCAATTAACTGTTCAACTGTCGTATTTGTCCCACCAAAAGTTTGCGATGCTTTTAGATTTACATCATCTGAAACAGTGACATCAATCGTTTGGAGATCTCCATAACGTACAAGTTGTTCATTAACTTTATATTGTGATCCAAAATATCCAAATAATCCACCGACAAAGAAAGCTTTATTAACTTCAACTTCATTGTCATTCTTTTCATGAATTAATGTAATTGAACCATTATAGAATGCATTTAAGATGTTACTGCTAGAAAAACCAGCAAGACCACCAACATAAACTGCATAATTACCAGAAGTTGTATCTACTGCAGTACCAAAATCAAGATTGACAGTAATATCGCTAGAGCTTGTAATATCTTCAACCGATTTACTCTTATTGATTGCGTGATGATCACCAATGACACCGCCGATATTAATTGATAAATTTCTATTTTTAATTAAATTGCCTTCTAAATTAAATGTAATACTTGCATTTGTTTTAACTTCTTTTAGTGTTGCATCATCAGATAATAAGGCAACAGCTCCGCCCATCTTAATCTTTCCATAAGATGTTGCTAGTAATTCAATACTTGTATTATCAACTGTAACATTTGTCATATTACCTTTAAATTCTCCAGCGACAGCCCCAACATAAGCTTGAACAGTGCTTGAAGATGAATAATCAATTTCACTATTAGTAATCGTAATATTTTCAATTATTGCTGTTGAACTCGACACATATCCTGCCAAAATACCAACTCTCGAAGATGTATTCATATGAAGTGGTTCTGCTGCTGTACCAATATGCATTTGATCAATTACAAGATTTTTGATAGTCCCTGATGAGACATAACCAAAAAGGCCTGTATAAGTTGCCATGACACTATAACTAACATTAGAAATTGTATATCCTTGTCCATCAAAGATTCCGGAAAAAGATGCAGAAAATGGAGATGAAAACGATACATCAGTAAAGTCTAAGTCGTTATCTAGAACATAACTGCCAGAACGATTGCTATCCATATCTAAGAACTGTTCTGTCGTTGTAATATGAATGGTTTCTGCTGACAATAATGTGTACGAAGCATGACCAATTAAAACAGCATCTCTACCCACGGTAGCATATACTTCCACTGTATAATTTAGTGAATTATCTAAACCAATAAATGAAATATTTTCGTATTCTGCTTCTTCAAAAAGATCTTTATTGTTAGCAAGTGTACCATCGGGTTTCATTAATTTAACACTAACAGCTCCTGTAATTTCATTACTTGGATCATTTACTTCTATAGAAAATACAATTGATGTTTGCGAAACATCAACATCATAAAATGTTGCTGTAATATCTGTTTTTGTTTGACATCCTGTAAGTAACACAAGAACAAATATTGAGAAAACGATTCCTATTATTTTTTTCATGATTCACCTCTTAGTTTTGTCATTGTTTGTTGTAATCTGTTTAATACGATTTGTCTACCTAATAAAGCCAAGGAAATAGGTAAGCTTGGTCCGTGCATATCGCCTGTAGTAGCAATTCTGAGTCCCATAAAAAGTGGTTTTCCTTTAACCAATGTATCTTCACTCGTTTTTTTAATTAATTGTTCAATAATCTCAGATGAAAAATCACTGGATTCCAAGTTGTCATAAAATGCTTGAAGTACTGTTAAGCTTTGGTTTTCAACCAAAAACTGATAAGCTTCTTCATTTAATGTGAATGTTTGATGGAAAAACGATTGATATAATTCAACGATTTGACCAATATGCGTCATCCGATCTTGGAAAATACTAACTAATAATAATAACCACTCTTCGCTTTTTATGGAAATATTAGCTTTTTCTAAGAATGGTTGACTTCTTTTAGCAAGTTCTTCATGCGTAAGTTTTTTGATGTATTTACTATTCACAAAAGCCAACTTTTCTTTGTCAAACATTGCTGGTGCTTTGGATAGCCTATTCGGATCAAATTGTTTAATAATCTCTTCTTTAGTTAATATTTCTTGGTTACCATTAGGTGACCAACCTAATAAAGAAATAAAATTAAACATTGCTTCGGGCAAATACCCCATTGAGGCATACTCAGAAATGAATTGGATGACATTTTGATCACGTTTGCTTAATTTCTTTTTATGTTCATTAACAATAATTGTCATGTGTCCGAAAATTGGAATATCCCAATTAAATGCTTGATAAACCATCATTTGTTTTGGTGTGTTAGTAATATGTTCCTCGCCTCTTAAAACATGGGTTATTTCCATGAGATGATCATCAATAACAACTGCAAAATTATAGGTTGGAATACCATTATCTTTCATGATAATCCAGTCTTCCACATCTTGACTATTGAATTTTAATTGTCCTCTTACTAAATCATCGAAAACATAATAAGCATCTTCAGGAACTTTAAATCTAATCGCATATTTTTCGCTATTTTCTCTATACTCTTTATATGCAAATCCTTTTTCAAGCAACTCATTTGCATACTTGCTATATAACTCTAATCTTTCCAATTGTCGGTAAGGTCCATAAGCCCCTCCTAAATCTGGAGATTCATTCCATTCAAGGCCCAACCAATTTAAATAATTAAGTTGAGATGCTTCTCCGCCTTTAACGTTTCTTGCGATATCCGTATCTTCGATACGTACAACAAAATCACCGCCAAAATGACGTGCGAATAAATAATTGAACAATGCACTTCTTGCATTGCCTATATGAAGCAGTCCCGTGGGACTTGGCGCATATCTAACACGTACTTTTTTCATAATTAAACACATCCTTATTTGCACCTAATATTATACGATATAATCCAAGATTAAACAATGTTTATATGAATTTAATCATATTTCAAGGAACCCTTATACCCGATAGACTTTAAATACGTATTAATTTGTTTTCTATTTTTAAAAACAATAACTTTATCTTTATATTTTTCCTTGTAGAGTTTAAATAGTGCTTTTGAATCTTTAGTTCTGCCTTTGAACAATATCCACCATATAAAACTCAAGTCTAATTTTTCTTTACATCCGTCAGCAATTGTATCTCTATTTTGATTATGATATTTAATTCTTCTCACAATTGCGCCATATAAACACTTAAATCGATTGAAGTCAAAAATGAAGAGTTGATTACATAAATCAAATCTTTCATTTGCATATTTGCGATATAGACCATCACTAATCCAATTTTCTTGTTTAATAAATGCTTGGATTTCATTTTCTACGGATGATTTATCTCTTCTTGACCAATTAGGACCAAAAAAGATTCGATCTATATGCAGAACTGGCAACTGGTAATGTTCTGCAAGTCTTTTAGCAAAAGTTGATTTTCCTGAACTAGAATGTCCAACAACGAGTATTTTCATATAAGCTCCTTAATCATCCTCAAAAGCAATTAGTAAATTGCCTGTAATTTTTTTTGTATCCCCATGTTTTACAAAAATCATTGTAACTAAGGATAACGAGATAAAGAACGCAGCGTATGGGAATAAAATCAATCTACCATAATGATCCATCAAAATACCTGAAAATATAGGAGTAAAGATTTGAGCTGTCATAGAAGCCACATAATAATACCCTGTATATCGTCCGACATCACCACGGCTCATTTCAACAACCATGACATACGTATTAATTGAAATCATTGTTAAACCCATTCCTGCAAAAGCAATAATCATTGCGGTTAACCAAGGTTGCTTTTCATGTAAGAATACAACACTTGCCATAGCTCCAGCGAGGATAATCATCCCTAGCATAACTGTCTTTTTTCTACCTAACCACATCGATAAAACCCCAATTGGAAGAATCATGATAACAACAAACGCTTGAGCAACAATAAATGGAAAATCATAAAAATTTAGATTTAATACTTTTGGTAAATAATCAGCTATTTTAGACATGACTGCGTTATATCCTGCAAACAATAAAAAGATGGATGCTAATAGAAAATAAAGTGAAATTCTTCTTCTTAGAGTCATTTCTGGTGTTGACTCTACTTTACTGTAAACCCCTCTATTAAGCTCTAATTTTTCCATGACATTATTTTTTTCTTCAACCAATTTTGGTTCTTTAACCTTCCAAAGAAATACTCCCAAAATAACAATCATCATACATCCAATGAAAATATATACAAAAACATGATTGTCATAATTATTTTTATTAATACCACTCAACATGATAACATATAACGCAAGAATACCACCAAAAGCACCCATTAATGTAATAATAGCGTTCGCTTTGCTTCTTAAAGGTTTGATTGTTATATCTGGCATCAGCGCTACTGCGGGAGATCTAAAAATGGTCATAGAGATTAATGCAACAAATAAGATGGCTGCAAAAATAATTAAATTTGTGATATCGTTAGAAGTAACTTCCCATGCCCTTTGACTCAGATAATTGTAATATAAATCTTTAATGCTAGATAGTTCTCTAGCATCCAAACGATTTGAATCATTATCAAGAATATTTATCATGGGATCTTTAATATTGTTTTTCCAACTAGTAAACTGTTGATAACTAATATTACCTAATTGATAACTCTCTTCTCGCTCATCAGTCATATTATTTATAACAAGATACCAGTGACTGGTTTCATTGACGTCTGCCGTAGAATCAAAAGCAACATTATAATGTTCTTCGATGATATCAGTTGCTTTAATATCCAATGTTTGAACACTATCTGTATACGCTAAAGCCATAAAAGCAAAAGCTGCCAAGAAAGTTCCTACTATAATATAAGGGGTTCTTCTACCTAATTTATTATTACTCTTATCGGATAAAGCACCAAATAATGGCAACAAAATAACCGCCATCACATTATCAAATGCCATGACGATACCTGACCATGTTTGGTTCAATCCAAACTTGTCTATTAATGTTCTTGCAATTAATAAATCATATGATTGCCAAAACATGGAAATGATGAAAAAGATTAAACCTACATAAATCGTATTCCGATAGTTCAACTTCATAGATTGACCCCTTCAGCGGTTTTCATTTCCATTATATCACGATAAAAAAGAAAGGGACCCAAATGGGTCCCAATGTTTTAACGTTTTGAGAACTGTGATGCTTTTCTTGCTTTTTTCAAACCATACTTTTTACGTTCTTTAGAACGTGGGTCACGTGTAACGAGCCCTGCTGGTTTCAATATTGCACGCAATTCTGGATTGATTTCCATAAGTGCACGCGTGATACCCAAGCGGATTGCTCCAGCTTGACCTGTTAAACCGCCGCCATAGACGTTAACAGAAATATCATATTTGCCTTCACTTTCAGTTAAGACAAGAGGTTGAGTAACATCTAAACGAGTAGCTGCTGATGGAATGTATTCTTCAAATTCACGCCCATTAATTAAAAATAGACCTTTACCATTTGTTAAAATAACTCTCGCAACAGACTTTTTCCGACGTCCTGTTCCTAAATATTGTACTTTTTCTTTTGTTGCCATTTCTTATACCTCCAATACTTCTGGTTGTTGTGCAGCATGCTTGTGTTCAGGTCCTTCATAGACAAAGAGTTTCTTTGACATTTGTGAGCCTAAAGTAGTATGCGGTAACATACCGATGATTGCTTTTTCAACCATACGTGTTGGGAATTTAGCCATGACATTTTTTGCTGGAGTCGCAGTAAGACCGCCACTATAGCCAGAATGACTATAATACATTTTCTTATCCCATTTTTTTCCAGTTAATTTAATTTTTTCTGCATTAACAACGATTACATAATCACCATTGTCTACATGTGGAGTGTAGGTGGGTTTATGTTTTCCCTTTAAAACAGATGCAACTTCAGTAGCCAAACGGCCTAAAGTTTTGTTTTCTGCGTCTACTACATACCATTTACGAGTGATGGTAGAAGCGTTTGCCATAAATGATTTCATTTTGTGATTCTCCTTATATTCTTATTTGTGAAATAAGGGCTGTGGAATTCAATATTTAAAACGTACCTATCATATATTACTATATAGATAGTCAAATGTCAACAGTATTGTGTGTGAATTTATGCAAATATTTGAGTTAGTGAAGCGTTTAAAAAAGGATTTATATTTTTAAGATTAGATTATGTTTATTTGCTTGTTTCTATGATCTCTATATTATTCCACTTTTATTTTTTTATTTACGAGAAAGATTTCTAATAAAAGTGCGGTTACAATCATTCCAACCACAAGTGCAATAATAAATCCCCACCAATTATGCATAATGAAAATAACAAAGATACCCCCATGGGGTGCAGCTAGTGATGTTTCAAAAAAACCGATGAGGGCGCCAGCAATTGCGCTCCCTGCAATAATTGCTGGTAGAACCACTTTAGGTTTTGCATGAGCAAATGGTATCGCTCCTTCTGTAACAAAAGTGGCCCCCATCATCCAATTAGATTTTCCAATTTTAATTTCCTCTTCAGTGAATCTATTCTTAAATATAAGCGTTGCTAATGCTATGCCTAAAGGAGGGGTCATACCACCTGCCATGACAGCAGCCATTAAAATTGAAGAGACGCCACCAGTAATTGATGCAACGCCAAACAAGTAAGCAATCTTATTGATTGGACCACCCATATCAATTGCCATCATGCCTCCTGCGATAAAACAAATAACAATCGCCAAAGGTCCACTTAAACCGTCAAAAAAGCCTTGTAAACCATTTGATATAGGTCCTATGATTAGATTCACACCTATCATTGAAAAAGAGATAATAAGCGTACCTAAGATGGGTAGAATGAAAATCGCTTTAAGACTTGTGAGTGATGCTGGTAACTTCACAAAGATCTTAATAAGAATGAGCATAAAGTAGCCTGCTAAGAACCCTCCGATGAGTGCACCAATAAATCCACTATCACCAGTTGTAGCAAGTGCTCCAGCAATAAATCCAGGAACTAAGCCAGGGCGATCTGCAATTGAATAGGCAATAAATCCACTTAAGATAGGCAACATGAAACTCATAACAAGATGTCCTGTATCATTAAACCATGCTGCAATAGCAGTTCCTGAACCAAAATCAATTGCTCCCGAATTGCTTGCATCAAAAATGAACGAAAGTGCAATAAAAATACCTCCCGCAACAGCAAACGGGAGCATGTGGCTAACGCCACTCATCATATTTTTATATGCGTTTAATCTTTTTTTCATAAATACCTCTAAATAAGATTAATCTTGATATATTTTATATAATCCATCCATGGCATCTTGAATAAGCTTTTTAGGGTTTCGTATGGCTTCAGTTACACTTACTTCAATAAGTGGTTTTCCGATGAAGCGTTTCATCTCAATCTTAATATCAGCTGCAATAATAATTGCATCACATGAATCAATATCAGTCTTTTTCAACTTATGCTCTGTTCCCATTGCTCCATTGGTTTCAATAATTATTTGAACTGAAAATTCACTGGCTGTTATTTCTAGCATTTCAGCAGCCATGTAAGTATGTGCAATACCCGTAGGGCATGCAGTTACTGCAATTAATTTAAACATTATTATGTTTGATCAATTGTTTTTAAAATCTTTATAACTTTTTCTTTTGTTTTTGCTTTAAGTAATTGTTCTCTAAATTCTTCATGAATCAAATTACGCGACAAAAGTGCTAAAGCTTGTAGGTGCTTATTTGATCCGGCTTCGGGCATCGCAATTAAAAAGAATAATTCTGCTGGATCCCCATCAAGACTTTCATAATCAATACCATTAACTGATTTACCAAAGACTAAAGATGGTTTGGTAACATACTTTGATTTCGTATGGGGAATGGCTATTTTAAATCCAATGCCTGTTGATCCCAGTGCTTCTCTTTCGTGAACATCTTCAATGAAAAGTTTTAGATCAGAGATGCATTTGTTTTCTAATAAGATATTGGAAAGTTCTTTTATCACTTGATCTTTAGATTTAGACTCAAGATTAAGTTTAATGAGTGGAAGATCGATTAGTTCGCTAATTTTCATATGTGAATCTCCTTTATTTTGATTTTATTTTGATATAACTTAAGTGTTTCTTGTGACGCAAGACCTTCACTGAATACAGTTGCTGAGCCACAAATTGCTGCATTTAAATATGCTTTTTTTGAATCTTGATGTTCTAAATAAGATTTGATAAATCCTGCAACCATTGAATCTCCTGCCCCAGTAGTATCTATTGCGTGACCATGAACAAGACTTGCTCGATAAACAACCTTTGAGTCAATGAAGAGAGAACCTTTAGACCCCATTGAAATCATAACATTTTGTGCGCCTAGTGCAATTAATTTTTTTCCATAAGAAATCATATCATTCATGGATTTAATTTTAGTATCAAAATAATCTTCAAGTTCTACTAGATTCGGTTTAATTAGTAAAGGTTTGTAACCGATGAGTTCCATAAGTTCTTTACCCGGAATATCCATAACAAACTTAATTCCTTTTTGTTGACAGACACTTGCAATCTTTATATAAGCATTTTCTTGTCCGTGACATGCACTACCCGAACAAATCAATAAATCTTTTTGTGAGAGTTTTTCAATTTTTTTGAGTATCTTTTCAAAATCTTCATTTGAAATCACCGGTCCTAATGGATTCACTTCGGTTTCTTTAAATCCATGATTAAGTTTCAGATTGATTCTCGTTGTTCCCAAAATATCTATGAAATCTAATTTTATTAATTTATACTGATTTAAATCCGATTTTATGAATTCTCCTGAGAACCCACCTAAAAACCCAGTGGCAACAGAATCTACACCTAGATTGTTAAGGACAACAGAAACATTAATACCTTTACCACCTGCACGAAATGAAGCTTTTTCTGCTCGATTCAATTGATTGGTCTCTAAGGTTTTCAACCTGAGAATATAATCCACGGCGGGATTAAGTGTACACGTGTAGACCATAGAACGTTTCTCCTTTTTGCTGAAATTCGTTGATGATATGCATACACCTTATTATATCAATTATATGAGTGCTTTTCCATATTTACTTCCATGAAATCAAGTTAGTCCTAATAAAAAGCTTAAAAGACCCCAAATGAGGTCTTTTATGCAATCGTTTTACGTTTGAAATTTCCAAATACGTTTTTTACCGGTCTTGTTACAATAAATGCTTGTTGATCTACTTGTTTAATCAATTGAACGAGTGTGTGTAGTTCATAGGAATAAATGACGATATAGATTAATGTCTTCTCATGATGTGAATGGTGAACCGATGTGATACACCAAACCACTCTACGAGTAAAATAGGAATATTCATAATAAGGACAGAAAGTCCTAAAAATGTGATCCAACATCTACATTAAACCAAACAAGCATTGCATCTCTAACAAGCTATCTAATACCAGGAATTCCACCTGTATAAAGAGGAACGATTGATGCTTCTAAAAACCATGAAACACCAATACCATAAATAATCGTAAAAACAATGACAGCTATTACTCTTTCAATTTCAGGATATATTTTATCTTAAAAGATTTAGAATGAATCCATGTTCCTAATTTATTCATTTTGATCCTTTAAGATTTCTTCCAGTTTCTTTATCGCATCATAGCGTTCAAATAAAACCTCTGCTTTGCCTAATGTCTGTTCTGGATAATTTCCAAATGTGGATAATGATTCAAAACTCAAATCAGTCACTCCGATTTGTTGTGCAATCTTCAATGATGTTTCGGGTGTGAATGGTTGAAGTGTTATTGCAATATGTCTAATTGTTTCTAAGAGATGGTAAAGAACATGGTCAAGAATTTCTTGTTTTTCCGGATTTTTAAATAGGACCCATGGTTCAGATACATCAATATATTTATTAGCATGTCTTGCGAGCTTGACGATTTCTTCTAGCGCATCAGCAACTTTGAGTTCGTTCATATGATTTCTTATTTCTGGCAATAAGGATGAACACTTTTCTTTTAAGCTTAATTCATAGGGTTCATCAAGTATCACTTTTTTAACAACACCTTCTCTATATTTGTGTGCCATACCGATTGTGCGGTTAACAAGATTTCCAATTGTATTTGCTAAGTCACTATTATTTCTTTCAATAAGTAGTTCATATGTGATGTTGCCATCTTGTGCGTAAGGTATTTCATGAAGTACATAATATCTAACGGTATCAACACCAAAATAACGAACAAGATCATCTGTATACATAACGTTTCCTACTGATTTACTCATCTTACTTTTATTCACTAGAACCCAAGGATGCCCAAAGATTTGTTTAGGCAATTCTAATCCCAAAGCTATTAATATGATTGGCCAATAAATCGTATGGAATCTTAGGATATCTTTTCCAATTAAATGAACATCAGCAGGCCAATACTTAGAAAATTCAAGTGAGTTAGGTTGATCGGGATGATAATTTAAACCAGTTATATAATTACTTAAAGCATCAATCCATACATAAACAATATGTCCTTCATCAAATTCAACAGGAATTCCCCACGTAAATGATGTTCTAGATACTGATAGGTCTGGAAGTGGTTCTTTTAAGAAATTTTGAATCATTTCATTTCTTCTCGATTCGGGTTCAATGAATTCAGGATGCTCTTCTATATGCTTAATGAGACGTTGTTGATACGGTGCAAGTTTCAAAAAGTATGCAGCTTCTTTCGTCCATACTGGAGTATCACCATTAGGAGCTTTGCCATCAACAATATCTTTTTCTAAGACAAACGCTTCTTCGGCAATAGAATACCAACCTTCATACTCTCCTAAGTAAATATCGCCTTGATCATAGAGTTTCTTGAAGATTTCTTGTACAGATTTAATATGTCTTTCATCGGTTGTTCTAACAAATTGATCATAACTAATATTGACCTTTTTATAAATCCTTTTGATTTCTGATGAAATATAATCCACATAAGTCTTCGGAGAAAGTTCATTTGCTTGAGCTTTACTTTCTATTTTTTGACCATGTTCATCTGTTCCTGTTTGAAAAAAAACGTCATAACCATCTAATCTTTTAAATCTGACAATAGCATCAGCTAAAATAGCCTCATAAACATTTCCTATATGAGGAATTGCTGAAGCATATGCAATTGCTGTTGTTAAATAATATGTTTTTTCCATTTTCATTACCTCCTAAAAAATATAAAATCGCCCTTAAAAAAATCTAAGGACGAAAATTTCGCGGTACCACCTTAGTTCTAGCAATGCTAGCACTCAAAATCCTTAACGCAGACATACGTTTTGGTCTACCTATCGACCAAAAGGCTCGAAAACCACGTTCATTTGATTTAGGGTTCATTTTCACCAAACATGAACTCTCTAGACACTAAAATCAAACTACTCTTTTTCTCATTGCCTATAATAATCTTATTATATATGAAATCAACTAAAAATCAAGTCTTTTTATTGTCAATCTTATATTCTTGATATACTTTGCTTTTAGGAATATGTCTTTGTTTTGAAACCTGTTTCATCGCATCCTTTTCATTAATGCCAGATTTAATAAGTCTATCTGTATGTTCGGTTATCGATTCATCAAACTCCATTTGTATCTCGTGGTCTCCTTCGATAACAATCACATATTCTCCCTTTGGATTATGTTCCATCTCTATTGCCTTTTCAAGTGTTGTTCTAATGATGGTTTCAAATGTTTTTGTGAGTTCTCTTGCTAGAACAACATTTCTATTACCCAAAATTTGATAACATATTTTTATAGTCTTTAAAATTCTTAAGGGGGATTCATAAATAACAAGTGTTTCTTTTCTTTCTTTATATGATTCGAGAATATTTTTCATTTCAGATTGTTTTCTTGGTAGAAAACCAACAAAAGTAAAAGGTTGAATAATAAGACCTGTTGTTACAAGAGCTGCTAAAATTGCACTTGCTCCAGGAATGGACACAACATAAAATCCAGATTCAATCGCTTTTTTAATAATTTCATATCCAGGGTCGTTAATTCCGGGTGTACCGGCATCACTGATTAATGCAATATCTTTTTTATCCTCTAAAAGCGATATAATTTGGGACTCTTTTTCTTCTTTATTAAATTCATGGTAACTTATCATGTGTTTTTTTATACTATAGTGATTTAACAAAACTGAGGATGTTCTAGTATCCTCAGCTAAAATTATATCTACTTGATTGAGTATTTCAATTGCCCGATATGTAATATCTTTTAAATTACCTATTGGTGTTGAAACAACATAAAGTGTGGGTTTGGGTTCCTTAAAACTCTTTTGCATTAGTGACCGACTACTCTCTTTGCACGTCCTCTTAAATCTCTTTCGGTGTAGACTAATCTCATTAATTGCTTTTTCTTCATTTCGTCAATGCCCAATTCAAGACGCACTTCTTCTAAAAAATCGTGTTCGAGGGTATTGTAAAAATCATCAGACATCGCAACCTTCATTAGATTCAAATAGACAATGTTCTTTATTTTTTTGTGAGTGGATTTGAAAAAATGAATAGTCTCGGGTAATTTTTTGCTCAATGCAAATTGATACTCCCCAACAATATTATCTCCCACTTCTGCTAGCATCATATTTAATAATCTCTTTTCTAATTCGCTAGGTTCTCCATCAACTGAGACCATATGCATTGCTAAATCAAGAAATTTCAATTTTTCTTTTCTATTTAATACGCTTAGTAACATAAGACTTCCCTCCATATATGTCAACCACTTCATTCGTTAGAACGTGCTTTTCATAGTATAAAATAAGTGGTGGTTCAACCTTCATACCTTGCTGACCATTTTTAATTGCTTCAATTAAAACGTGATTTGGATTTGCGTTGAGATAAGGATGTACAAATCGGATACGTTTAATTTCAAATGCAAATCGATTCATTACTTCGACAATTTCAGCAAAACGATCGGGTCTATGAATCATGAAAAAATGCCCACCAAATTTTAATGTTCTTGAAGCTGATTCAATCAGTTCATTTAATGTTAACATCACTTCATGGCGTGCAATTCGATCCCCTTCACTTTCATTGACATTACCATTTTCTGTGATTTTAAAAAATGGTGGATTGCTAATAACCACATCTAAATCTTTTAAATCAGTTGATCTAACATCTTGATGCTTACATGATAGTTGATCAGTAAGGTTGTTTAACTCAATATTGTGCACTGCTTGTAAATATCGATCTTCTTGAATTTCCAATCCTATGATTTTTGCTTTTGTTTTTTTACTCATGTATAGGATTAGCGCTCCAGCACCAGTGCCAAAATCTGCAACCACTTTTGAACGTGCTGGTATCTTAATGAAATCAGCTAACAAAATTGTATCTAAATTAAAAGCTTGTCTAGATTTTTGTTCAATCCATAAATCGGTACCTAGTAAAGTCCTGAGCATAACTTATTCATCACGTGTTATTGCTGTGAGTGGTAGCCATTCTGTTTTCCCACTCTCCGCATTTTTCACTTTAATCCTTTGGCCTATAATGTTGAGTTCAACAACAGTTGCTGTACCGTTTTCTGTTTCAACTTTTTCTTTCAAATCTGGAAGTAATGCTTTTAACTCGGTATATACATCATTTTCATACCTGATACAACACAGTAATTTGCCACAAATGCCAGAAATTTTTTGTGGGTTTAGTGCTATATTTTGATTCTTTGCCATTTTGATTGAAACAGCATCAAATTCACCGATAAATGTTGTGCAGCATAAAATCAAGCCACATGGTCCAATACCACCAATCATTTTTGCAGCATCTCTTGGGCCAATTTGTCTTAATTCGATACGTGTATGATAAATTTCGCTTAAATCTCTTACTAAGTTTCTAAAATCAACACGTGTTTCAGATTCAAAGTAAATTAATAATCTTTTTCTATCTAGCGTGTATTCAGCACCTAAAACCTTTATTTCTAGATCATTTTGAACAGCGAGTATTTTTGCTTTTTCAATAATACCCACTTCAAGTGTTTGGTTATATTGATCTTCTTTGATATCGCCTTCATTAGCTTTTCTGATAATGGGTTTAAGTTCACTAGTTAGTTCTGATTCTTCAATTTCTTTAAATAAGTAAACTTTACCAATTTCAATACCGCGAGTTGTTTCAACAACAACTAGATCACTAATTTCTATTTCTAAATCTCCATAGGAGAAATAATATTTTTTTCCTGCTTCTTTAAATTGTACTAAAGCAACTTTCACTTTCTCACCTCATCTTTTCTAACATGTTGGATAATTGATCGAGCGCAAGCTCGAGATTAATATAATAAGTTTGTTTCTGTAAAATAGCTTGGATTTTTTCAATCAGGTTTTCAATATCTAAAATCTGCATTTGATTAGATTGAATCTGAATCTGTTCTTTAAGAAATGTGAACATTATATCCTGATGTGCTCTGTAATGGATTAAATCTAAAAAATATAATAGGATTAACTCTAAAAAGTTCATGAAAAAGTCTCTGTCTTGAATAATAAAACGACCATGCTTCTCAAAGTATAACGGGAAAGAAATATCTTTATCCGACCAGTGAACAATGATTTCCTGAATAAAATTTACCATTTCCAAAAAATTTGGATTTTCTGCGAGTAGAATTGCTTCATCAATGTTTTTTGTTAGATATGGGGCTAACACAGCAACTCGTTCGTCAATACCTAAATTAATTAATTCAAGTTCTAAATCTTTTTCATCAATACTTTTTAGATGTAAAACCTGACTGCGTGAAACGATAGTTCTCATGACATCGTCAATATTATCAGTTAATAAAAAACCATAAACACTGTGACTGAGAGGTTCTTCCATAAATTTAAGTAGACTGTTAGCTGCGCTACTTCCTATTTTTTCAATATTTTTAATGACATATATTCTAGGTCCACTGACTAATGCTGTTTTAGAAAACTCAGCTTGAAGTGCTAAAATTTGTTCTTTTTTAATGGACAACCCATCAGGCTCAATAATCATCATATTAGCAATTTTGCGTTCTTCTATTTGTTTTTTAAGATGCGAAGTATCTTCTCGATTTTGACTGAGAATCATAAAAGCAACTTCTTCTACTAATTGCGATTTCCCACTACCTTTAGGACCACTGATTAAATATAGATGCGCAAGTCTATTCTTTAAAATTGTCTGTTGGAAAAAATAATGTGCCTTTTTCATATACTTTCCTTGATTTTAGAAATGATTTGTTCTTTAATCTTGTCAATTGATTGTGTTCCATCGATTATTACGATTCGATCAGGGTACATTTTAGCAATTTTTAGATATCCTTCTCTTACTCTTTGATGAAATATAACAGTTTCTTGATCGAGACGATCATATTTTGATCGATTAGATATCCGAGACATACCTACCAATGGATCCAAATCAATGTAGAAGGTTAATTCTGGCATATGATAAGTTGCATATTGGTTAATATTTAAAACAAAATCAAAACCCAAATCTCTTGCATACGCTTGATAAGCAAGTGAACTATCTAAATATCGATCACATAAAACAATTTTATTTTCCAATAAGGCAGGTAAAATCACTTCATCAAGATGTTGTGCTCTCGATGCAGCTAAAAGAAGAGCCTCTGTATTAGGGGTTACACCCTTATACTTAGGATTTAAGATAACATCGCGAATAGCTTCCGCAATCATGCTTCCGCCAGGCTCTCTAGAGGTTAAAACATCATAATCTCTTTTGAGAATATCGGCAATATCTTTAATTAGTGTTGTTTTACCGGTGCCTTCGCCACCTTCAAAAGTAATGAACATTTGCACTCTCCTTATGTGTTTATTATAGCATGCTAATAGTGTATTTTAACTAAAAATAATCCTCTTGCTTGAGCAGTTTTTCCCGCTAAAGACCTATCGTTTGTTTCGAATATTCTTTTGATAGTGTTAGCGTCTTTCTTCCCAATACCAATTTCAATTAGGGTTCCCATCATGGAGCGAACCATATATTTTAAGAAACTACTACCGTGAAAAATGAAAATATAGTGTTTCTTTGTTTCTTTAATCTCTACACTATAAATTGTTTTTATCGTGGATTTATCTTTAACATATTGAGAAAACCCTTTAAAATCATGTGTTCCTACAAAATCGTTAATAACTTTTTTTACAAGTTCAATATCAAAATTCTTAATATATACTTCATAATTTTGAGAAAATGCTGAACTTGGTTTTTTAGCAATAACATATTTATATATTTTTGATTTTGCGCTATGTCTAGCATGAAAATCTGATTTTACTTTTTTTATTTTTTTAATTCTTATGTCCAAAGGTAATCTATCATTAACGCGAAGCCATGTTTTTTCATCAATATTTAGGTCGCTATCAAAATGAAATGCTTGTCCAATCGCATGTACACCTTTGTCAGTTCTTCCCGCACTATAAATTTGTATCTGAGTTTGTGTCATCAAACTAAATGATTTTTCAATAACCTCTTGAATACCTAAACCATTGTTTTGTCTTTGAAATCCATGATATACTGACCCATCATAACTAACTATGGCAAGATACCTCATGAGAGCACCTTCGAATAAATGATTAATCCCAAAATAACGACTGCTACCACAAGACTTAAGATATCCACAAATCCAATAGTATATTGATCAATTCTTGTTCTCTTCGCACCAATGATATATCCACGAACTTCCATGGCATTACCTAAATCTTCAGCTCGTTTAAATGAGATAACAAATACCGGAATTAATAAAGAGATAATTTGAACAACCTTATCTTTCAGTTTACTTTCCTTGAAGTCGACACCTCTAGATGCTTGAGCTTTCATTATTTTTTCTGTTTCACCTAACAATGTTGGAATATATCTTAATGTCAATGATAGCATCATAGCAATCACATCAACGGGAACTTTTATAACTTTTAAAGGTTTAAGCAAAGATTCAATTCCATAATTTAAATCTGTGGTCATCGTTGTAAAGGTTAACAATGATGTCATAATAATGACGTTCGTAATTCTTACAAAGATGAACCCGGCTCTCAAGAGACCTTCATCATAAACATATAATGTATAACTTGTAAAACCAACATATGGAAGTGAAGCTTGTATAAAAAATACCATGAATGCTGCAAAAAAGAAATATAGAATCCGTGTCTTTATATATTTTTTTGACCAATTATAAAAGATTAAAAATAATATGATTCCAACGATGCTCGTTAAAGATATATACATTGGAATTGGATCAAAAACAAGTGAGCCTGTTTTGACATAAAAGAGTTGAATGAAAAATGTAAATGTTAATAGAAAAACGATAGGACGGAGCCCATTCAATACTTTACGCATGGGTATTCCTGAAGATGCCGTTAATACCATGATTCCAACAAAAATAATTAACATCGTAACTAGTGGAATGACACTCACGGAAATTGGAATCAAAAAAGTTCCAACTAAGAGAATAACTAAACTCAGCAATTTAATTCTTGGATCAAGTTTGTGAAGCCAAGAGTTTCCCGGAATAAACTGACCAATCGTAATATTATTCATGAGATACCTCCTTTAAGTAACTTAAAAGGGAATCAAAATCATATTTTGGTTGATATGGAATTCCTACGTTTTTTTCTAAGTATTTTAAAATTTTAAGTGGTGTTGGTAAATCCAAATGAAATGAATCAAAATTGGGATGTTCAAAGAGTTTTTCTTTTGTTCCATCAAAGATTAAAAGTCCATCTTTTAAGACAATCACACGTTTTGCAAACTCGGAAACTAAATCCATATCATGAGATATAAGAATAACTGTTTTATCTTCTTTTTCATGTAATTCCTTAAATATGGCCATAAGGTCTCTTCTACCTTTAGGATCTAGTCCTCTGGTAGGTTCATCTAAAACAAGGACTTCGGGTTCCATGGCAAGAATACCAGCTATTGCAACTCTACGCATTTGACCACCGCTAATTCTAAATGGTGATTGTTCATAAAGTGATTCATCAATACCCACGATCTTTGCTGCTTTTTTAGCCATTTCTGTTGCTTGTGCTTCGGTTGATTTGAAATTTTTAGGTCCGAACATTATATCTTTTAATATAGTTTCTTCAAATAATTGATATTCTGGAAATTGAAAAACAAGACCAACTTTCTGACGAAGATAATTAATCTTTTCTTTCTTTTTAGGTGGAAGATTTTGTCCAAAAACAACAACATTTCCACTGTTTGGTAACAACAATGCATTCATGTGTTGGACAAGTGTTGATTTTCCTGATCCAGTTTGACCTATGATTGCTATGAACTCGCCTTTTCCATCGATATTTAAATTAATATGTTGAATGGCGTCATAATTAACTTTTAGGCCTTTATAAGCATAGCTTACATCTTTGAATTGAATGCCCATAGCGCCTCCAATATCTTTTTGTCAATGTTATTATCTTTAATTGCTTCATTATAAAGACTCAACTCAAAAGGAAGTTCCAAGTGAGATGATTTTAAAAGGTCTTCCTGTTTAAAAACATCTTTTGGAGTACCTTCTAAAATAATTTGCCCTTCTTTAAGTACGATTAAATAATCGCTTTGTGCAGCAAACGATAATTCATGAGTTATAGTAATTATTGTTTTATTTAAGTCTTTATTTAGTATTTTAATCAAATTAATGATTTCTTGAGTTCCTTCGGGATCCAACATAGACGTAGCTTCATCTAAAATCATAATATCTTGTTCCATTGCTAAAGCACCAGCAATAGCAACCCTTTGCTTCTGTCCTCCGGATAACTGATGTGGTTCTTTACTTAGAAATTCTTCCATTCCTACCAAAGAAGCATAATGATGAATCTTTTCAACCATTTCATCGTGAGGGATTTGTTGATTTTCTAATCCAAAAGCAATATCATGCTTTACTGTTACACCAACAAATTGATTATCTGGATTTTGAAATACAATACCTATTTTTTTACGAATTTCAGCGATGTGTTCTTCATTTAAAATTAATCCATCGATATATATTTCTCCAGTTGCTGGAGCTAATAATCCAACAAGTAGTTTTGATAATGTAGATTTCCCAGATCCGTTGTGCCCTAAAATGGATACCCAAGTACCCTTGGATATCGCTAAATTTACATGGCTTAACGCCTCATCAATACCATTATATGAAAAGCTTAAATCGCTTGCTTTTATCATGAAATTCACCTACATTTCGTACCTTAACATTATATCACGATAAAAAGATATTAGAAAGACAACTGTCCATAAATTTGGGGTTTTCACTTAGTGAAGTGTTATTTATAGGATGTCTACACATAATTTGCATAAATATTCATTTTTAATGTAAATAATTAGCGTTTTTCTAATTAATTCTTTATAATGGACATGAATATAAAATAGAGGTGAAATATATATGGTATTTAAATTTACTACAGAAAATTTTGAAAAAGAAGTTCTACAGAGTGATGTCCCAGTTTTAGTCGATTTTTGGGCAACTTGGTGTAGTCCCTGTTTGAGAGTTACACCGATTTTAGAAGATCTTGTTAAAGAAACTGGGGATTCGTTTAAAGTTGGAAAACTTGATGTAGATGCAGAATATGAAATTGCTGATCAATTCGACATTATGAGTATTCCTACAATGGTTGTTTTTAAAAATGGAAAAGTCCATCAATCAATGATTGGTGTTCAATCTAAAGCAACACTTAAGAAAATGTTGGAAGCATGAAAAAAGTCATAATTATTGGATATGGTCCAGCAGGTGTTTCTGCAGCTCTATATCTAAAAAGAGCTGGTCTTGACCCGCTGGTTATAGGCAAAGATTTAGGTGCACTTGAAGGCTATGATGACTTAGTGGAAAACTATTACGGATTTACTAAACCCATTGTGGGTAGTAAACTTATCGCCTCTGGTGTTCAACAAGCAAAAAATTTAGGTGTTGATATTATTACCGATTCGGTTATTTCATTAAAACAAAATGAATCGGGATTCACACTAACAACCACTAACGGTTCTTTTGAATCAAAAACAGTTTTACTTGCTACAGGAAAAACTAGACAAACCCTAAATATACCTGGATTTACTAAATTTAGAGGAAAAGGTATTAGTTTGTGTGCTACTTGTGATGGTTATTTCTATCGAAAGAAAAAACTAGCTATCGTAGGTTGTGGTGCCTATATGGAGCATGAACTTGAATATCTAAATCGGATTTCAGATGATGTTACAGTATTCACACATGGTAACAAGTTAACCTGCAAAGTAGATAATCCAGTTGTTTCTGAAAAAATCATTAGTTTTAAAGGCACTGAGACAATCACTCACGTTGTAACAACTAATGGTGAATATCCAGTTAATGGAGTGTTCATTGCATTAGGAGTTCCTAGCTCAATTGATTTTGCATCACAACTTGGCGTTATTGTTGAAAAAAATAATATTGCAGTTGATGATACTTATCAAACTAATATCGAAGGTCTATTTGCAGCCGGAGATATCATAGGTGGAAAACTACAAATTACAAAATCCGTTTATGATGGTATGCAGGCAGCAGATGCAATCTATAACTACTTAAAAAATAAATAAAAAGCCCAGTTAAGAGATTAACAAGGCTTTTTTTTTATTATGTTATTATTCTAAAGTTTAGTATCGTCTACTTGATCTAAATAAGCACGAATTGGTTTTATGATTTCTTTAACTGTGTCTTTTATAAATGGATTCTTCAAGTGTACTGATTCAATCAAACCAAGAAAACTCTTCGATCCGCCTAAACGACATAATGCTAAGTAACTTTCTAAAGCTTCTTTTCTGTTTTCTTGATGTTTTACCCAATATTGGAAAGCACAAACCTGAGCAAGTGTATAGTCAATATAATAGAAAGGTGCACCGAAGATATGACCCTGTTTAAACCAGAAAGTTCCTTTTTCTAAGAACGCATCGTCGCCATAATCTTTATATGGCATATACTTCTTTTCTAGTGTTCTCCAAAGTGTTTTTCTTTCATCTGGTGTAAGTTCTGGTTTTTCATAAACATGATGCTGGAATTCATCAACTAAAACCCCATAAGGTAAGAATGACACTGCACCAGCTAAATGAAAAAATTTTGCCTTCTCTGCATCTTCCTCGAAAAATCGATCAATCCATGGCCATGCTAAAAATTCCATACTCATTGAGTGTATTTCGGCAGCTTCCATGGTTGGCCAACGATATTCTGGAACTTGATCACGACTCTGATAAACCTGAAAGGCATGTCCAGCTTCATGTGTTAATACATCAACATCGTGTGCAGTACCATTGAAATTTGCAAAAATGAATGGAGAACGATATTCAGGAATATACGTACAATACCCTCCACCTTGTTTGCCTGGTTTACTATCTAATTCTAGTAAATCGTGATTTAGCATGAAATTAAAAAATTCTGAAGTTTCAGGAGACATTTCGTCATACATCTTTTTTGCTCTTTCAACTTGCCAAGCACGATCGCCTTTAGGTGTGGGATTACCTGATAAAAATGAGAGTGCTAAATCATAGGATTTAGGATCTTTAATACCCAAACGTTTAGCTTTTCTTTCCACTAACTCTGTAACTAATGGAACAATATCTTCATAGATTTGATCACGGTAAGTTTTGACGTCAGCTGCAGTATAATCAGTTCTGCTGAATCTATCATAACCTAACTGAACAAAATTTTCATAACCTAATTTCTTTGCAATTTCATGACGAACTTTAACCATATCATCATAAATACGATCAAATTGAGCTTCATTTTTAGCATAGAATTTTGAAACTACAAGTTGTGCTTGGTGACGAACTTCTCTATCTTTATCCTGAAGAAAAGGTGTCATTTGACTTAAATTATATGTGCCTCCTTGAAATTCAATTTTAGCTGAAGCAATGAGTTTATCGTATTCTGTAGATAGTTTGTTTTCTGATTGCAAATCAGGAATAATTTCTGGCTTAAACGTTTTTTTCGCAAGCTCACCACGTAGAAACATTAAAGATCCAAATTCTTTTTCTAATTCTTTTCTATGTTTCGAACTTAGTATTTTATCCAAAAAATGTTGCTCATATTGCTGTAAAACTGGATCATTTTCATCGAAAAACTCTTGTTCCTTTTCATAAAACTCATCAGTTGTATTAAGACTGTTTCTAACTGAGGCTAGAACTCTATGAGTTTCTATCTTATCGTTTATATCAAAATAACGATGAATAGCTTTAATTTCTGGTTTTAAATCCTTGCCTGAGTTTATAAGAGCAATTTGTTCTTCTAAATCTTTTTTTACTTGCTCTAAATCTGGTTTTTCATACTTATATTCATTAAACTTTACCATGAAAAATTACCTTCTTTCTTTAGGTCAATTATAACCTTTTTAGTTTGATTAATAGAATAGTCAAATGATTTATTTTCTTGATCTACAATATATTTATATGCCTTATAGTAAAACTCATCGGTACTTGCATTTATTTCATCTAGATTACAGATAACCACTTTACCATTGTTTTCTCCTTTGTACTTAATTATGCTTTCATTTTAGAAAATATAGTTGCAGACTTATTTATTATGAAATAGATCATTGGTACTGCTAATACCACATTAATTCCTATTAAAATAAGTGCAATAAGATTAAATGACATACTATCACTTAGCTGAGAATAGACTAATCCACTTAGAGCAATAAATGTAAATCCGCCAAAGATAGCTAATAATGCAGTTGCACTTTGTTTAACAACCTCAACTTCATTTATAAAATCAAATTTTGGTAATAGCATATTCATTATGGCATCAAATGCCGAAATAAGAATTGCGAAGACAATAATTAAGACAATCAAAATCAGTTCTGTGAGTACGGTAAAACCAATTGAGATACCAAATAATAGAATACTAACTACTGCAATTGGAACAATCAGTAAGAGATTAAATGCAATCTTTGAATAAACAATTGTTTCTGCTTTAATTGGAAGACTTTTCAAAATCCAAAAGTTTTTTCCCTCAAGAGATAGACTAATAGCGGGAGTGTACGTCATTGCTACACAAAAGCCAATTAATACAAGTATGAGTACTTCAACGTCTAAACCGGTTCCAATCATTTCTCCTAAATAGCTTTCAATTTGACTTTGATAGAATAGGCTTGCTATTGAAAGAACAATTAAAATGATCGGACCAAATCCTGCATTAATTGCGTAAATTGTTGAATTCAAAAATTTCTTAAATTCTTTTTGAACAAGTGTAAGTAATACTGATTTTTCCTGATATTTAAGGGGTTTACTATTCTTTCTTATATTAGCTCTAATGCCCTTTTGATTAGTTCTTTGAACCAATCCTTGAATGCTAAACATGAAGATCACAAAAGCTACGGCATGCGTGCTGATTAAAAGTCCTAAATCAAGGAAACTATGATCATTAATCGCAGCAATAAACCACTTAAATGGTGGATATGCATTACTGATTCCTGAAAATAGGTTAATTTGACCAGTAAGAGGATTTATGCTTGTTTCGTTGATTGAAAACGAAAACATGAAAATACCAATTAGTATGACAAAAATCAATATAGTAGAGATTAATTTACTTCTTCTAAATTTCGAGGTTACCATTGCAACAAGCAATGATAAGAATGACATCACAATCACAGGGGCTAGAGGAACAAATATGAATGCTACTAAAAAGAAAATAATACTTAATACATTAAATCCCGTCCAATAAAAATATGAAAATACAATAGGAAGTGTTAAGACAAAAGCCGATACATATAACATGATCATCATAACAGTCATTTTTGCGAATAAAACTGTTCTTGGATGTATTGGTAATGGAGCTAATATATCGTAATCTTTATAATAAAATAAATATCCACTAGCTCGAAATAACACAATCATAATTGATAGCCCAATAGCGTAAATGGTAATGAAACTAAGTAGAATTTCTGGTTGACCCATCTCATTAAGTATTTTCCCTAAATCAAAAAACAAATACCCGAAGGAACCTAGAAAAACAACAATTGCATAAATTATTGCAAGACCAACTAATATTGCTTTTGTTTTAGAACGCTTCAAATCAAATCCTAGTAGTCGCTTAAATGAGAAATTTTCTCTGAAGAATAATTTGATTAATTGTTTATATATCATGATTCGTTTGCGATTTCCATAAAGACAGTTTCTAAAGACTCATTCATGATGATATCTGCTGTATTACCTTCAGCAATGATTTTACCCTGTCTAATAATGGCCACCTTATTACATAGTTTTTCAACAACTTCTAAAACATGTGTTGAGAAAAATATTGAAACGCCGCGACTACAAATATCTTTGAATATTTCTTTCAATTGGAAACTTGCTTTTGGATCAAGTCCAACAAAAGGTTCATCTAACAATAATAATTGTGGTTTATGGATGAGTGCACTAATAATAACTAATTTTTGTTTCATCCCATGAGAGTAAGATGAGATTGGATTATTTAAGACCTCTATAATTTCAAATAAGGTTGCATATTTATCAATTTCTAAAGATCTTGTCTTGTTATCCAACTTAAATACATCTGAAATAAATTCTAAATATTGAATACCAGTTAGTGATTCATAGATATCTGGGTTATCTGGAATATATGCAATCATTTTTTTTACATCAATCGGGTTAGTTTTAATTGAAAATCCATTGAGCGTTATATCTCCAGATTCAAAACTGATGATGCCTGCAATGGATTTTAACAAAGTTGTTTTTCCTGCACCATTGTGTCCAATAAACCCATAGAGATCCCCTTCTTCGATAGTTAAATTGATTTGATCACATGCTTGTTTTACACCATCATAACTCTTTGAAACATTTTTAATTTCTAACATAACTATTCTCCTTTATGAATTGTGAACTGTAATATCTATTCATATTTTATCATCAAAGAATGCTATTCTACTAATAATATTGCTATATAAACAAAAAAAGGCCAAGTGGCCTTTGATGTTAATTGATATAACTTCTTGTACTAAATTCCTCATTTAATGTGTATGGTTCATAGATGAAATAACTATCTGTAGTAAGACTTGTATAAAAAGAATCTTCTTGGCTAGTAGTTACTGTTCCCCATATCTTAGCAACAAATTCAGGATGATCAATAAATGGATTTCTATTATGTTGATAACTATAAATAACATCATTTCTATGTTGTTCAAAACCGTCAACAGGATCCATGACATTCCATTGTAATAGCGTATCGAGCATTGCCATTTGATACACTGCAGGATTTGTGCTGTTAACTAAATTGAGATTATCGTATCTGATAGTCATATAAAATAAAATACGTGCAATATCACCTTTGACTTCATCTCTAGGTTCATAACTGTCTCCGCTAGGTGTTGAATCAAAATAATCATTTGAGCGACTTGAATTTTCACTTGGATTAGCTGGCTTAAGGTTTTGTAGATCTGAACCCACACCAATATAAGAATTACTAACACTTACACCCAAAAGTGATTGTGGCCATACATGTTCTCTATTCCAAGTGATGCCTCCATCCCAAACACCAGAAACTGAAGTTCCGCGATAAACAAGTATTACATTATTGCTATTGCTCGGATCGGCATCGCTATCATCCAAAATGTATCTTGCTTCACCATAGCTAATTCCAACAAAACCAGTTGTAACTACAGTTCTCAAAAATGATTCTAATGATAATCCAGTTAATCCATCTGCACCTAAATAATATCCTATATATTCAACAATGAGATCGAATTGTGCATATAAAGTAACATCACTTGTCATCACCCCATCAAAAGTGTAATAATTTGTACCAGTTTCAGATGTTGCCCATCCAAGGAATTCATATCCGGATTTCTCTAGATCAGAAACTGGAATAACGCTTTCTTGGTATTTATAGGTGAAAATGTCGATTACTCCATTTTCATCCATCAATGTAAGTGTATAATCCACTCGGTCGAAATAACTTTGTATTAATAAATCACTTTCAATTGATACTTCTCCAGAAAGATTGCTCAATTCATCGTTTAAAGCAAAGCCAGTCATCGTTGAACTCGTAGATTTTATTGTTCCAATGTATGTAGTTCCACTAATAGAATCCAATAACGTATAAGATTCATCTTCTAAGCTTTCTATATATACTTCAATTGTAAAATTTCCTGTGGGAATAGGAACTAAGATGGCATAAATCGTGACATCTTCAGTGATGGAATTATCAAAATTAAAAGGTTCTAAAGTATCTGGATTGGTTGTCCATCCAAGGAACTCATATCCAGTTTTCTCTAGATCAGAAACTGGATTAATATTTTCTTGATATTTATAGGTAAAAGTATCAATTACTTCACTATCATCCATCAATGTAAGTGTATACTCTGCACGATCAAAATAACTTTGTATTAATAAATCACTCACACTTGATATTTCTCCAGAGAGAGTACTCAATTCATCGTTTAAAACAAAGCCAGTCATCGTTGAACTCGTAGATTTTATTGTTCCAATGTCTGCAATTCCACTAATAGAATCTAATAACGTATAAGATTCATCTTCTAAGTTTTCTATGTAGACTTCGATTGTAAAATGTCCAGTAGTAATAAGGTCTAAAATAGCATAAATTGTGACATCTTCAGTGATGGGATTATCAAAATCAAAAGGTTCTAAAGTATCTAGATTGGTTGTCCATCCATCAAATGTATAGTTTTCTAATTGAATAGCATTTGGTTCATTAATCAATTGTCCATCAACAACCTCATAATCTGTCAATTCACCATTTACATCAAAAATGACATTGTGATAAATGGTTGTTCCTAAAACAGTTAAATCAAATAGTTTTTGAACACTGCTTGAACCCAAAGAAACTGATAAAACTAGTGTTACATCCGTATCTTCTTCCTGTCTATTTATAGTACCAAAATTATCGATTACAGAAACATTACTGCTCTCCCAGCTAATATTCGCAGATGGTTCTAAAACAGATGTCACTGGTAAGGTTAGATTATCAGTTACATTATTAGCTGAATCATCTTGGGCAAATGTAATTTCAATTGCATCCATGACTTCTGATGCAGTATGTGTAATTTTTGTTGTTTGATCACATCCAACTAATGTGATACTAACTATGATTAAAGCAATTATACTAAATAATTTTTTCATATCGTTCCTCTTTCTATATCATCGCGCATATCTATTGTATTATGAATGTTAGTAAATAACAAGAGAAATAATTATAAGTCACTATTCATAGTGTCTTTTTTATTTCTTGCATTAGATAAACAAAAAAGGTATAGATTAATCCATACCTAAAATTTGTTTTTAGAAAAACTATTATTTAATTTGCTAATTAAACAAATTCAATAATTGCCATTGGTGCAGCATCGCCGCGTCTTGGCACAGTTTTAATAATTCTTGTGTAACCGCCTTGTCTTTCTGCATAGCGTGGTCCAATTTCAGAAAATAATTTCTGAAGTGCATTTTGACCTTCTTTAACATCTTCAAAACGTACAGTTTCAGCTGCTTGTCTTCTTGCAGCCAAAGTACCAGCTTTTGCTAAAGTGACCATCTTGTCGGCTAATTTTTTCAATTCCTTTGCTTTTGCTTCAGTGGTAACGATACGTTCATTGATGATAATATCTGTTACAAGATCACGAAGTAAAGCTTTTCTTTGATCGCTAGTGCGTCTCAATCTACTATAAGCCATGATTTACTCCTTCTCTTCATCGTCTAAATGAAATTTTGAATCCTTAGTAGAAGTATTTTCGAATTCTAAACCATGTTCAGAAAGCTTTTCCTTTAATTCCTTAAAGGATTTTCTACCAAGAGATCTAAATCTCATGACGTCTTCTTCGGTTAAACGAATGATTTGGGCAACTGTATAAATACCTGAACGTTTTAAACTGTTAAACAGACGTACTGATAAATCAAGTTGTTCAATTTTCATTTCTAATTTCTTATTGGTTGGTTCTTCTTCTTGTTCAAAAATAAAGTCGGTTGAAACAGCTTGCTCGCTAATTTGAACGATAACATCCAAATAGTCAATAAGCATCTTTGATGCTAAAGCAAGTGCTTCTTTTGCCTGAATAGCACCATTAGTTTCAATGTCTAGCGTAAGTTCATCTGCATCTCCTCTTGTTTTTTCAACATGATAAGAAACGCGACTAACTGGCGTATAAATTGAATCAATAGGAATGACACTCTTTTCATTTCTACTGAATACTTTATTCTTTTCAGCATTAACATAACCCACACCACGACGAATGGTGACTTCCATAGAAAGTCTACCTGCATCGGATAGATTAGCAATGACTTGTTCTGGGTTGATAATTTCAACGCCATCAACATGATTAAAATCAGCAGCGGTTACTTTACCTGCACCTACAGCATAAAGTTCAAGCTTTTGTTCAAAATCAGATTCTATTGAATCGACTGAGAAGATGACCTTTTTCAAATTGAGAACGATTCCCATGACGTCTTCGTAAAGACCTTCCATGGTAGAAAATTCATGTTCAATACCGTCAATTTTAATGTTTACAATAGCTGCTCCTGGTAATGAAGACAATAAAACTCTTCTTAATGCATTACCTAAAGTAATGCCATATCCACGTTCCAAAGGTCTGATTACAAAGCGACCCTTGTTACCATCTACTGATAGTTCTTCAACTGCGGTTGGTTTTTCAAACTTTAAGTCTTTCACAAGTTACCCCTCCTTTAGATTATCCACGTGGACGTTTTGGTGGTCTGCATCCATTATGTGGCACTGGTGTTACGTCTCTAATTGCAGTAATTTCTAATCCTGCTGCTTGTAGTGAACGAATTGCTGCTTCACGACCTGGACCAGGTCCTTTGACTGCTACTTCAACCTTGATCATACCGTTGTCAATTGCTGTTTTAGCAACTGCTTCAGCTGACATCTGTGCTGCATATGGTGTTGATTTTCTGCTACCCTTGATACCTAGAGCGCCTGAGCTACTCCAAGCGATTGCATTGCCATCAACATCAGTAATGGTAACGATTGTATTATTAAAAGTTGTATGAATGTGTGCAACACCAAGGGGAATATTTTTTCTAGCCTTGCGCTTTGTTGTTTTTTTACGAGCCATGATTTATTCCTCCCTTACTTCTTCTTGCCAGTGATCGCCTTTGGTTTACCTTTTCTTGTACGTGCGTTATTTCTTGTGTTTTGACCACGTACAGGTAATCCTTTACGATGACGGATTCCGCGATATGAACCAATTTCCATTAAACGTTTGATATTTAAAGTTACTTCACGGCGTAAATCACCTTCGGTAACATACTTTAATATCTCTGTACGAATACGGTTCAATTCATCTTCAGTTAATGCCTTAACGCGTGTCTCTTCACTCACGTTTGCATCCTTTAAAATTTGTTGGGCAGTTGGTAGACCAATGCCGTATACATAAGTCAACGAAACCACGACGCGTTTGTCGCGTGGAATGTCAACGCCTGCTATTCTTGCCATAGTTCCTCCTATTTAACCTTGTCTTTGATTATGTCTTTTAATCTTTTTATTAATTACGTAAACTTTACCTTTTCTTTTTACAATGATGTCGTCTTCACTTCTTTTTTTAACTGACGCTTTTACTTTCATGTGCGCTCCTCCTTATTTACGGCGGTACGTAATTCTACCGCGTGTTAGATCATATGGTGACAACTCTACTGTAACTTTATCACCAGGTAAAATGCGTATGTTATGCATACGGATTTTACCAGAAACATGAGCCAATACAATATGGCCGTTTTGGATTAGTTCAACTTTGAACTTTGTATTGGGTAATACTTCGATTACTCTAGCTTCTACTTCGATTAAATCTTCTCTTGCCATAGATTCACTCCTTCTTTTCTTTTGTTAAAATTTCATATCCAGTTTCCGTAATCACAATCATGTGTTCAAAATGTGCACTTGGTTTGCGATCGGTTGTTACTGTTGTCCAATTATCTGTTAGTACCTTGACGTGCTTAGTCCCAAGATTAATCATGGGTTCTACACAAAATGTCATACCAGGTTTTAATATGTGGCCTTGATTGGCTTTTCCAAAGTTAGGAACATAAGGTTCTTCGTGAAGTTCTCTACCAATGCCATGACCAGTAAATTCCTCAACAATGCCATATCCGTATGGTTTGACAAATGATTCAATTGCGTGTGATATATCTGAAACGTGATTTCCAGGTTTAGCTTTTTCAAGTCCGACATAGAGTGCTTTTTCAGTCACTTCTAATAATTTTTCAATCTCGGGCTTAATTTGTCCTACTGGATAAGTTGTTGCTGAATCAGCATGATACCCCTTATAATTGACACCAAAATCCAATGTAATAATGTCTCCTTTATGAAGAATTTTCTTCACTGAAGGAATACCGTGAACAACAACTTCATTAACTGAAGTACAGATGGATCCCGGAAAGCCATGATAACCCTTGAAAGAGGGGGTGGCTCCAAGATGAACAATAAAGTTTTCGGCGAGTTCATCGAGTTGATGCGTAGATACTCCGGGTTTTACATGCTCCGAGAGCATTTTTCTTGTTAGTTCTAAGATGTGTCCGGCTTCTCGCATCAGCTCAATTTCGCGTTGTGATTTAATTTGAATCACTTAGTCTCACCTAGTGCTTTCATTACTTGAGCTTCTACATCCTTGATGGGTTTTGTTCCATCGATATAGATAATCGCTCCTTTTTCTTCATAATACCCAATCACAGGAGCTGTTTGATCATTATAGATGCTTAAACGTCTATGTACGGTTTCTGGGAGATCGTCATTTCTCTGAATCAGTTTGCTACCATCTAAATCACATATGCCTTCAACTTTTGGTTGTTTGCTGTGAATGTGATAGACAGCACCACATGTCTCACATACTCTGCGTCCACTGATGCGCTCTATAATTTGTTCTTCAGGTGCAGTCATGTTAATCACTGCATCTAATTGACAACCCTTTTTTGCTAAAAATTCATCCAAAGCTTTTGCTTGTGCTATATTTCTTGGATACCCATCAAATAGGAATCCTTTTTTGACGTCTGAATGCGTTAATCTATGGCGAACAATTTCATTTGTAATATCATCAGGTACTAATTCGCCTCTACTAACATATTCTTTTGCTATTTTCCCAACAGTAGTTCTATCCTTGTATAGTTCTCTAAAGATATCGCCTGTTGAAATGTGTGGAATTTGATAATATTTGGTTAATGTATCTGCTTCTGTTCCCTTGCCTACACCGGGAGGGCCCATAATGACTATACGCATTTAATTATCCTCCAATTACTTAAAGATTCCGCTATATTCTGTCTGACTTGCGTCCGTTTCAACTTGTTGAGTTGTTTGGATAGCAACCCCAACAATAATCAGCAAACTGGTACCACCTAATCTAATTGCAGATGCTTCGGTGCCGGTGAACCCAAAAATAATTGATGTGAAAATAGGTATAACTGCTAATACAACTAGATACAAAGTACCTATAACTGTAATCTTAAATAGAAGCTTGGCAATATAATCTTGGGTGTCTTGCCCTGGTCTAATACCTGGGACATATGCGTTTGATTTTGACAAGTTGTGTGATATCTTTTCCGGGTTAATCGTGAGGAATGAATAAAAGAATGAAAAGACCACAATTAAGAGAACATACAGGATAAACCCAATTGGTTGCTGATAACTAAATATACTGTTCAACCAAGCGGCTAACCCCGATGATGTATTTGAAGCGGCTGCGAATCCCACAATTGAAAGTGGAATACTAAGAATTGTTTGAGCAAAGATAACTGGAATAACTCCACCACTATTAAGTTTCATAGGGATATTTGAATCCGATTTTCCTTGTCGATTGGCATATTGAATAGGAATCTTTCGTACTGCAATTTGCATGTAGACGACCCCAAATAAAATACCAAAATATAAAGCTAATATAATAAGAAAGTAAACAATGTCCCAACCACCTGTGCCATTTGTGATATATTTCGACCACAATGTTGTCATCATTGTTGGTAAACTGGTTACAATCCCCGCAACAATCAGCATGGATGTTCCGTTCCCCACACCTTTTTTAGTGATGAGATCTCCTAACCAAATTGCAAGGGCAGAACCACCAGTAATAACCAGTGCCATGTAAATGTAGAAGAAATATCGATATGCTTCAACATCTGCTGCTTCCAAACTTGGAATCAAAACACTACCATTAACACTAATACCAAGAATTAACGCTAAGCCTTGAATAAATGCAAGAGCGATAGCTAAGTAACGTGTTAATTGATTTGTTTTAAACTTACCCGTTTCCCCTTGTTCATTCCACTCTTTAAGTGTAGGAATAACCATTTGTAATAGCTGAACTGCAATTGATGCAGTAATATAAGGAGTAATCCCTAAAGCCATAATTGAGAAACGTTGAAGTGCTTGACCACTAAAATTGTTTAGGATTGCAACAAAGCTTCCGCTTGTTTGCATGAATTGGACAATTGCTTCTGTGTTAAAAAGTGGAACGGTAATATGAGCTGCGATTCTAACAACTACCAAGATTAGCAAAGTGATTGCTATCTTTTTCATAACTGCTTTATTGCTTAAAACTCTTTTTATTCGTAACCACACTTTAAATCACCTCTACAGTTCCACCGGCTTTGATAATTGCTGCCTCAGCGGTTTTTGAGAAAACGTGTGCTTTAACTGTTAGCTTTTTCTCTAATGATCCATTTGCCAGTACTTTAACGCCTGATTTAAGTTTTTTGAGAATATTTCTAGCTACTAATACTTCTGGTGTGACAACTTCGCCATCATTAAATTGATTAAGATCAACTAAATTAACGATTGCATATTCTTTACGGTTAACGTTTTTGAATCCTCTTTTAGGAATACTTTGGAAGAATGGGAGTTGTCCCCCTTCAAATCCAGGACGAGGACCGCCACCTGAGCGAGAAAGTTGACCTTTGTCACCTTTTCCAGCAGTTTTACCAGTACCACTACCAGCTCCTCTGCCTAAACGTTTACGATTTTTTCGAGCACCTTCAACGGGTTTTAATTCGTTTAACATTGGTTTTTCCTCCTACTCAACTTCTTGTATTTTAATCAAGTGTTTTATGGTATTTATCATACCAAGAATGGCTTCGTTAGCCTCTTTTTCAACAACTTGGTTAATCTTTTTTAATCCTAGTGCATGTGCTGTTTTTACTTGATTTGGCTTGTGACCAATCAAGGATCTTACGAGTGTTATTTGTAGTTTCATTATACCAACTCCGCCACATCTACACCACGAAGTGCAGCAACTTGTTCAGCTGTTCTTAATTCTCTTAAGGCAGCAAAGGTTGCACGAACCATATTAATTGGTGTGCTTGAACCTATTGATTTTGATAGAATATCGTTAATACCAGCTAATTCGAAAACAGCACGAACTGCTCCACCAGCGATAATTCCAGTTCCTTCAGAAGCTGGTTTCATGAAAACTTTACCTGCGCCATAGTTGCCTGTAATTGCATGCGGTATTGTTGCTCCCACGATTGGTACTTTAATCATATTGACTTTAGCATCTTCAATAGCTTTCTTGATTGCATCAGGAACTTCTGCTGCTTTGCCAGTACCAAAACCGACTTCACCTTGTTTATTGCCAATAACAACTAAGGCAGCAAAACGGAAACGACGTCCACCCTTAACAACTTTAGTTACTCTGTTAATGGAAACTACACGTTCTTCGAATTGATTTTCTTGTTGTTCTTCTCGTCTATATCTATCTCTAGCCATGTTCGTTTTCCTCCTTAGAATTTAAGCCCTGCTTCTCGAGCTGCTTCAGCAAGTGCCTTGATACGTCCGTGATATAAATATCCTCCACGATCAAATACAACTTCTGTAACGCCCTGAGCAAGTGCTTTTTCGGCAATTAATTTTCCTACTGCCTTAGCGGATTCAACATTTGAACCCTTAAGGCCGGTTTCTTGACTACGTGCACTGATAAGTGTCGTTTGTTTAACATCATCAATCACTTGTACGTAAAGTGCATTATTGGAACGGAAAACATTCATTCTTGGACGTTCCGCTGTTCCTTCAATTATTTTTCGAATACGAAGATGACGTTTTTGTCTAGTGACATTCTTAGATATTTTTTTAATCATAGCGATGTCCTTTCCTACTTAGCAGTCTTTCCAGCTTTACGTGGAACATACTCATCAACATAACGAATACCTTTTCCTAGATAAGGTTCTGGTTTTCTAACACTTCTGATTTTTGCAGCAAATTCGCCAACTGCTTGTTTGTCGGCTCCTTCGATGATTACATCTGTGTTTTTTGGAATGGTGACAGTAATTCCTGCTGGAATTTCTAAATCAACTGGGTGTGAATACCCCATACTTAAATTAACGACATTGCCTGAGAGCGCTGCTCTATAACCAACACCGCGAATTTCTAATTGCTTTTTAAATCCTACTGATACACCTGTAACCATATTTGCTAATAAAGCACGTGTTGTACCATGAATTTTTCTTGAAAATATTTCATCATTTGAACGAGTTACAGTGATAATAGCTCCGTCTACTTTGATGCCTAAACGTTCATTGAATTGGAATTCAAGTTGACCTTTTGGGCCCTTAACTACAGCGTAGTTTTCTGGGCTTACCGTGACGGTAACACCAGCAGGAACTTGAATCACTTTATTTCCTATACGTGACATAATTTCCTCCTTAT
>CAZMIG010000014.1:0-45718 GCA_964566285.1 uncultured Mariniplasma sp. | reverse complement strand
ATAGAAAGAAAGGAATTACTCAATCTATCATTACAGTATTGAGTATACAAGGAAAGTATGAAAAAAATAATGATTATCGTAGGGGCGATTTTCTTTACACTTGGTCTTTTTGCCTGTACAAAGGATGAGGTTCCAAGTGGAAAGACAGTCATTACCTACGCATCCTGGAATTTAGGCTCTGCAGAATCTGAAGAACCTAATATGGAAAGATTGATGATTGATGCTTTCATGGAAAAATATACCGATATTGAAGTTCAAATCATCGAAAGACCTAAAATTCCTGGAACAAACAATGACCTAGGGTGGAATGAATTTCTAGCTGCACGTGCATCAACACAAACATTACCAGATGTATTTCAATCCGATAATATTCCATATTATGTCATCAATGACTGGGCTTATAATTTAACAACGATTGCAAATGCAGATCCAGAATACATTAATGTAAGTGAGGATATTAGATCTGTAGCAACTTATGATGGTAAAGTTATGGCACTGCCTAATGCAGTGCATTATGCAGGATATGTTGTCAATCAATCCTTATATGATAGTCAAGGCCAGGATTACCCAACAGTTGATTCAACATTTGATGAAGTTATTCAAATGACCAAAGCAGCTGCGAATCATGCAAGCACCAATAATAAAGGTGTCGTAGGATTTGAAGGTATAGAACATATTATTCATTGGTATCCTGCTCAATTGAATCCTGATTTTGGTTGGTTTACGCTATCTGAAGATGGATTTAATCTTGATTCTCCAGAATTTGCTACAACTATGGAACTTTATCGCACAATGAGAACAGATACAACTTATGTACTTGAAGCATTATTTGATGCTGCTGGTGCTGAAAATTCAACTGTTGTTTTAGGCGACATCTTTCCTGAAGGTGACTATTTCAACAATGGTGCTATTTTGATTAAATGGTTTTATTCATGGGATTTTGGTTGGATTCAATCAAAAATTAATTCTGGTCAATATACATGGGATCTAGATTTTATTGGAACTCCTGTTGTTAATGGTGTTAAACGTGTACCTATTGTTGCTGACTTTTTCACAGTCGCATCAAACACAGCACATCCTGAAGAAGCTTACTTGCTTGCTAAATGGATGGGTTATGGCAAAGATGGATATTCTGAACGTTTAAACTTGAGTTCAACTGTTGCAGGTATTTCACAAGTTAACTTTGCTCCAATTCAAGATGATTCCGATTTATTGGATGCATATTTTGAATTATATCCATCGTTTTCAAGTCTCAGAAGCATTATTGAAGATGGTACATTGATTGTTGAACCTCCAAAATATTTACCTGGATATATCAATGCTAGATATCAAGGAACATATGATGCTGAAAATAAAATGGGTGATATTATCAACAGCTTGTTAGCTGGAGAAGTATTACTTGCAGATATCAAAACACAGCTGAATTTACGTGCAAATGCCTTATACGATGAAGCGCGTATAGAATTTGAAGCAGCATTAGCAAATAAATAATGCATCTTACTATGATAAGGGAACCCCTATCTAGGGGTTCCTTTTCAAAAAAGGATGAGGGAACATATGAAAATTTCGGTTAAGCTTAAAAAATATGTTATATGGGGACTTTCTGGACTCATTCTCATTTTTATCATACTTGGAATGGGTGGAACTTTCAGTTCAAAAGGTGTTGCACATCCAACTTTAGACCTATTACCAGCAATAGCTGTTGAGGATTATTACTCAGCGTATTTGCTGTCAAATGAACAGGCTATTACTGACAATGATGAAATACATGTCATTTCAGCGCCTGATTTTATCTTGCCTGTCGGAGAGGTCTTAAGTGAAGATCAAACTCATTATGAATGGATCCAAGATGATACATTAACTGTTGAAGTAACAATTTCAACAGGTGGGCTATATCATATATTTGTAGACTATTTGTCACAGACAGATTCCCACATGCCAATAGCACTTTCAGTAAAACTGAATGGTGCAGAATATGCCCCATATTATGAGGCTTCACAAATTACTTTGAATACATTGTGGAAAGAATCAACTAATGAACTAGGCACGGATCGTTATGGAAATGATGTCAGTGTCATGCAGGAAATTGTAGAAAATTGGCAGTATGTTCCACTTAAAGACGCAAGACGTCTTTATTCTGAGGGATTAATGTTTTATTTACCAGCAGGTGAAAATCAGATCCAAATTGAAAAGCTTGCAGGTGAATTATTAATTAAAGAAATAAAGATTCAAGCTAAAACAGATTATCTAACCTATGAAAATTATCTCAACCTTCAAGATTCAACTTCTGCAAAGGGATTATTTCGTCTTGAAGCTGAGCAAGCATATTATAAAAATTCTTCAACAATTGGAAGAGGTGTGAGTAGAGATCCACTCGTGCTTCCTTTTTCCATGACCAAATTAAGATTAAATGTTTTGGGTACCGATTCATATGATGTTTCAGGTGATGCTGCAACCTGGGTTGCTAATGTTGAACAATCGGGTTATTATGCTATAACCCTTAAAGTAAAACAAACACGGCAGAATACAACTGTCTATCGGAGTTTATATATCAATGGGGAAATTCCTTTTCAAGAAGCACAGATTTTGCCAATCTCTTATGATCGAGACTGGCAAAATTTGACGCTTTCAAATTCAGAAAAAGAACCTTATTTATTCTATCTTGAACCAGGTGATACCATCACTTTAGAAGTTAACAGTTCGATGTTTGCAACCGTTGTTGATCGAATTAGAATTGTCAGCAATGAAATGAGTCAACTAGGACTTGATATTACAAAATTAACAAGAAACAATACAGATCAAGGTATTGATTGGGATATGATTCTTTATTTTCCTAATCTTAATGAACAATTAGTTGATTGGGTTACTGAATTAAATCTCATTACACAATCACTTAACGCTATGTATGGATTTGAAAAAGATGCTCAAATTGTACAAGATATACAAGCTGCTATTAGCAAGATTGAAAAAATAGAACAAAACATTGATGAATTACCACGACGTTTGACACTTTTATCTACAGGATCTTCAAGTGCTGTTCAACTTTTGAGCAGTCAAATCGATAGTATATTGAAACAACCCATGATTTTCGATTCAATTTTCATCCATACCATTGATCAAGAACTTCCAAAAGCGAATGGCAATAGATGGGATAGATTTAGAATTTCAGCAGGTCGTTTCTTTATGTCATTCTTTGATGCATCCTATACAGAAAAAGCAACATCTGACGAGTTAGAAATTTGGGTTAACCGATCTCGTCAATATGTTGATTTACTTCAAAAAATAACAGATGACCAATTCACAACTGCATCAGGAATCAAGGTTAAAATATCCTTAATTAGTGATGATAGCAAGCTTTTGCTTGCTAATTCAGCAGATCAACAGCCCGATGCTGCGCTAGGTATTTCAGCTTGGATACCTAATGAATATGGTATGCGCGGTATGCTTTATGATATGAGTCAAGCTGAAGGATTTTCAGATGTTATATCTGTTTTCAATCCAGAACAGCTCATGCCAATGGTTTATGATGGTAAACTCTATGGTTTGCCTGAAACAGAAAACTTTTTTGTATTATTTTATCGTCAAGATATTTTAGATCAATTAGGATTAACTGTACCAAACACATGGGATGATGTTTTAAATATGCTTCCAGTGCTTAGAAGATATGGTATGAGTTTCTATATTCCTCTATCAAATAGCAGTTCCTTAAAATCATTTGATGCTACTGGACCATTTATCAATCAGTTTGAAGGAGAAATTTACTCGGCAGATGGCATGTCTGCCGCCTTAGATAATGAAAATACCATTGAGGCAATGACATTCATGACGGATTTATTTCGTGAATATAGTATGCCTTATCAAGTTGCTAGTTTCTTTAACAGTTTCAGATACTCAAGTATCCCAATTGGTATTGGTGATTTTGGTATGTATTTGCAATTAATGAATGCAGCATCTGATATTAGTGGATTA
This sequence comes from uncultured Mariniplasma sp., assembly GCA_964566285.1. Lineage (GTDB taxonomy): Bacteria > Bacillota_I > Bacilli_A > Acholeplasmatales > Acholeplasmataceae > Peloplasma. The sequence goes on along the minus strand of CAZMIG010000014.1, from coordinate 41,749 downwards.
TGGAATATTGCTCTTGTTCCGGGAATAGAACACGAAGTGTTTAATCCCGAAACCAATCAAATGGAAACAATTATTAATCGCTCGATGTCTGGTGCTCAGCAAGCAAGTGTTATTTTTGAAAAGAGTGACAAAAAAGAAGAAGCTTGGGAGTTTTTATCATGGTGGATGTCTACTGATACCCAATTGATGTTTTCTAATACATTACTCAATACATTAGGTACTAGATATTTGTGGAATAGTGCCAATCTAGAAGCGTTTGAACAATTCAGTTGGAATGAAGATCATAAGGCAATTATTCTTGAACAATGGTCACATTTGAAAGAAATTCCTAAAATTCCTGGAAGTTATATCATTGAACGTGAAATCAGTAATACTTGGAACAGCGTTGTCTATGATGATGCTAATCTAAGAAGTACTGTAATTGATGCACTGATAAAAATTGATAAAGAATTGGCTCGAAAGATGAAGGAATTTGGATATCTTGACGCCAAAGGCAATATCATCAAACCATTCAATTTACCGACGAGAGAAGAAATTGAAGGGTGGTATTCTCATGAATAAGAAAATCAAGAAAGAAAACAAGATTAAGAAATTCATAGCTACCGAAAAATTGTTATTTAAGAAAGATGATAAAATTGCTTATTTTTTCTCATTGCCCTATATTCTTTTATTCCTAACATTTATTGTTATTCCTATCATGCTAGCTATCTATTTATCATTTACGACTTTTGATTTGGTAAGTTTCCCCAAATTTAACGGATTTAATAATTACATCTATCTCTTGACTTCTGATGAAGAATTCATGAAATATATTTTACCAAACACCATCAAGTTTGCAATTATCGTTGGACCTGGCGGTTATGCTTTATCATTTATTATGGCGTGGGCACTTGCTCAATTGCCACATCGATTAAGATCAGTTCTTGCAATAATTTTATATTCGCCTTCTTTAACAGCAGGGGTAACGATGACTGTTGTTTGGCGTGTATTCTTTGCTGGTGATCAGTCAGGATATTTGAATGCAATTCTACTGCAGCTTGGAATGATTGTCGAACCAATCTCGTTTTTGCAATCTCCTAATTTTCTCTTTACAATTATGATAGTCGTTGCATTATGGGGAAGCATGGGTATTGGTTTTTTAGCAATGCTAGCAGGCATACTTAACATCGATCCAGAGCTTTATGAAGCTGCTGCTATCGATGGTATGAAGAATCGTTTCCAAGAAGTTTTCTATATTACAATTCCCTCAATGAAACCGCAGATGCTTTTTGGTGCGGTCATGGCCATCGTGGGTACTTTTAGTGCAGGTGCATTAGGTGTTCAATTATCAGGTTCAAATCCAACACCAAACTATGCTGGATCGCTCATTGTCAACCATATTGAAGATTATGGTTTCATTCGGTATGATATGGGTTATGCTGCTGCTTTATCTTTAGTATTATTATTAATCATTTATTTTTTCAGCCGTCTATCTTGGCGGTTCTTTGGCGATAGGGATTAGGTGAAGCATATGAGAAATAATTATAAAGCTGTCAAAGTTAATCCTGCAAAATTCGGAATGGATCAAGTACCGTTTTTACTCATGGTTGCACCAGTAGCCTTATTTATGCTGTTGCCTTTGGTCTATATTTTTAATCATGCGTTCAAACCTTTTGATGAATTAATAGAATATCCACCACGCTTTTTCGTTAGAAGACCAACACTTATTAATGTTTATGAACTTTTCCAAACATCAACAACTACAGGCATTCCTGTATCAAGATATTTATTTAACAGTATCGTGATTACAATTATTGTTGTTGTTTTGTCCATTTTCTTGAGTACCATTACTGGATATGCACTTTCAAAGTTGAAATTTCATATCAAAGGTACGATATCAAAGATTAACACCTTAGCAATGATGTTTGTTGGAACTGCAGTTATCATTCCAAGATATATTATCATTGAACAATTAGGTTTTATTGATAGTTTCTTTGTTCATATTATCCCTGTTATTGCCATCCCGGTTGGGTTGTTTCTAGTCAAGCAGTTTATTGATCAAATACCCAATGAACTATTGGATGCTGCGAAAATCGATGGAGCGAGTAGTTTTACCATCTATTTGAAGATAATATTGCCTTTAATCAAACCCGCAATAGCAACTATCGCTATTTTATCCTTCCAAAGTGTATGGAATAATGCTGATATTTCAGCAACCTATATCAATACCGATTCATTAAAGACATTTGCCTATTACATGGCAACTCTTTCATCATCGTCTAATGTTGTTGCCGGACAAGGGATGAATGCAGTTGCATCTCTAATTATGTTCTTACCGAATTTAATCATTTTCATATTCTTGCAAAACAAGGTTATGAGTACAATGGTTAATTCGGGGATTAAGTAGGTGAGCACATGAAAAAACTAACTATTTTTACCATCATGCTTGCTTTGCTATTTCTCATCACACAATTTGGAACCATCAGTGGAGCAGGACAGTTATCAAATTATGGTATTCCATACCAAACTTATACGTTATCATCATCTAATCGATTGATACCAACCCAAACAGCTTATATCCCAGTTGGTGTTTTAGGTGCTGATTTGGGATTAAATGCTCCCGAAGATATATTTTATTTAGATGATCTTTTCTATATTGCAGATACAGGCAATAAGCGTATTGTCGTCATGGATATGACAGGCACACTAGTAGAAGCTTATGAGTTTGATGAGTTTGAAAGTCCAACTGGCATTTTCGTTAAAGAAGAATATCTATATGTAGCTGATAAAGTTGCTAAGGCTGTTTTCCAAATCGACATGAATACGAAAACAATTACTCAGACAGTCAATAAACCCATATCGCCAATTTATGGACAACAAAATGATTTTGTTCCTACCAAAGTAGCTGTTGATAGCAGCGATAGTATTTATATTATTGGTGAAGGATCAACAAGTGGTGTGATTCAAGTTAATTATGCTGGTGAATTTGTTGGTTATTTAGGTATTAACACAGTTGCTCTAAGTTTAAGAAAAATTTTATATAACTTCTTTGTTCAAGATTCAGAACTGGCGTCTAGTACACCACCTTCACCAACAAATTTAGCACTCGGTGCTAAGGGTTCCATTTTGACAACGAATACCAATGTTAGAGAAACATTCAAAAGACTTAACATCTCAGGAATCAATACATTATTTGATACCACAGTCTATCCATCTGTTGGCTTAGCTGATATTTGGATGAACAATGAAAACTACATTTATTTGATTGCTGATTCTGGCGAAGTATATGAATATGATTCAAATGGAAATATGCTGTTTTATTTCAACACCAACGATACAACTTTAACCCAAACGCTTGGTCTGACATCTCAAGCTAAAGGTATAAGTATAGATAGCATTGGAAATCTTTATATTTTAGATAAAGGTTACAATTCAATTCAGATTTATCAGCGTACAGTCTTCGTCGATCTCGTCCATGAAGCTGTAACGATGTATAACGATGGTAAATATGTTGAATCGAAACCAATTTGGGAAGAAATTATTAGACAAAACAGTTCATTTGCTTTAGCACATTCAGCACTTGGAAGTGCTCTTGCTAAAGAAGGTGATTATAAAAATGCGTTATCCGAATTCTATGATGCAAAAGACTATAAGGGATATTCAGATACATTCTGGGAAATCAGAAATGTTGCTATTCAAGATAGTCTGGGTATATGGGTAATTTCCCTATTAGGTATTTATATTGCCTTAAAGGTTGCTGGCAAAGTATTTAGAAAATCATCAATTTATGATGTTTATCAAGAAAAGAAGAAGAAAGTATTGAGTCGAAAACTTACTTCTGAAGTTGTCTACTCACTTAATGTAATCAAGAGACCCAATGATATGTTTTTTGGCATCAAGAGATATAATTCAGCTAGCTATTTATCCGGATTTATCGTATTTTCCTTATTTATTGTTGTTTATTTAATCAATGTATACGCGACTGGATTCTTATTTAGAGAAGCCAATCTCAACAATATCATTATTCAGTTGTCAATGGTTATTGGTATCTTCTTTCTTTACGTTGTAGTCAACTATTTGGTGAGTACATTAAATGATGGAGAAGGACGTTTCAAGGATGTATTGATTTCAACCTCTTATATTTTAGTACCATTCATTATCTTTACTTTACCTATGACATTCCTTTCCAATTATTTGACATACAATGAATCATTTATTTTCTCCTTTTATCATCAAATCATTCTTGGATGGACAATCATATTAGTTGTATTATCAATCAAGAGTGTTCATAATTATACCTTTTGGGAAACTGTTAAAAATATTTTGATCATTATTTTTGGTATGTTTATTCTCATCTTAATCGGTTTATTGATCTATTCTTTCTTGGGTCAACTCATCGAATTTGTTTTATCAATCATCAAGGAGGTGATTTATCGTGTCTAAGCATATTCGAATTAAGCATGTCATGATATTATCGCTTGCTTTGGTCTTAACATGGCTTGGTATAAGCCAGCTTCTATATGCTACAAGTCTTGTTGATACACCGCTTCCTAGTTTCGATGTAATCAGTCCATTTGTGGATTCTAATAAGTATTCACATATGAAAACTGATGAAGTTGCATTAAATCAACAAATCATTAATCCTGAAGCTTCAATCATATCAACTGATGGCGGAATGCTATATTTAGATGAAGAATCTCTTTCCTTCCAAGTAATGAATAATAATGGATATTTATGGTCTTCAACCATTAACTATGATCAACCTGATTTTACAAATTCATTTAAACAACGTGCGCGTAGCGCAATCATTGTAGAATCTTATAATACACAGAGCAGCAATTATGCGATTACTGAAGAAAATCTCTTTACAGCGGGAACTACAATCGATACAACGATTAATGATCATGGGTTTGTATCGCGAATTCGTTTTGGTAAATCGGATATTCTCATTCAACTTGAAGTAACCTTCTTGGACAATCAGATTACCGTTGAGATTCCTCAAGAAGCGATTGATGAAAGTGGAAATTTTAAGATTTCATCGATTAAAGTCTATCCTTATTTTGGAGCAGTTCATGAAGCCGATATTCCTGGATATGTCTTTTTACCTGATGGTATTGGTGCACTCATTGACTATAAAACTGAAAATCCTTTGGTAAATACGAATTATCAAAAAGAAATTTATGACCGCAATATTGGATATAATATTGAACCGAATCTATCAACATTCTCAAGTGGTGGAACGCATATATATGCCCCTGTCTTTGGTTTTGTCCATGGTGTGGATCAAAATGCGGTATTCGCAAATATCACATCTGGATCTGAATATGGATTAATCAATGTTTACTATCCAGCAAGAACAAGAGGCTTTACAACTGTCTTTTCTGAATTTGTATTTAGAAAAACATATAAACAACCAATTGATAAGGTTGGTAATACGATAGCCTTGCTCCAAAGTTATCCAAACAATGTTGATATTAAAATCGAATATAATTTACTTGAAAATGATGAAGCCAATTATATTGGAATGGCAAAAGTATATCGAAATTTCTTAGAACAAAACATACTTCCAGAGATTAGTATGACCAATCAAATCAATGTTCCTTTAAAGCTTGAAACAATTGGTATTGAAAAAATCGATGGTGTTCTCTTTACCAAGAGTATTATTATGACAACTCTTTCTGATTTTTCTTCAATGATTACTGAATTAGAAGCAGAAGGTATCGATAATATCATAGCTAATATTAATGGTTTTACTTCAAAAGGGGTCACATGGTCTGCACCTAATTATGAGCGTTTATCGTCTAAGATAGGAAATAAAGCCGATTTAACAACTATTTCTAATCAAGTTTCGGATTTATATCTGACGACCGAATATTTAATGGCAAGCAGCAGATCTAATCGCTATAATCAATATTTTGATTTGGCAAAGAAGATTTCTGATCAACTTTACATGTTTGAAACAGTTACCGATACCAAGTATCTTTTGGAATATAGCAAAGTCAGATCGATTTTCAATTCGAGTGTTGATCATCTTTCTTCCTATGATGTTAGTGGATTATCCATTCTTTCCATGGGCAGCTTGCTATATAGCGATTTCAATAATCATCTTTACTTGAAAGACCAGATTACGATGATGAATGAATTATTGTCATCCTATGAGCAAAAGCTTGCTTTATATGATGTGAATGCTTATTTATGGGGACAAATTGACGCTTTTTATAATTTTCCTATGTATTCCAGCCAATATGTAACTTTTGATGATACAGTTCCATTTATGTCAATTGCGTTGAGTGGACATATGGATTTGTTTGGATCAAATGCCAATTTTTATCCTTATGCAAGAGACGAATTATTAAGATTGATAGACTTTGGTGTTTATCCATCGTTTGTCGTAACACAAGAATCTTCGAAATTGTTACAGAAGACAGGTTTGGAATCTATTTACTCATCTAAATTTAGTGATTTGAAACCTTCAATCATTGCCTATTATGATTTTGTAAATGATGCTTTGAAATATGTTCAAAATGCTCAAATTATTGATCGAGTTGTCTTAAGCTCAGGTGTTGTAAAAGTTATCTATGACAATGAATTTGAGATTATCATCAACTATTCGAGTCAAAATATCATTTATGAGAGCCAGTCGATATCACCTAAAAATTATCTTGTGATCGACTTGAATCCATTGGATTAGGGGGAAAATCAGATGAAAAAACGTAAAATGAGTCGCGTACTCAGAGAAAATCTCATCGGTTACTCCTTCATCGGGATATGGATTCTAGGCTTTTTCATATTCATGTTATATCCTTTTATCTCTTCAATCATTTACAGTTTGAGTGAAGTAAAAATTTTAGGTACAGGTATTGAATTTACATTTCAATGGTTTGAAAATTTCAGAAATATCTTCCAGCTTGAAGAAGGCTTCGCTTTTATAGAAGCATTGATATCATTTTTAAAGGAACTTGTATTCCAAGTACCCATTATCATTGTGTTTTCAGTTTTAATTGCTGTCTTGCTTAATCAACCCATTAAGGGAAGAGGTATCTTTAGATCCATCTTCTTTTTACCGGTTATTATAGCTTCCGGACCAGTCATTAACGAATTGATTTCACAAGGTGCAGGTGGAGCTAACATCTTTGAAAGCTACGGCTTTATTAGTATTATTGAAAATACTTTAAATCCCGCTTTAGCAGCTCCGATTGTTTCTGTCTTTTCTCAAATTATCATCATTTTCTGGTTTTCAGGTGTTCAAATCCTCATTTTCCTTGCAGGTTTGCAAAAAATTGATAGACAAATTTATGAAGCGGCACGTGTTGATGGCGCTGGACCTTGGGAATCATTTTGGAAGATTACGTTACCATCATTATCTAATCTCGTATTTATCAATATCATCTATACAATTGTCTTATTGGCAACATTCTCAGAAAATGCAGTTATCGTAAGCATTAAATCAAATATGTTTAACATCAATACCGGGTACGGTATGGCATCAGCAATGGCTTGGGTTTATTTCATTGTTGTTATGGTGATTATTGCTATAGTTGCACTGATATTTATCCCTAAGAATGTTAAGATAAAGGGGGCGAAACGATGAAAAAGATTGTAAAAGTAAAACGCCCTACTAGTTTTAAAACCAAACTCAGAAAATTCTTTTTTGGCACACATGTTACAGATTCTTTATTTACTAAAATTGCAATCTACACATTGTTGATTAGTATTGGATTCCTTTACATATATCCAATGTTATACATGCTTTCCAATAGTTTTAAGAGCCAATCGGATATTGTCAATCCAATGGTGAACTGGGTACCTACAAGTTTGTATTTTGGCAATTATCAAAGAGCATTTAGTGTCTTGAATTACTTCCCCACACTCTGGAAGAGCATGTTTGTTACTTTCTTACCTGCATTGATACAAACCTTGATTACATCAGTTATTGGTTATGGATTTGCTAAATATAATTTCAAGTTTAAGAAGATGTGGTTTGTTTTGGTTTTATTAACATTTGTCATTCCTGTTCAAGTCTATATGATTCCTAGATATGTCATGTTCTTCAATCTTAAATTACTTGAAAGCCCATTATCAATCATTTTACCTGCAACATTTGGACAAGGTATCAATTCAGCGATTTTCATCTTGATTTTCTATCAATTCTTTAGAATGATACCAAACAGTATTAATGAAGCGGCCGAAATAGATGGTGCTGGACCTTACTATATTTTCTTCAAGATTGGTGTTCCATTAGCTGGACCTGCCTTCATTACTTCGTTCTTGTTTGGTCTCGTTTGGTATTGGAATGAAACCTATATTTCATCATTGTTCTTAGGCTCTGCATATCCGAATATGCAGCTAAGACTTGCCAACTTTGTTTCAGAATATACACAGATTTATGCGAGTGAAGAATTACTGAGTATTAATGAAGGAGTCAGATTGGCAGCAACACTGCTAATCATCCTTCCAATGTTGATTATATATTTCACGATCCAGCGTTGGTTCGTAGAAGGAGTTGAAAATACCGGAATTACCGGTGAATAATATGAAAATACTTATAAATAAAAAATTGCTTTTATTCTTATTTACAATCTTTATTGGAATAGGTTTGGCATCATGCAAAGAAGACATTGTCCCAATAGATGAATTACCACCAATAAATACAACACTATATCGAACAGATGTTTTGACGGGTGTTGAAGAAGTAATATTAGATGAACTAGAATTGGGATTCAATTTCTTTTGGGAATCTGCAAACACAAATCTTGAATCAAATGGTTATGGATTGCTTCCTGATCGCTATAACACATATACCAATATTGTCGGTAATATAGCGAGTACCGCATCTGTTGGATATGGGCTGTCAACCATTCCAATTGGTATTGAAAGTGATTGGATTACAAGAGAACAAGGTGAAGAACGTGCTTTTAATACATTGGTGACTTTACAAAATATGACGCGTACGCATGGTTTTTGGTATCATTTCATCGATATGCAAACCGGTGTTCGTGCATGGAATTCTGAAGTATCAATCATTGATTCAGCAATATTAATTAATGGTGTTCTAACTGTAGGTAGATATTTTGGTGGCCGTGTTGAACAACTTGCTTATGAGCTTTATGAAGAAGTGGAATGGAGCTGGTACTTTGATTTTGAAGCAAACAAGTTCTATATGGGTTACAAGCCTGAAACAGGGTTTGAGGGCTACTGGGGTGGCTATGCTGAGCAATTAATGATCTTTGTCCTAGCTGCAGGAAGTCCTACTCATTCTGTTGGTAAAGGCGCTTACCAATTAATGAAATTAACAAGTACTAAAGTGAGTTCAGGTGTTGATTATGGAAGTTTCTACCCAACTTGGACAGGCAGTTTATTCACACATCAATATTCACATGCATGGATTGATTTTGCTTCATATAACGATGAACAAGGCTATAATTGGTTCACAAATAGCGTCAATGCTGTAGATGCTGCTATTGCATATGCGAAAACAAAAACAACTGAGTTCATAGGAATTAACGAAAACTCATGGGGGATGTCAGCATGTGATGGACCTAATGGTTATGTTGGAAATTATGGTAGTGGACCTTCAGCAGGAAACGCACATTTTGTTGATGGAACAGTACCAGCTTACGGAGCGCTTGGATCTATCGTATTCAGACCAGCTGAAGCGATAGCTGCTGCTGTCAATTACAGAACTTATGAAAGATTTTGGAGTATCTATGGCTTTAAAGACGCATATAATTTATCTAATTCAACAAATGGTTGGTTTGGTAATGATCTCATTGGTATCGATAAAGGTATTTCTGTGTTGATGATTGAAAACTATTTATCCGGTATGATTTGGAAAATTTATATGGAAGTGCCTTACATTTTAGACGGTTTAGATAATCTTGATTTTGTAGCAGTTGAATAAAAAAAGGATGTGTTCGATTGAACACATCCCTACTGATTATTTAAAATAGAGTTTAATATTTGATTTTATTTTTGAATGAACAAGACTGATGAAATGATACGTATTTCCTTTGTTTGTGAATGTATAGTTTTCATCAAGTATGGGTTTGTGATCTGTTTGAAGAACGATCTCATCCTTGCTTTGAGTCAATCTTAATTCGATTTCATGTGAACCATAGTTTATGATTTCTGCAGTTGACCAGATAATAAGAAAGTTAGGAAGTTTAAGATTCATTGGTAACATGAGCCCATCTTGTGAGAAAAGATCAATTGTTTTACCATCAAATAAAGTATGATTAGCATCTTTGATTTGAATCTGTTGATCGAAATGATCAAGATTTAATAAATGTAAAAATGATTCGCCTTGATAAGACATAGTTGTTGAAAATATAAATCCAGAAGCACCATGAATCATTAAAGTAGGATGGAAGTGTAGAAGATTGAGAAACGATTCAGTAAGTTCAATAGAACCCGGATATAAAGAAGTGATGAATATCGCTTGATCACTAACAAATCCTGACTTTTCATGATTAATTGAATGATGAAACAATGTTTTTTCTTCAGTTTCTATCGTTTGAACATAAAATGTTCTAAATTCTTTTGCACCTTTGATTTCATGCTGATATATCAGTGATAAATTCTTATATTCCCAATCATAATAGATTGTTTTAGGTTTAATTTTCAAATAATCAATCAAGATTGTGCATGAATCACCTAACATATCATAAATGGGTAGTTCACCAATGAAGAAGACTTTCCCACCATGTTTAAGGTAATTCACTAATTTTTCTTGAATATTTTTAGCCAAATACTTGGCTACACCGAGAATCAGCAATTTATGCGTATCAGGATTTAAAGACATCTGCTCAAGATGAATGGCTTTCATTCGATAATGAAGAAGTAACATGTGCTTGATCAGAGTATCCCAAAATAGTGAACTACGATGAAATTGAAGATTTTCTTGCATCTCCTTTGTCTTTGGTGCATCCGGATTGGTATATTCGGTCATGTAGTAGTCAGCAAGAAATCCAATATAAACATCATCGGTGTCTTCTTTCATTAAGGATAATTTATCTTGAAGGTTCAGCATCATCTGAGTCGTATGCTTTAATCGATCATATGTGTAGTTAAAGGATCCATCAGGCTGTATAGGAGCTGCAAACCCATGCCGTTCACCTGTAATAGCTAAACGATTATTGCCATCTGGTTCTCCTTCGTAATCTAACTTGCGATTGAACCCTCCTGTTAAGAGGTAGTAGTTAAGCATCTTATGGTTTTGAGCAATAGACATTCTAATCTTAAAATCAAAAGCAGATGGAAGATATCGTGTCGTTAGACTGTCACCAAAGTTACCATCACCTACATTGAACTCAAGGGATGTTAGAGGGTTTTCATCATGTATCGTTGAATCTGTAAAAGCATTGATGATATAAAAATCATGAAAAGTCTCTAAATCAAGATTACCAAAGTAAACATCAGTTCCAGTTATAATGTCATTGTTCTTATAAGTTTCAAGCAGTTGACTAATGCCAATGGGAAACGTTTTACCTCTACCTGCGGATGTACCATGAATATTGACAAAGTAAAGCATATCAGTTAAACCAAATGATTCCCACATAGCTTTTAGGTTTTCGATATATGTTTTAAAGCGATATCTCATGAGATGTCCTAAAGAATCTCTTAATGTTAGTTGATTCTTGCTATTAGAATCATGGAAATCAGGATGGTGTAATTCTTGAAGTACATCAGATGTCAAATCAGGAGAGTTACTCACCCAAGACAGCATCCCAACCTCATTATCAAGTTGAATCCCAACGACATTTCCTCCGTTTTGAGCTAAATATGGCTCAATTACTTGAAAAACTTGATAAAACCAAGATTTCGTTTCATTCAAAAAAGACGGAGCAAGATAATCAACAGTTGCTGTTGGAACGGCCTTATTATTCCAGGTTTTAGGTTTGATTTCAGGATGTTTCTTATATAACCAATAAGGTAAACCTTCATTTTTCAACTCAGCCATGATAAAAGGGCCAGGTCTTAAGAAGACCATCAAATCTTTTTGCTTAGCAAGTTCTAAAAAGAGAACCAAGTTCTGATTAGGATGGATATGACCATCTAGATCAATTTTACCTTCAACTTCTTCATGGACAATCCAAGGGACGTAGGTTGCTACAGTATTACAGCCCGATTTCTTCAATAGATCCAAATGCATGGACCATGATTCGACAGGTAACCTGAAATAATGAATTTCTCCCGATAGAACAATGATTGGCTTTCCATTAAGAAAAAAAGATTTGGATTCATAAGTTAACATTAGAAACACTTCCTTACGATAATTAAGACGTAAAAGATTTAACAAATGTGATGACTTTAGTATATTTTATCATATAAAATAAAAATAGATATTGAAACGTTTCAATGAGGATAACAATGGAAAATAAAACACTAGAAAATATTCAAAAGACAGCATTTCAATTCTTTCAAGATTTTACCAATTTTGATGAGAAGTCAACTGGTTATGGTTTAACTATTGATCATACCAATAATCTTGAATCAGCATCAATTGCAGCAACTGGATTTATGTTGAGCAGTTTGATTATTGGGGATAAATATGGATATATCAATCATGAAAAAGCGCTTCATCAAGCAAGAAAAACATTATTTACTCTCTACCATCACGCTGAAAACCAATATGGATTTTATGCTCATTATTTTGATGTTCGGTCAGGACAAAGAAGAGGAAAGTGTGAATATTCAACTATTGATACTGCGCTTGCTTTGTGTGGCATCATCGCTGTTGACTCATATTTCAAGGATGATGAGATTTCTAAACTATCCCAATTAATATTAGAACGAGTGGATTGGGCAGAGTTTATATTCGAAAAAGATCACAAAAAACTTTTACACATGTCATATAACCCAGATAAGGATGGCGCATATGCTTTAGGAAAAGCTGGTTTGATCCATCAGTGGGACATGTTTGCTGAACAACTCATGATGTATGTTATTATCGGTGGTGGAAAAGATAGAGATCAGGCTTATGAGCTTTATCAGGGATTTGATCGAGACAAAAGAAAATATGATAAATATGAATATTTCATTTCACCTGGAAATACGCTATTCAACTATCAATTTCCATTGGCTTGGTTGGATTTAAAAAATTATCTAGATGATCAGAATATTTCATGGTTTGAGAATGCTAAAATCGCAACACTTGCACATCAAAAATGTTCGATAGATCATCAAGGTGCATTTAAAACATTCAGCAAATACTTTTTTGGTTTCAATGCATCAGATACACCAATTGGTTATCGTGTCTTTAGTGCTTTACCCAATAAGTTAAATGAGTTAAAGACTGACGGAACTGTTGCTCCATTTTCCATGATAGGATCGCTCCCTTTTACGCCAGAAGAAAGTATGTTATCCATTGATAAAATGCTAGAAATAAAAAATTTATGGGGTAAATATGGTTTCTATGATGCTTTCAACCTAGAAGACGAACAGCCTTGGATCAGTAATCGATATATTGCTATCGATAAAGGGCTAGAAATGTTAATGGTCAATGCAGTACTAACAAAAGATGTACAAAATGCTTTTATGAGACATAAAGTGATTATTAAAGGTTTAGAAACACTTTGTTGGGTTAAAAAATAGATAATAAATATCTAAGAAATGAGATGATGTTATGACAACAATTAAGGATGTTGCTAAAAAAGCTGGAGTATCAATATCAACAGCTTCTTACGCGATGAATAATTTGCCAAATGTTCACCCTGATACAAGAAAAAGAATTCTCGAAGCAGCAAATGAATTAAATTATCACCCTAATGGTATTGCACGTAATCTAAAAACAAAAAGAACAGGAAATATTGGTGTTTTCATTTATGGATTCTCGGGACCTATTTTCAGTGATGTCCTTGAAGGTATTAGACAGAAGCTACAAGAAAACAACTTCAATATTGTTGTCAGTAGTGGTAAATCATCAGCAAATTTGTTACAGGGAAGACAAGTTGATGCAGCAATTGTATTTGATTCAGAACTCTCAGATAGCATTTTATTGAATTATGCAAGATATGGATTTCCACTTTTCGTTCTTGACCGAAAATTAAAGGCTGAAAACATCTATTCAAGCGTCATCGATAATGAAGGTTTAGTTTTTCAATTCATTACTCAAATGATTGAACAAGGATATCACGAATTTGCTTACGTCAGTGGACCAAGCGATTCATTTAACAATAATCATCGTTATGAAGGTTTTAAAATGGCACTTAAAAACAAAAACATTGAACACCATGAATTCATAGAAAGCGATTTTACCATTCAAGGTGGATATAACGCAGGTAAAAAGGTTTTAGCAATGCAGAATAAACCTAAATTTGCATATTGTGCAAACGATGAATCTGCTATTGGTTTTATGCGAGCACTTAAAGAAGGTGGCTTAAGAATACCATCGGATATTGCGGTTGCTGGATTTGATAATTACAATATGGGTGAATTTATTTCACCTAAACTAACAACGATTGGCATTGATCATATTTTATGGGGAAAACAAGTTGCTGGCGCAATTATTGATATTGTAACCAATCAGAAAGTAAAAGATATAGGTCATCCCAAAGGACTAATTATCATCAGAGAATCATGCTAGAAAAATGAAAACTTGGTATTAGGAGAAAAAATGGACATAAACAAGCTACTACATAAAATGACAATTGAAGAAAAAGTGGGACAACTTATGCAGCTAGCACCATTTTTCTTCATCAAAGATTTAGAAATTGAAGTTGCTGGGAACGTTAGTGACATCGGAATTAATCAAAAGAAAATATTTCAATCAGGATCTGTTTTAGGGATACGAAATGCAAAGGAAATGATTGAGGTACAAAAAAGATATTTAAGTAAAAGCCGTTTACAGATTCCACTGATTTTTATGGCGGATATTATTCATGGTTATGAAACGATATTTCCAGTTCCTCTTGCTATATCAAGTTCATGGAATCCTAGATTAGCCTATCAGATGGCTAGAGTTTCTGCTCAGGAGGCTTCATCAGCGGGTATTCATGTAACGTTTTCTCCAATGGCAGATCTATCTAGAGATCCAAGATGGGGTAGAGTTGTTGAGGGTTTTGGAGAAGATTCATATCTTTCATCCATATTTGTCAAACAAATGGTTCAAGGATATCAAAATAATGATATCAGCAAACCTGGGAATGTTGCATCTTGCGTTAAGCATTTTGCTGCATATGGAGCCGTAGAAGCAGGTAGAGATTATAATACTGTAGATGTCTCAAGACTATTTTTGCATCAGTATCACTTAACAGGATATAAAGCAGCTATAGATGCGGGAGCAAAAATGATTATGACTGCATTCAATCTTGTTGACGGTGTACCATCAACAGTCAACTCATATTTATTGCGAGATGTCTTAAGGGATCAATGGAAGTTCAAAGGGGTAACTATTTCCGATTATGATTCTCTCCATCAAATAATAGAGCACGGGTGTGCAGAAGATAACAAAGAAGCTGCACTTTTAGGCATAGAAGCAGGTTTGGATATTGAAATGGCATCATCCTGCTATGTTAATTACCTAAAAGAACTCATCGATGAAGGTCAAGTAGGTATAAAACTCATTGATGAAGCAGTAATGCGTATTTTAGAATTAAAAAAAGAAGTGGGACTCTTCGAAAATCCTTTCAAAGGAGCAAATCCAAAACTTGAGAAAAAATTGATACATTCAAAAGAACACCTTAGTATAGTTAAAGATGTTGCTGATGAATGTTCAGTATTGCTTAAAAATAAAAATGTTTTACCTATAAAAAAAGGATCCAAAATTGCTTTAATTGGTCCTTATGCTCAATCGAGATCCACGAATGGATCGTGGTCATGGCATGGCAAAAGAGACCTAAATAGCACACTTGAAGAAGCCTTAAATAAACAGGGAACTAAACCAATCATAACATTGAATGTTGAATCAAGAGCGGAAATTTCAGCTCAAGATAAAGAAATTATTAAAACAGTTGACATTGTGGTTATTGCAATAGGCGAGGATGCATATGAAAGCGGAGAAGCTCGCTCAAAGACAGATCTTTCTATTCCTAGAAAACAAGCAACACTCGTTCAGTTAACTAAGGAATTAGGACTCAAGAGTATCGTTGTACTCTATTCGGGAAGACCACTTATCTTAGATCATATTTTAGAAGCTGATGCCTTACTATATGCCTGGTTTTTAGGCAGTCAGGCAAATGAATCAATCAGCGAAGTATTGATTGGGAAAGTCAACCCTTCCGGAAAACTTACCATGTCTTTTCCGAGAAATGTTGGACAGATACCTGTTTATTATAATTACTTCAACACAGGAAGACCTAAACGAGAAGGTATTCAAAATGAATTTGTTTCTTATTATCTTGATGTATCAAACACGCCACTATTTCCTTTTGGATATGGGTTGAGTTATGCATCATTTAAATATGGGGATTTAAACATTTCCAGTACTGAATTATACTCAAATGAGGAACTTACTGTAACTGTTGAAGTTACCAATCAAAGTGATATTCCGGGATTTGAAATCATTCAGCTTTATCTTCGTGATTATGTATCAAAAGTAGCAAAACCAATTAAAGAGCTTAAAAGGTTTCAGAAAGTATGGTTTGAAAGAAGAACATCCAAAATCATAGAATTCAAGATCAGCCTTAAAGATCTGATGATTATTGATGCTACCGGGAATAAATATTATGAATATGGAAAATTTGCTGTCATGGTGGGATCCAACTCAGAAGAAATTCAATCCAAAGACTTTAGATTGATTAAGGAGAGTGAACTGTGAATATAAAAAACAGCATGAAAACATACGAAATGAATCATGGTGGAATCTCTTTTAATCTATTGGAAAATGGAGATATTTTTGACATTAGCTATGAAGATAATCAAATAAATTTACTTAAAGGCAATGCTATTGATGGATCGTTGATGAATTTATACTTGAGAGTCTATATTCATGATACAGTTTATTTTACGCGATTGATTGGTAAGCATTCACCTAGTCAATTTCTAGTTGATAATCATATCGCATATTATCGCGGTATTTTTCAAGGTGTTCAATATCAAGTTTCATTTAAACTTAATAAATTTGATTGGATTTATGAAGTCAAAATCAAGAGTAAAACTTTGTGTAAAGTTGATGTTATCTACGGCCAAGATATAGCAATTCAATCAAAATCAAGTGTACTCTCGAGTGAACCGTATACTGTTCAATACATTGATTATAAAGCTTACTTAGATCAAAATGGTTATACATTATGTGCTAGACAAAACCAAGGAAAAGCACAATTTTTGCAAATTGGAAGCCTTACACCCAACCTAGCATATACAACAGATGGGTTCCAGTTTTTTGGATTATCATATAAAGAAACAGGCATACCGGAGGCAATGAATCATTCAAGCCTCGTATCGGAAATATACCAATACGAGTTCTCGTATTTCGCCTTACAAAGCGATATAATTACTGTTGATGAAGAGAATAAAAACATTGTTTTCTATGGTCTCTATAAGCCTTCATATGAACAGACCATCAAAGGTCAAGAGCCTTATCAATCGTCTTTTGTTTTCAATCGGATAGATAATAAAATCATAAAAAAACAGAAAAAAAATATTTTACTGGATGCAACAAGACAACTCAATGGTTTAACTGTTGAAGAAGATTTAATCAATAAAATTTATCCCGTTATCAACCAGGCTGAAAGAATTGACGATGAACTTCTTTCCTTTTTTACTACAAATAACCATCATGTTGTAATGAAACAAAAAGAACTGCTCGTTGAACGACCTCATGGACATATCATGGTTCATGGTGATTTGAAGCATGCGACAGAAAAAGTTATGGCAACAACAAATTTCATGGCGGGTGTTTTTAATTCACATGTCGTATTGGGTAATACGAGTTTTAATAAATTCATTGGGAATATCCGTAATCCACTCAATGTTCAAAAGATTTCAGGTCAGCGTATTTATATCAAGAGACAGAAAGCATATTTTCTCTTAGGTTTACCTAGTTATTATGATATGGGTGGAGCAACCACAAGATGGACATATATTCTTGATGATGATATTCTAACAGTTGATGTCATTGTAGATATTGATACAACTCAACAATCTTTGATTATTTCCTCTGAAAAACAAATGCATTATGACTTTATCATAACCAACCAAATTGTTATGGGAGTCAACGAGTATGCATATGATCTTGATTATACATTTGAAAATCAAGTGATTAAATTTGTTGCACCTATTCATTCGATGATTCGTGAAAAATATCCCAAGTTAACTTATTCGATTCAATCAGAGAATCCTTATACAATAATAGATGAACATACCGCTTTTGGATGTGAAAACCAACACGGTCTTCTCATTCTATCTTTTAAAAAAACCTCTAATCTTAGAGTTAATATTTCGGCTTCAATAGATGGTAGTATCTTTCAACCTAAAGCTTTTTCATACCAAGATGCAGATCATAAGGGAACAGTTTATTTTAAATCATTTTCTAAAAACCTCAAACTAACACATCCCAATTATCAGAGCGAAGTTGATCGATTGCAACTCATTACCTTTTGGTATACGCACAATGCATTAACTCATTATGCATCACCACATGGTCTTGAACAATATAATGGTGCTGCTTGGGGAACTAGAGATGTTTGTCAAGGCCCAATGGAACTTTTTTCAGCAACTCAACATATGCAACTTATGCGTGAGATTATACTTAAAACATATAGCAGACAATTTGAAGAAACAGGTGATTTCCCACAGTGGTATATGTTTGATAGATATTATCAGATACAAGCACATGAATCTCATGGTGATATTATCATTTGGCCAATGCGTTCATTGGCATATTATCTTAGAGAAACAGCTGATTTTACGATTCTTACTGAAAATGTGCCTTATATGTCAAAAGCAAGTAATGAATTTACTGAACCAATAAGTTTAATGAATCATCTCAAACGACAAATAGATGCTATTAAGTCATCTTTTATCAAAGGTACACATCTACCTGCATATGGCGGTGGTGATTGGGACGATACACTTCAACCTGCAAATCATGACTTAACTCAAAAAATGGTCAGTGGATGGACAGTAGCTTTGCTTTATGAAGCATGTTTAGTTCTTGCTGAAGAATTATCAATTGCAAAAATAGATTTTGCTGAAACAATGTTTGAATTGGTTAAAAATATCAAGAAAGATTATCGTGAGTTCATGATTATCGATGACATTCCAGCTGGCTTTGTGGTGTTCGACAAAGAACTTATTTATCTATTACACCCAAAAGATCTAAAAACAGGGCTAAGATACCGTTTATTGCCATTCATTAGATCGATGATTGCTGAATTAGCTGATAAAAATCAACTTGAAAGCTATTTTCATATCATCGATAAATATTTGAAACATCCCGATGGTGTTAGATTGATGGATACGACAGTTGAATATAAAGGTGGAAAAACAACTTATTTTGCACGCGCTGAAACAGCTGCAAACTTTGGTAGAGAAATAGGATTACAGTATGTACACGCTCACATCAGATATATAGAAGCAATGGCAAAGATAGGGAAAGCAGAAGATGCTTATGAAGGATTATTTGTTATTAACCCAATTTTGATTCAAGAAAAAGTTAAAAAT
This sequence comes from uncultured Mariniplasma sp., assembly GCA_964566285.1. Lineage (GTDB taxonomy): Bacteria > Bacillota_I > Bacilli_A > Acholeplasmatales > Acholeplasmataceae > Peloplasma. The sequence goes on along the minus strand of CAZMIG010000014.1, from coordinate 22,168 downwards.
GCTTATTATCGACAAAGTAATGTTTATTTTTCTAGTTCAGATGCATGGTTCAAAGATAGATACGAGGCTAAAAGAGATTTTAATAAGATACGTAATCAAAAAATAATAGTTAAAGGTGGTTGGCGCTTATATTCCAGTGGACCTGGTATATATATCAATCAACTTGTTTCAAACATTTTAGGTATTAAGCTTGATCATGGAAATCTTTTGCTAGATCCCGTACTTCCTGATCATTTGGATGGGCTCCAGGTGAGATATGCATTTAAGGATATACAAATTACGATTTGTTATCATAAGGGAAAAGAAAAAGTTATGATTAATCAGAAGATGATAAAATATCAAAAGCCAGAACATCCTTATCGTCGTGGTGGGATAATTATTGATGCACAGACTATACTTACAAGCAGTGAACCCATATCAATAGATATTTGGAGTGAATGAAGTATTAAAAAATAAAGTCCTAAGCAAATTGCTTAAGACTTTTTATATTTTGGCTATACTAGGCAGTTCTGCTAATATCAAAATTCAAATACTTTTTAAAAACAGGTGCGAATGAGTAAAACATAAAGGACTTTAAGACTAATTATACTTTATTATTGTAGATGAAAATGAAGCAACAAAATATGATATAATATCATATGAGGTGCAACACTATGAATACTATTTATTTAGATTTTTACAATCAGAGAACAAGAAAACTAAAATTAGACAATTATCAAGATATCGATTTGGATAAATATCCTTATTTGTTTGTTGATGGTGAATATGTTTGCTTAAGACCTGATATATTAATTGGGCGTTTGGATCATAAGAAAACATTTGGATTTTTAAGACAGGAATTAGGAGATATCTATATCGATCAAAGATACCTTTCAGATGCAATGCATGATGATATTGTTTTGGTCAAAGAAGGTGTTGAACCCAAGATTATCTATATTGTTGAACGAGCGTTAACAGTGATTATTGCTACCGTCAAAAAAACAAAAAGAGGTTTATTTTTTGAACCTGATACGTATATTGATAGACGTCTAGAAGTTGAAAATACTGATGGACTAGTAGAAGGTCACGTCGTGATGCTTGAAGTTGAGTCAATTGAACAATACGGTATTTATGCACATGTTAAAAAAATTGTTGGTCACACCAATGATCCAGATATCAACACTTTAAAGATTGTTTTTGGCTATGAGTGGCCACAAAAGTTTAGTGATAAAGTTATGGATAATGTTAAACAAGTTCATATCGATATCAATGAAGAAAAAGAGAGTAGACTTGATTTAACCAACGAATTAATAATTACTATTGATGGTAAGGATGCGAAAGATTTAGATGATGCAATATCTTTAAAAATGAAAGATGGTATGTATCATTTAGGTGTTCATATTGCAGATGTTAGCCACTATGTTTCTGAAGGTTCAGAACTTGATGAAGAAGCATATAGAAGAAGCACTTCATCATATCTTGCCGATAGAGTGATTCCCATGCTTCCACATCTTTTATCTAATGATTGGTGCTCTTTAAATCCAGACGAAATCAAACTTACTTTATCATGTAATATGATTTTAGATATGAATGGTAAGGTGGTTTCATATGATATTCGAAAGAGTTTTATTCAAAGTTATAGAAGAATGAACTATGATGAAGTAAATCAATTCTTGAAAAATAACCATACATTAAAAGATGCTCCAGTCGAACAGATGCTTTTAATGATGAATGAGCTTTCACAAAAGTTAAAATTAATTCGGAAAAATCGTGGAGAAATCGAGTTTGATAGTAGTGAACTAGGATTTATTGTAGATAAAGAAGGACGCGTATTAGATGTTTATGAAAGATCAACAGATGATGCTGAAGAACTCATTGAATCCTTTATGTTAATTGCAAATGAAACAGTTGCATTTCATATGTATCATGCTGAGTTACCATCACTTTATCGCATACATGAAAAACCTGATGTTCTTAAACTTAAGAACGCACTTATTATGGTTTCAAGATTGGGCTTTCCTGTTAATATGAAGCATTTAGGAAATCCAAAACCACTTCAAATACTAACTAAGAACTCATCAAATACGCCATATAATTACATCGTTCATATGATGATCTTAAGAGCGATGCAAAAAGCTAAATACAGCGAACAGCTCTCGCCCCATTATGGCTTAGGTGCGAGATATTATGCACATTTCACATCTCCAATTAGAAGATATCCAGATCTTATGTTGCACCGTTTGATTCATACGTTTGTTTTAGGAGAATCAAAAGATATGAAAAAGGATATGCATCATTTTGAAGACATTATGCCTGAAGTTGCTACGCATACCTCAGATCAAGAAAGAAAAGCTATTCAAATGGAACGAGATGTAGCCAAACTCAAGAGTTGTGAATACATGCAAGATAAAATTGGTCATTACTTTAAAGCAATGATTTCACAAATGATGCCTTCAGGAATGTTTGTAAAACTTTTCAATGGCATTGAAGGATTTGTTCCTTTAAGAAACTTAGATGATTATTATATGTATGATGAAATGCATTTAACATTTATTGGTAACAAGGGTAAAAAATATCGTTTAGGAGATACCATTAAGGTTGAACTTTTAGATGTTGATTTGGGAACTAAAAGAATGGATTTTGTCATTGTAGATAAGCGTCCTAAGAAGAAGGGTAATAAATATGAAGCTCATAAGTCAAAACAAAAAGGCTAGACATGATTATTTCATTGAAGAGACATTTGAAGCGGGTATTCAATTGCTTGGTAGTGAAATTAAATCGATTCGTTTAGGAAAAGTTAATCTGAGTGATTCATTTGTTACATTTAGAGATGGAGAAATGTATGTCAATAATATGCACATTGCTAAATACGATTTTAGCAATCGCTTTAACCATGAAGAAACAAGGGCGAGAAAGCTATTATTGCATAAAAAAGAAATCATTAAACTTTTTTCAAAGACAAGAGAACAAGGGTTAGCAATCATTCCTTTAAAGGTATATTTAATTGAAGGTTTATGCAAGGTAGAGATTGGATTAGCAAAAGGGAAAAGAGATTATGATAAGCGAAATTCGTTAAGAGAAAGAGATCAAGACATGAGAATGAAAAAAATCTTAAAAAATAGGTAAAAAAATGGGCAATAAAATAGGACTCGCCTTAGGTGGCGGTGGTGCTAGAGGTAGTTATCAAATCGGTGTTCTAAAAGCACTTGATGAAGCTGGTATTTTAGATGATATTCATCATATATCAGGATCATCGATTGGTGCTGTAAATACATTGATGGTCATGGCTAAAGTCAGCTATGAACGGATGATTGCAATTTGGCAAACAGTTAGCAATTCAGATATTTATGGTTCTGGGCCTAATCGGTTAAAAATGGACCGTTTAGGTTTGTTTAGCATTAAGGATTTATATGATGTTTTATCTCGTGAAATATCTATGAGCGAAATAAGAAACAGTAAAATTCAAGGCTATGCAACAGCAGCAAAAATTCATAAAGATTCTCTAATTGATCAAATTTTGATTCACCGAATGGAAAAAGAAGTTTTTCATTTAAATGAAATTAAGGATCCTCATAAAGCGGTTATGGCAAGTGCATCAATACCAGTTTTATTTGGATCGACCACGATTGATGATGAGTATTATGTGGATGGGGGTGCAGTAGATAATTGCCCAGTTCAGCCGTTATTAGACCAAGGTTGCGATATTATTATTTCTGTTCCAATTGACCGTATGTTCAGATCTAAAAAATATTCTAAAAATAATATTTTGCTTATCAATTTAGAAACACGATATTTATTTCATATGATTCCCTTTGATATTTTAGATTTTAAACCAAAAGTTGTTGCTGATAAAGCTGAATATGGATATCGCATGGGCAAACTCATGATTGAAAAACTTAAAACATTGGGTTACCTAGATAAATTTAATCAATGGCATAAGCCAGAGGATTATACATATGTAAGAATTGACAAAGAAAAAGAAAAGAAATTAAAGGAAGAGGTTAAGAATATATGGATTTAGATCTTGTCAAAATTATCCAATTGATGAGAAATCCAGTAACAGATTGGATTTTCTATATAATTACTCAAATTGGAGATCAATACTTCTTCATTGCTTTAGCAGTAATCATTTATTGGACTATCAGTAAAAAATATGCGCATAAATTTGTTTTTACTTTTATGATTAGTGCTGTAGTAAACTCTAGTTTAAAAGAAATCTTTAAAAGACCAAGACCATATACACAACCTGATGTGAGTGTTGAATCATCCTGGATTACTACAGGTTATTCATTTCCTAGTGGTCATGCACAGGCTTCGGGTGTCTTAGGATACACAAGCTATGATGCATCTAAGAAAACAGGAAAAAAATGGATTTGGTATACTGGGCTTGCTATTATGATTTTGGTTCCTTTAAGCCGTGTTTACCTTGGACAGCATTATCCATCTGATGTTATTATCGGTGTATTATTAGCTTTTGTTGTTGCGCACTTTGTTTTCAAATTGGTTGATAAGATGGGTGATAACGAGCATATTTATACTTTGATGTTAGCTCCAATCTTTATTTTATTGTTATTTTTTGTTAAGAATCATGATGTTTATGTTGCTGCAGGTGGATTTGTAGGATTTGCATTAGGGTATTATTTGGAAAAAGAATATGTAAAATACGAAGTAAAAGAAGTTTTTTGGATTCAAATAATCAAGGTTATCACTGGATTAGTTATCGCGTTAGCGATTAAAGAAGGACTCAAGTTTATATTGCCATATAGTGTTAATGAAGATTTTGACCCAACAACACTGGATTTAATATTAGATTTTATTAGATACTTTATGATAGGAGTATGGGCTGCAGTAGGTGCACCTTGGGTATTTAAAAATGTTATCAGAAATCACTAAAAAAGCGTTTAAAGATTTAACAAATGAAGAAATATATCAAATCCTTGATCTTAGAGTGAAAGTTTTTGTTATGGAACAACAAATAATGTATGTAGATACAGATTATAAAGATCAAAAAAGTATTCATTATATGATTAAAGATGACAATCAGATTGTTTGTTACCTGAGATTAATTCCACCACATATCAAATTCGATGAATATGCACTTTCTAGAGTTGTCACTGATCCTAATTATAGAAGTCGTAAACTTGCATCTGAATTGATTATTGCAGCAATGAATGATGTAAAGGGAAATCCGATTAGAATATCAGGGCAAGCCTATTTAAGAACGTATTATGAAGGACTTGGATATAAAGTTGTTAAAGGCCCATATTTAGAAGAAGATATCTTGCATTATGAGATGATTCATCCAAATCAATAAGCTAGCAATTTATCTTTACTTTAAAAGATAACTATGTTAAAATGTAATCGCAATGAACAGAACGAGTAGTAAGACTTTCATGATTAGAGACTTCGTGGGTGGTGAAAACGAAGATGAAGACTTATGAATGCTATCTGGGAGCAAATGGTATGTCGGCCATAACGACTAAAGAGGGCTAGAATTCATTCTAGAACTAAGGTGGTACCGCGTATAACATACGTCCTTAGAGATTTGCTAAGGGCGTTTATTTTTATATTTTTGGAGGAATAAAGATGAAACACATGACAGCAGCACAAATTAGAGAAACATGGTTATCGTTTTTCAAATCAAAAGGACATAGAATTGAACCTTCGGCATCATTGGTTCCACAAAATGATCCAACGTTATTGTGGATTAATGCTGGAGTTGCTCCATTAAAGAAGTATTTTGATGGATCAGAAAAACCTGTGAATCCTAGAATGGCGAACGTTCAGAAATGTATCAGAACCAATGATATTGATTATGTTGGAAAAACCGCTCGACACCAAACATTTTTTGAAATGCTTGGTAACTTTTCGATTGGTAATTATTTTAAAAAAGAAGCAATTGAATGGGGACTTGAACTATTAACAGATCCAAAATGGTTTGGTTTTTCTATTGATAAGCTTTATATAACATATTATCCAGATGATTTAGAAGCTCGACAATATTGGATTGATTCTGGTGTTGAACCCTCACATTTAATCCCTAGAGAAGATAACTTTTGGGAAATAGGATCTGGTCCATGTGGTCCTGATACTGAAATATATTACGATCGTGGAGTATCTTATGATTCACGTGGTAAGGAGTTAATTGAACAAGATTTAGAAAACGAAAGATATATTGAAATTTGGAATATCGTCTTTTCGCAATACAACTCTAAACCCAACTTAAAAAGAGAAAATTATCCTGAATTACCAAATAAAAACATAGATACTGGCGCTGGTCTAGAACGTTTTGCATGTGTAATACAAGAGGTGGAAACGAATTTTGAAACAGATTTATTCTTTCCTATCATTAAACATACTGAAGAATTATCAGGTGTAACTTATGATGGCCAAATGGCATTCAAAGTCATTTCAGATCATATTAAAGCATTAGTTGTTGCTATTAGCGATGGAGCAATGCTTTCTAATGAGGGAAGAGGATATGTGCTTCGTAGACTATTAAGACGTGCAGTCAAGTATGGACGTACCCTAAATTTAACGGAACCGTTTTTATATAAACTTGTCGATGATGTTGTTGAAATCATGGGAGTTTTCTACAAGAACTTGAATGAAACCAAAGAAATAGTTAAGAAACTCATCTTAAGAGAAGAACAAAAATTTCTTGAAACCATTAATGAAGGTGAAAAACATTTAATGGATGCAATTGAAAAAGAGGGTAAATTAATTTCAGGCACGACAGCATTCAAATTATACGACACTTATGGTTTCCCAATTGAATTGACATTAGAGTATGCAAATGAACATCATGTTGTAGTTGACGATAAAGCATTTTATGCTGAGCTTGAAAAACAGAAACAAAGATCAAGAAGTGCAAGAACAACAATAGGTAGTATGAAAGCTCAAGAAGAAGAGTTCTTGAATTTTGTTGAACCCTCTAAATTTATTGGTTATGATACTTTGCAATCTGAAGCTAAAGTGATTAAAGTTTTTGATGAAGGTATTGTATTAGATCAAACACCATTTTATGCAACTAGTGGTGGTCAAGTAGCTGATCAAGGTACGATTAATGGACTGAAAGTGACCGATGTCTCTAAACTTCCTAATGGTCAATTTTTACATCAAGTTGAAGAAAATGCTTTTGAAGAAGGCGATGAAGTTCTTGCTATTGTTGATGCATATGAACGTTTAAAGACAATAAGAAACCATAGTGCTGCACATTTATTTCATCAAGCAATAAAAGACTTATTTGGCAAACATGCAAATCAACAAGGTTCGCAAGTTTCACCAAAGAGTTGGCGCTTTGACTTTAATCATTATGAGACAGAACCTGATGATATGATTATTAAAGTTGAAGATCTCGTTAAGCATTATATCCTAGAAAAACCACTAGATGTAATCATTAGAGAAATGCCTTTAGATGAAGCAAAAAAGATTGGTGCAATGGCATTATTTGGTGAAAAGTATCACGGTATCGTTCGAGTGATTGATATGGGGTGGAGTAAAGAATTATGTGGTGGAACTCACGTTAAGAATACGAAAGAGATTATCGACTTTGCAATTACCTCATATGAATCTATCGGATCAGGTACATATCGTATGGAAGGTGTTACAGGTACGGATCTTAAAGAACAGGTAAAAGGCTTTATTGAGCCACTTTATAATGAATATGATTTGTTAAAAGATAAAATTGATAGAATGGAAATTGAATTTGAAATTCCTAAAGTTCCATCACTTATTGGTAGCTACCAAGACATCATTAATATGAGACATTACCTCATGGAATTAAAAGAGTTAATAAAGGATAAAGAAAAAGAAATTAGCCATATGAAACAATTAGATGTTCTAAAGCGACTAGATGATTTTATAGTTGATAAAACATCTAAAAAGCAAGTCATCGTACTACGTAGTATTGATTCTAAGGTTTTAAAACAATTGATGGATGCACTTTATGATAAAATAAAAGCGCAAACATTATTCCTTGTTAATATTCAAGAAGGAAAAGCAACCTTCTTATGTAAGAGTGAGCTAGATCAGGCAAATACATTAGTAAGACTTGCATCGTCTATTACGGGTGGATCTGGTGGTGGAAAACCTACCATGGCACAAGGTGGAACACAAGACTTAACCAAGCTTGATGAAGCGATAGAACAGGTTAGAAAAAACTTATGAAAAAATATTTAGGTTTAGATTTAGGAAGTAAGACATTAGGTGTTGCTTTAAGTGAATCAGGTGTCATAGCTTATGCGATATCGACTTATCGGTTTGCTGAAAATAATTATGAAGCTGCAGCAGATATTGTTGCCAAATTAGTTAAAGAAAACACGACTGATGTTGTTGTTTTAGGATTTCCAAAACACATGAATAATGATGTTGGAATTCGTGGAAAAATCAGTGAAGATTTCAAAAGATTGATTGAAGCGAGATGTGAGGTTGAAGTTGTCCTTTGGGACGAAAGGTTATCAACACAAACTGCACTTCGTGCAATGATTAAAGGCTCAGAACGGCGTAAATCCCAAAAACAAAAAAAGGATGAACTCGCTGCTGTTGTTATATTACAAAACTATTTAGATTATAAAGGAGCAAGTTTATGTTAGAAGAAAACCAAATGATTGTTACAAATGCAGAGGGAGAAGAATCTGTTTGCGAGATTTTATTTACTCACGAACATGATGGAAAGAATTATGTAGTCTTTGAATTTTTGGATTCACATGAAGTAAGTGCAGCGTTATATGTTGTAGGTGAAACCGAAGACGAAGGTTCGTTCTCTGATATTGAAACAGATGAAGAATGGGATATGTTAGATAAGGTTTTACAAGCATATTTTGACAATCTTGAAGCTGAAGAGGAAGACGAAGACGAAGTTGAAGCGTAAACATGCTTAATCGACTTAAGCTTTACGCAGTAGACAATCATGTTCCCATTATTTGTGAAGATGGTCTTTTGTTCTTGGAATCAATCATTAAAAAACATGAAATTAAGCACGTTTTGGAAATAGGAACTGCAATAGGCTATAGTGCAATCGCTATGGCTTCTTTGGGTTGTTATGTTGATACGATTGAAAAAGATCTCGATATGGTTAAGTTGGCAAGGGAAAATTTTCAAATTTTTGATGAAAAAAAACAAATACATTTGATTACATCAGATGCATTAACTTATGATGGAAAATTAAAACAGTATGATTTAATTTTCATCGATGCTGCAAAAGCGCAGTATCAACGATTTTTTGAAAAGTATATTCCGTATTTATCAAATAACGGTATTGTTGTTTGTGATAATCTTAGATTTCATGATTTGAAACCTGAAAATGTCAATAGACATACCAAGCAATTATTAAGAAAAATAGAGACATTTAAGACTTTTCTTATAAACCACACCGATTTCATAACATCTTTTTATGATCATGGGGATGGTATGAGTGTTAGTCAAAGGAACGTTAAATGAAAATATTAACTACATTTTACCAATTGAATTATCTTGAAAATCTTTCTATGTATGTAGATGGTTTTTTAATTGGAAATGATAGTTTTGGAACAAGATTAACACATAGTTTTGATAGTGATGAAATTATTGAAGCGTTGATAATGATAGAAAAATTGAATAAGGAATTATTTTTGATGGCAAATCAGATGTTTACTGATAGCCAGTTAGATGATTTTGAAAAATGGATTTTAAAACTGCCTATAGAAAAATTTCAAGGAATCATTGTCACAGACTTAGGTGCACTACACATCCTTGAAAAATTAGGGTATCAAAATAAGGTTATTTATCATCCTGAAACACTTTTAACGAATGCTTATGATTTTAATTTTTTAGCAACAAACAATATTCAAGGGGCTTTTGTTGCAAAAGAAATTACATTGAGTGATGTTATAGCAATTGGACGTCAAAAGAAGTATAAAATGTTTATGGTTGGGCATGGACATTTAAATATGTTTTATTCTAAACGGCAATTGATAGATAATTTTATGGTTTTTACTGAATCGGAAAATCCTTATCACAATAAACAGAATATGAGATTAATCGAAGAGACAAGAAAAGAAGAGCCATATCCTATTTTTGAAGATCAAGCAGGAACTCACGTTTTTAGAAGCCAGGTTTCCACATCACTTAAACATTTAGAAGAACTTGATTATGTCGTTGATTATCTTATGATTGATACACTATTTAAAGATGATCATTATGCACAATCTGTTCTTAATTTGTATCATCATCGGTTATATGATAAGCACTTAATAGAAAAAATCAAAACAGATTATCAAGAAGTTTGGGATGAAGGATTTTTCTATAAAAAAACAGTATATAAACAAAAAGGATAAAAAATGATTGAATTATTAGCACCTGCGGGTGATTTAGAAAAATTAAAAATTGCACTCATGTATGGTGCAGATGCTGTCTTCATCGGAGGACAGAATTTTTCATTGCGCGCTCGTGCTTCAAATTTCACTTTAGAAGATATCAAAAATGCAACCTCTTTTGCTCATCAAAAGGGTAAGAAGGTATATGTGACAACAAACATCATTCCTCATCAAGATGATCTTACGGGTGTTAAAGAGTACCTAAAGGCACTCGAATTATGTCAAATAGATGCGATTATCTCCGCATCTCCCTATATCATTGATATGGCATTGAAACATACATCTTTAGAAATTCATTTATCCACTCAACAATCAGCACTAAATTCTGAAACAGTAAAATTTTGGCATAATAAAGGGGTTACACGTATTGTTCTAGCTCGGGAACTTGATAAATATCAAATTAAAGACTTAGTCTCAAAAACAAATGCAGATATTGAAGTATTTATTCATGGTGGCATGTGTATGTCCTATTCAGGCAGATGTAGTTTATCAAACACGATGACAGATAGAGATGCAAATCGTGGTGGTTGTGCACACTCTTGTAGATGGAATTATGAACTTGTAGAAGACGGAAAAAAAGTAAGTAATAAAATGTTTTCTATGTCATCAAAAGACCTTTCAGCTCTTGAACAAATTCCATATTTAATTGACGCCAAAGTCTTTTCATTAAAGATTGAGGGAAGAATGAAGAGTCTTCATTATATCGCTACAGTTGTTTCAACTTATCGTAAGCTTATTGATACTTATATTAAACGTGGCACTATTGATGATTTCAAACCATATCTTATTGAATTACAAAAAGCTGAAAATAGACCGGCATCATTCGGATATCTTGAAGGAATTCCTGGCATTGAGCAATTACTCTACGATAAAAAAAATGAACAACCTTCACAACTATTTATTGGTTTAGTTCAAGACTACGATGAAGAAAGTGGAATTGCTACGATAGAGCAAAGAAATCATTTTGAAATTGGGCAAGAAATAGAAATCTTTAATCCAAATGGAAGTGAGCTCTCATTTATTTTAGATGATATGACTGATGAAGATGGACATCCATTGGATGTTGCTAGACATCCTCAACAAATATTGAAGATCAAGGTTCCTTTTAAAGTAGAGCCTTATGCAATGTTGAGAAAAAAATGATGAACACATACGAAAAAAATGGAAAAGTTATAACTTTTCATATCAAAAAGAAACCAATTAAAAATACATATTTTAGAATCAAAGATGGTTACTTACAAGTAACGACTCACCCTAAAACAAGTCATAAGCTGATTTTGTCATATATTGATTTAAAATTTGATGCACTATATGAGAAACTTGATTCATTGAAAATGATCGAACCTGATCAAGAAATCACGCTTTGGGGAGAATTATTTAGTTTAGATGTTATCTATGGTAACTTTTCATATCGAATTGAAGATAGACAAGTTATTGTAAAATCAACTTGGAATGATGTTAAAAAGATTAAACAAAGAATCTATTACATGGAAGTGAAAAAGAAAATTGACCTGATAAAACCTGGGTTTGAAGCAATTATCACTCGAAAAAAACTGAAATTAATTCCTTTTAAACTTAAATATTTAAAATCAAAATTTGGTAGTTATCATCGTAAAAATAAAGAAATTACTTTAAATACTTTTCTAGCTCGTTTAGATCCAATTTATTTATCTTATGTAATCTATCATGAATATGCCCATACAATTGTTTTTAATCATTCAAAAGATTTTTATAATCTTTTAGGGGAATTCATGCCAAATCACCGTGTTTATCAAAAAGACTTAAAAAAAATAGCAATTATTTGAAAAATGATGTATAATAATTAAGAAATTTAAGGAGGTACACCAATGGCTGTAAAGCAAACGTTTCAACTTACTCAAGAAGGTGTCGACAATTTAAAACAAGAACTTATATATTTAAAAGATGTCAAGCGTGGAGAAAACTTAGAAGCACTTAAGGAAGCTAGAGCTCAAGGCGATTTGTCTGAAAATGCTGATTATGATGCTGCTAGAAACGAACAAGCACGCATAGAAGCTAGAATTTCTGAAATTGAAAATATCATGAAGAATGTCAAAATCATTAAGACTACTTCTGAAGATATTGTAAATATTGGTAAAACAGTACGCGTTCGTTTTCTTGAATCTAAAGAAATTAAAGAATTATATTTGGTTGGTAGTATTGAAGCTGACCCAAAAACAAGAAAAATTTCAGTTGAATCTCCAATTGGTAAAGCAATGATTAACCATGCAGAAGGCGATACCGTTGAAGTTAAAACAGAAACAGGAAGAATCTTTTCAATCGAGATTGTGGAAATTAACTAATGTCAATTTATCAAAAATGTATACCTGATGCTTATCATGCTTCCATTTTTGAAATTCCATATCAAAAACTGAAAGAGCAAGGTATAAAATCCTTGTTTTTTGACTTAGATAATACGATTATTGCTTATGATGATAGTAAATTAAAAACAAAACACATCAATTTAATCAATGATTTATCAAAGGAATTCCGTATTTTAATTATTTCTAATACAAGTTATAAAAGAGTTTCAATTGCTTTGAATCAATTAAAAGTACCTTTTATATGGCATGCAAAAAAGCCACTTAAATTTGGTTTTAAAAAAGCATTAAAAATGGTAAATACTAAAAAAGAAGAAACAATCATTATTGGAGATCAATTAATGACTGATGTTTTTGGTGCTTCTAGATTTGGTATAAAATCAATTTTAGTAGCATCTGTCAAACGTAGATCTGATCGAAAAATAACGAAATTTAATCGAGAGATTGAATCTTTCGTTTTGAAGAAAATTCAAAAAAAATATCCTGAGTTGTATGAAGAAAGGTTGAGAATTTATGTCGACAGTCATTAAATGTCAAGGCTGTGGTGCGATTCTTCAAACTGAAGATTCAACGAAAGTTGGATATGCTCTATCACTTGATCATGAATATTGTCAGTCATGTTATAGATTAATGCATTATGGCGAAGCAAACATTCATTTTCACCCAGAGGATTTGCCTTCTTTAGAAAAGGATTCATTGATTGTCATGGTGAGTTCGATTTTACATATTGATATGCTGTTTAGTTATCCTGTTTATAGATATCAATCAGAAGCTCATTTTGTTTACTTGATTAATCAAATTGATTTATTACCAGAAAGTACTAATTTAGATCTTTTAGTAAAACGTTTGACTCAAAAAGCTCAATCATTAAATGTTCCTTTCGAAGATATTATTTTAATGTCAGCAGTCAATCGGTTTGATATTGAAAACTTAAAACAATATCTATCGTCTTATAAATATAAGAACATTTATTTGCTTGGAGTACAAAATAGTGGTAAAACTACAATATACAAGGTTCTTACACAACAAACGAAAGCTTTAGCCTTTAAAAAAGCTGGTTTGACCCAAGAAGCATTGTCTGCACCTTTTGGAGATCAGATAATTTATGATATGCCAGGATTGTATCAAGAAGGATATTTACATCAAATCTTACCCTATGAGACATATAAGAAATTAATTCCTGATGAAAAAATAAAACCTAGAATATATCAAATAAAAGATCAACAATCGCTTATTATAGAAGGATTGATTGGTATCACTTTTGGTGGACAAAATTTAACTGCAGTTCTTTATTGTGATCAAAACCTTAAAATTCATAAAACCAATGCTGCAAGAGTGAAAGAACTACTTACACATAAAGAAGATCATTTTAAGATATATGCAGAAGAATATGAGCAAAAAGCACTTAGAATTCCTAAAAAGAAAATTCAGATAACTTTTGCAGATATGGGGTTTCTACACATTATAGGACCAGCACATCTAACAATTATATATCCTAAAGGCATGCATTTGAGCATGACGGAGGCAATGTTTGAATGATTGAAGATATCAAAAATAAAGTAATAGAAAAATTAAAAGAACATCCAAAAAGACTGCAACATGTTATGGGCGTTTATGAAACAGCCTTAAAACTTGCAAAAGCTCATCACCTAGATGAACTAAAAGTGAGTATTGCTGCACTGTATCATGATTATGAGAAATATGATTCCATTGAAGAGCAAATTCAATATTTGGATTTGATGACCATAAAAGATTATGTTGAGACACCAGTTATCTATCATGCATTTGCTGCGGCAGCAAGACTTGAGATAGATTTCAACATTCATGATGAAGAAATTCTTAATGCAATTAGATATCATGTTTGGGGAAGAAAAGATATGTCTGATATCGAAAAAGTAATATTAATTAGTGATAGTTGCGAACCGTATAGAGAATTCGATGACGAAGAAAAAATATTTAAACTTGCAATCAAGGATTTAAACCAAGCAACAGAAGCTGTTATGAAAGCAAGTATTGACTACCTATATACAAAAAATCTTACTCCTGCCAAGGAGCAAGTTGAAGCATACACATATTATATGGAGGTAAATTGTGGAAAAACTGAATAAAATAGTTCAAGCATTAGAAGATTTAAAAGTTAGAGATTTAGCTGTTTATGATTTTAATCAATCATCACCATTTTATGATTATTTTGTTATTGCAACAACAAATGAAAGACAAGCAAATGCAGCAATCAATCATATAAAAAAAGCTTTATTAGCTGATGATTTCAAACATATTGAAGGTAAGGGTGGTACTTGGGTCTTAATAGATTGCGGTGATGTCATCGTTCACTTGTTTCAAGAAGAAGACAGAAAGTATTATGGATTTGATCAACGTCTTATAGGCGTTAAGAGGATTAAATAATGTTTGCTAAAGCATATGACCTTCTGATGGCAGATGTAGATTATGATGCTATCTATCGTTGGTTAAAGCCATATCTTAATAAGAAAAAGATGATTCTGGACGCTGGTTGTGGTTCGGGTTATTTACTTTTGGAACTTTTAAAGAACGGATATCAAGCAATGGGTATTGATATAGATACCAAAATGCTTTCAATTGCAAATGATAGACTTGTTACAAATCACTTGAAACCCATACTCTACGAACATGATTTAAAAGATCCACTTGATGTTCAAGTTGATGTAGTATTAATGATTTTTGATGTTGTTAATTATTTCAAAGGAATCCGTGGAGTTTTTAAAAACGTCTATCGTGCATTAAATGATGGTGGTACTTTCATATTTGATGTTTATAAAGAAGATATTGTTGAAGCTTACAACGGATATACTGAAATTGATGATGAACCTATACCTTATGAATGGCATATCACAACCAAGAAAAATCAGTTGATTCACCAAATTACGATTAATAAAAAAACCGAAGTGATTAAACAGTATGTATATGCAATTTCTTATTATGAGAAAATTCTGAAATCAGTTGGATTCACCGTTGAAACAAAATCCGGTGTTGACATAAGAAAACTTTACTTTATCGCCTATAAATAGGCGTTTTTTTTTTGGAAAAAAGTAAAAAACATGATTCATACTACTATAAGATGGAGGTGGAAAATGAAACAAGCGATAATCATGACTTTAGCATTAGTTATCTTAGGTTGGTTTTGGTTATATCCTAGATCTGAAACCATTACAACTGTAGATCAAACTGCGATACCAATTGATACAATTGAAGTTGATATTCAAGGTGCAGTTGTGTTTCCTGGAATTTATATTTTTTTCGAATCAACTACTTTAGATCAAGTACTGAAACGTGCTGGGGGATTTTCAGATGATGCAGATCAATCATCTTTAAATTTATCTCAAGTTATTACACACGATCTTTCAATTCGAGTAGCATCAAGGAATATTGTTATTGATGTTTCCGTCATTTTGATTGATATCAACAAAGCGAGTTTTAAAGAATTAATTACAATACCTGGAATGACCGAAACAAGAGCAGCATCCTTAATAATATATAGAGAGCAATACGGAGATTTCCAACATCTTGACGATTTGATTAACGTTAAAAATATAGGAATAGTAACACTTGAAAAAATCAAACCCTATATTACTTTGGGATGATTACTATATTGAGGGTTATGCCCTTTTTTTGGCTATTCTAGGGTGTTTTCACACTTGGGTGTTAGGATTACTCCTCATCTACTTATATTGGCAGAGAAAAGCAATTAAGATTCCAGTATTCCTAATTGCAATTTGTGTTTTACTCATTAGATTTTATCTCTATGAAAAGATAGAGATTCCCGAAACAATAGAAGGAAATGCTAATATTGTTGATGTTAAGGCATATGAATATTCTGATCTTATTACAATAAAATATCACAATATGAAGTTTTTAGTTTTCGTAGATTCGGATCAATACATGTTGGGTGATGAAATTTATGTAAAAGGAACTATTGATTTATACAGGAAGCAAACAATTCCGTATGGATTTAATCAGTCAACCTACTATCTATCACAAAATATTAGAGGTTATATAGATGTTGATGATATTCATTATATATCCCACCACACCTCTTTTTACCAGTTTAGGGATAAGTTAAATATATATATTTCTAGATTTGAATCAAATGCTTATATTAGAGCACTTATACTGGGAGAAAAAAGTTTCAGTAATGAACAAAATGATATGTTTAAAGATTTGGGAATTCTATATTTATTTACTATTTCCGGACTACATATTTATGCATTCATTACTTTGATGAAAAAAGTCTTTTTTTATTTAAGCCTAAATGAAAATACGGAAACAATCTTAATTATTATTATTTATTTCATTTTTCTTTATCTGAATGCTTTTTCAATGAGTATTTTGAGAATTTTTATTATATTTTTATTAAGTAAATTATTTAAGTATCTAAAAATTGAGCTATCTCATCTTGATTTGATACATATTTCATTTTTTTTAATGTTAGTAACGCATATTTATTGGATTTATCACTTTGGATTTCTCATCATTTTTATTATTCTAAATTTTCTTTATTTAATGCGATTTCATTATCAAAAATATACAGGTTACTTCAAAAGAATGATGATTTCGGGAATTATCATGTATGTAACATTACCCTTTCAATTATCAATACCAATACTACTCGTTATTTTATTACCAGGAATCATTTTCACACTTTCTACACCTTTTTTTCTCTTATCTATTATAATACTTTTTATTCCTGAGCTGGATGTTCCATTTTATCAAATCATTCAGTTCTTTGAGTGGATATTGCAGAATCTTGAGTATAAAAATATTGTTATAAACTTACCAGCATTACCATTTACAGCGATGGTGATATATTATTTATTGTTGGTTATCCTATTTAGATCCACTAACCTTATATCATTTGTTAAAAGAAACATATATATCTTTTTACTATTTTGTTTTTTTGTTTTCGATATCAACATCTTGGATGAAGTGCATTTTTACATGATTGATGTTGGACAAGGTGATTCCATGCTGATAGAATCACCATCTTGTGTGATTTTGATTGATAGTTTTCAAAACGTTTTACCGTTTATTAATCATTTAGGTATTTATCATATCGATTACATGATCTTAACTCATAGTGACAATGATCATATCGAAGAAGCGCAAAATATCATTGATCATATAGATGTTTCCTACCTTGTTTTGAACCCATATAATAATTATCCAGTTCAGCACGATGAAACAATCATAGCCCGTTCAGATGACCATTTTAAATGTGGGAAATTAGAAATCAATTTTTTGGGGCCTTTGAAAGCATATGATGATACAAATAACAATTCATTGGTTTTTCAAATTCGTTTAGGAAAATCAAATTTTTTATTTACTGGAGATATAGAACAAGAAGCTGAAATAGATTTAGTTTCACAATATGGATATTTACTTAAAAGTGATATTATAAAAATCCCTCACCATGGTTCTATAACATCATCAAGCGATGATTTTATTAGGCATGTGAATCCAGAGATTGCTTTAATTTCGGTTGGACAAAGTAATCGCTATGGATTTCCTGATTCGGAAGTAATTAATAGACTTATGAGCACTCATGTAGAAATTTATCGAACAGACCAAATGGGAACCATTGAATTCAGATATTATCAAAAGAAAGAAAAATGGGTGGTACATCTACCATTTTGACGCGGTTTTTAGTATAATATAAATAACAGTCAGGAGGCATACTAATGGCCGAATCAATCTATTTGTATTACTCGAACAATGAATTTCTCTTGAACCACAAAATTGAAGAAAAAATCGCAGAATTTAATGTCGACCCCTTTAATATCATTAAGTATGATTTATTAGAAAACTCAAGTGATGATATTTTAGAAGATTTACAAACGGTTTCTTTTTTTGCTGAAAAGAAAGTTATTATTGTTCGTAATCTAGGAGAAATAGAAAAAGAAGGAGAATCAGTCGTTAGAAATTGGGTAGCATATCTTGAAAAACCTAATCCTGATGTTATACTTCTCGTTGTATCAAATGAACTTTTACCAGAGGATTCACCACTTGGATCAACATTATTCAAATATGCATATATAGAAAAGATAAAAGAAATGGATAAACAAGATTATCCTAATTTTGTTCGTAATATGTTTAAAAAATATCAATACATGATTACTGATGATGCGATAGAAGCTTTATTGGAACGAACGAATCTTGATTTCACACTGATTAATCAGGAAGCAGAAAAATTAATGTTATTTGCTTATGATACTAAAGAAATCAATGAAAAAGCTGTTTTATTACTTGTCAGTAGAAATTTAGAAGAAAATATTTTTGAATTAACAAATGCACTTTTGGCAAAAAATCAATCTAAAACCATTGAAATTTTTTATGATTTAGTTGCTAGAAATGAAGACCCATTAAGAATCCTGAATAACATTGTAGGTAAAGTAAGAGAATTAATGCACACTAAGCTATTAATTGAAAAAGGTTATAGACAAGAACAAGTCGCTGAACATTTCCATATAAAAAGTGGGCGAGCTTACTATCTTGTTAAAAATGCACAATCAATATCGTTTAGTATTTTGGAAAATCACTTAAAAAAATTATCCCAACTGGATTATGATATCAAGTCAGGTAAAATTGATAAGAAATTGGGTCTTGAGCTTTATTTGTTAGGAGCGTAGTATGTTAGATCATCAAAGAGTATTGCTATTTGATTTTGAAACAACAGGTCTATATGCTGATAGAGAACAAATAATCGAAATTGGTGCTATTTTATTACAAAAGAATTTATTGGGTGAGTATGAAGCAATTGATGAACTTTCAACACTAGTTATCCCAGATAAACAACTACCAGCAAAAATTATTGAAATAACACATATAACTGATGAAATGCTATTAAGAAGTGGCATAAGCCAAGAAGAAGCATTCCACCGGTTTTTAACTATGTATAGTGAAGATACTTTATTGATTGCATATAATATTCAATTTGATCTTTCATTTTTGATTCAATTTTTCAAGAAATATTGGAATTCAACATTTCAAATAAAAAATGACATCCTCGATGTCATGGCTATATACAAGGATCGTCATCGTTACCCTCATAGATTAGATAATGCTGTTGAAAAATATCAAGTTGCCATCAATAATACTCACCGTGCATTAGATGACATTAAAGCAACATTTGAAGCGATGAAAAAAATGAATGCTGAATTAAGTAATTTAAAGAAATACGTCAATGTGGTAGGTTATAACGCAAATTATGGTGTCAATGGCGTAAAATTACCGCATGTTAAATATATCGCCCAAAAGGGTGGATATCGCGAAATAGAAAAAAGCTAAAAAAAAGACACATCCAGATGATGCATCCTTATAGGGTATTGACTAAATTTGCTAAACCAGATTTGTGTCTAGCAACGAAGTTTTTGTGAAAGACTCCTTTAGCAAGACCCTTATCTAATTTTTTATGTGCGAAAGACAGTGTTAAAAGAGCTTTTTCTTTATCTTTAGCTGCTACAGCTAGTTCAACAGCTTTGATTGCAGTTTTGACAGATGATTTAAAAGAAGCGTTATTTAAACGGCGTTTTTCATTGGTTTTATTACGTTTGATTTGTTGTTTAATATTTGCCACAATTTCACCTCCCATATGCGCATACCCATTGTATCAAATGCATATTAAAATTGCAACAGTAAACGCATATTTATGGTAAAATAAGAGTATAAAGTTAAAGGAAGTATGGAAAATGACCACAGCAAATAAACTTACGTTTCTTAGAGTGATGATGATTCCAGTGATGATCGTTTTTATTTATATAAAGCCTTTGCAAAAACCCATCGGCTTTTTAAATTTGGATTTAAATCAGTTTATTTTTGCAATTTTATTTGTTTTAGCATCATTTACTGATTTACTCGATGGATATGTTGCACGCAAATATAATCAAATTACAACCTTTGGAAAGTTCTTAGACCCTATTGCTGATAAGGTTTTAGTGATGGTTGCGTTTTTATTTTTAATGATGATTACACCAGATCGTGTTCCTTTGTGGGCTGTAATGATTGTTATTATTAGAGAATTTGCAGTAACTGGTATTAGATTGATTGCTGTTGAGCATGGCAAAGTGATTGCTGCTTCACCTTATGGTAAGATAAAAACAGCATCAACTATGATTGCATTAATTTTAATGCTTTTTAATGATTTTGGATTACCCATGATCATCGGGAATATAATCTTTTGGATTGCCATCACTTTTACACTAATTAGTGGTATAGATTATTTTATAAAAAATCGTAAAATTATATTGGAAAGTATTTAAAGAAAAGATTTGATTGATTAGCTATTATAATATGGAGGTACGTAAAATATGGATAAAGATAAAAGAGCACAAGCCTTAGAGACTGCAATGAAACAAATAGAAAAGCAATATGGTAAAGGATCTATTATGAGATTGGGCGATGAACCTGATCGTCATGTAGCCGCTACCCCATCAGGTTCTTTAGGACTTGATATTGCTTTAGGAATCGGTGGATATCCTAAAGGACGTATCATCGAGATTTATGGACCAGAAAGCTCTGGTAAGACTACATTGGCACTTCATGCAATTGCTGAAGTTCAAAAATTAGGCGGTTATGTAGCATTTATTGATGCTGAGCATTCACTGGATACACAATATGCGAAAGCATTAGGTGTTGATGTTGATAATCTAATTTTGTCGCAGCCAGACACTGGCGAACAGGCATTAGAAATCGCAGAGGCGTTAATTAGAAGTGGTGCGGTTGATACATTAGTTATTGATTCTGTTGCTGCACTTGTTCCAGAAGCTGAAATTAATGGCGAAATGGGAGATTCTCATATTGGGTTACAAGCAAGACTAATGAGTCAAGCAATGAGAAAGTTATCTGGTGTTATTTCAAAAGCAAATGCAACAGCAATATTTATTAATCAAATACGTGAAAAAGTTGGCGTTATGTTTGGAAATCCCGAAGTTACTCCAGGTGGTAGAGCATTAAAGTTCTATGCTTCTGTGCGTCTGGAAATTAGAAGATCTGAACAGATAAAAAATGCTACAGATATTATTGGTAATAAAGCAAAAATCAAGGTTGTTAAAAATAAGGTAGCTCCTCCATTTAAGACTGTATCCGTTGATATTATTTACGGCAAAGGCATTTCTAAGGTTGGGGAATTAGTTGATTTGGCATCAGAATTAGACATCATTCAAAAGAGCGGAGCTTGGTTTGCTTATAATGGAGAAAAGATTGGTCAAGGTAGAGAAAATGCTAAACAATATTTAACTGATCATCAAGAAATCTATGATACAGTCTTTAAACAGGTTCTAGATCATTATAAAATCGTATATCACAAGTAAAAAAACACATCAGTAGAGTGAATCCCCTTTAGTAGAGACTTAAATAAAAGCTGATCGCATTATTGAAATAAAAGATGGTAAAATTAATTTGGATATCATAAAATAAAGGCTCTTTAAAATAGGTTGTGGTTTTTAGGAAACACACCTTTCAAAT